>JBEBYB010000133.1:0-7612 GCA_040391295.1 Phenylobacterium sp. | reverse complement strand
GTCAGACGGCGAGGCGCTCGCGGCCGGCGAACCACGGTTTGAGGCGGGTGAGCGCCTCCTCGATCTCCGGGGTCGAGACCGCAAAGCTCATGCGAATGAAGTGAGCGCCCTCGACCGGGTCGAAGTCGATGCCGGGGGCGGTGGCCACCCCGGTGTCGCGCAGCAGGGTCTGGCAGAATTCCAGGCTGTCGTGCGTCAGGTGGCCGACGTCGGCATAGATGTAGAAGGCCCCGTCCGGCGGCGCGATGGCGTCGAGGCCGAGGGCGGGCAGGGCTTCGAGCAGCAGGGTCCGGTTGGCCCGGTAGACCTCCAGGTGGCCCTCCAGCTCGTCGCGGCTGTCCATCGCCGCCAAGCCGGCGTGCTGGGCCAGCGACGGCGGGGTCAGGAACAGCGCGCCCATGAAGGCCCGCGCCCGCTCCACATGTTCCGGCGGGTTGAGCAGCCAACCCAGCCGCCAGCCTGCCATGCTGAAATATTTCGAGAAGCTGTTCACCACCAGGGCGCTGGGCTCGAACTCCAGGATCGAGCGGGCCGGCTCGACGTAGCTGAGCCCGTGATAGATCTCGTCGGAGATGATCTTGATCCCGCGCTCGCGGCAGACCTGGGCGATGGCCTCCAGTTCGTCGGCTGGAATGATCGTGCCGGTGGGATTGGCGGGGCTGGCCAGGATCACCCCGGCCGGGGCCGGATCAAGCGCCGCCAGCCGCGCGGCGCTGAGCTGGAAGCGCTCATCAGGTCCGCATTCGAGCTCCACCGGAACCATGTGCAAGGCTCGCAGGGTGTTGCGGTAGGCGACATAGCCCGGCCGCGCCAAGGCGATCTGATCGCCCGGCGAGAAGCAGGACGACAGCGCCAGGACCAGGGCCGGCGAGGCCCCGCAGGTCAGGATAAGCTGACCGGGGCGAACATCGACGCCGTAGCTTTCCTTGTAGTGCTTTGCGATCCGGGCCTTCAGCTCGGGGCTTTCCCAATAGCCCATGGGATCGGTGTCGAGGATCTTGTGGGCCGCCTCGATGGCCGCGCGCGGCGCGCCGGTCGAAGGCTGGCCAAACTCCATATGGATGACCGAACGCCCCTCGCTCTTGAGCTGGTGGGCGAGCCCGCTGATGGCGATGGCGTGGAAGGGTTCGATCATGGAGGACATGACGACCATCTGGCGGACGAGGGCGGCCAAGGCAAGAGCGGCTCCCCGTCGCGGCGGCGCTTGATAGGGCGTTGGCGACTTGACCTGCGGCGTCTCAGGCGCGAAGCCGTCCGCACAAAAGGGTCGGGGAAAACGATGGCGAACAGTTCAGCGGCGGTGACGCCACCGTCGACGCGCAGAGTGCTGACGGCCAGCCTGGTCGGGACCGCGGTCGAGTTCTACGACTTCTACATCTACGCCACCGCCGCCTCGCTGGTGTTCGGCCCGCTGTTCTTCCCCTCGGCTTCGCCGTCCATGCAACTGCTGTCGTCCTACGCGACGATGGCGGTCGCCTTCTTTGCGCGGCCGCTCGGGGCGGTGGTGTTCGGACATTACGGCGACCGTATCGGCCGCAAATCGACCCTGGTCGCCTCGCTGATGCTGATGGGCGGATCGACTGTCGCCATCGCCTTCCTGCCCACCTACGCCATGGCCGGATGGATCGCGCCGGTCCTGCTTTGCGTGCTGCGCTTCGGCCAGGGCTTTGGCCTCGGCGGCGAATGGGGCGGCGCGGCCCTGCTGGCGGTGGAGAACGCTCCTCCCGGCTGGCGCGCGCGCTACGGCATGTTCCCGCAACTCGGCGCTCCTGTCGGCTTCATCGCCGCCAACGGCCTGTTCCTGATCCTGGGCATGATGCTGACGCCCGAGCAGTTCCAGGCCTGGGGCTGGCGGATCCCGTTCCTGGGCAGCATCCTGCTGGTCGGCGTCGGTCTTTGGGTGCGGCTGAAGCTCACCGAGACCCCGTCCTTCGCCAAGGCCCTGGAGGAGGAAGCGCCCTCCGCCGTGCCGCTGGCCGAACTGTTCAAACGCCACCTGATGCCGACCATCGCCGGCACCTTCGCGGTGGTCGCCTGTTTCGCGACCTTCTATCTCGCGACCGCCTTTGCGCTGGGTTACGGCGTCCAGACCCAGGGCCACAGCCGCGAGACCTTCCTGGGCGTTCAGTTGGGCGCCATCGGCTTCATGGCGCTGGGCATCGTTCTGGCCGGCTATTGGTCGGACGCCACCAACCCTCGCCGGGTGCTGATGGCCGGCTGCCTGATGGCGATCGTGGTCGGCGCCTTGCTGGCCCCGATGCTGGGCGCGCAGTCGCTGTTCTCGAGCTGGGCGTTCCTGTCGCTGGCCCTGCTGACCATGGGCTTCGTCTATGGGCCGCTGGGCGCCTTCCTGCCGGGCCTGTTCCCGGCGCGCGTGCGCTACACCGGCGCCTCGATGGCCTTCAATGTCGGCGGCATCATCGGCGGCGGCCTGACCCCGGTGGTCGCCCAGGCCCTATCGAGCCAGGGCGGCCTGGTTCCGGTGGGCATCTATCTGGGCGTCGCGGCGGTGATCAGCCTGGTGGCCTTGTCGCTGCTCAAGAACGAGCATCACGACTGATCCTCACCAGCGGTTATGGACCTCTTCGGCGAAGCCGATGAGGTCGCGGACCTCCAGGCGTGATCCGTCGTCCAGTCCGACATAGCCGGAGAATCGGCCGAACACCTGATGCTGCAGGCTGCTGATCTCGCCCATCGCGAAGCTGGCGTGGCGATCGACGATCGGCTCGAAGGTCATTTCGAAGCGGCCGTCGCTGGAGGTGAACCGCCAGGGACCGGTGTCGTAGCCGCCGTCCGGCAGGTGGAACTTCAGGTCGGTCAGCTTGTGGACCTTGCCGTCATGGAAGACGACGTTCTCGCTGGCCGCCGAGGTGTCGCCAAAGCCGTAGCCGATGTTGAAGCCGAACGGCTTGCCATCGACCAGGCCCGAGGCCGAGCCCCAGTACCAGGTGTTGTCGAAGGTCCAGATCCCGCGGCCCCAGTCCAGCACGCCGAAGGCCTGATCGGGCGTGAACTCGTAGCGGCGGCCGGCGTAGTCGATGTGCCCGGCAGCCGCCAGGCAGTTGATTTTCTGATTGTAATAGAAGGCCTCCGGGACCTCGGCGAACGGGGTGGCGATGACCATGCGGTCCATCGGCGGCTGGGCCAGCCAGAGCTCGCCCGACAGGCCGCGGCCCTTGTCGAAGCCCGGCGCGTCGATGGTCAGGCGTCGCCCGCCCGGCTCATGGCGAAACGCGATCTGCATCTTCGGATGGACCTGGACGATGTCGCCGGCGTCGGCGCTGGACGGCAGTTCCATCGCGCCGTGCGGGGCTGGCGTACCGACCCCGCCATTGACGAAGGTCCGCTCGCCGAAATCCATCCAGGAGGCGCCGAGGAAACCCATGTGGCCGTTGTCGGCGACGGTGAGGGCGATGCCGAACTTATCGGTCAGGACGCAGTAGTAGTCCCATTCCTTGATGCGAGGGTCGGGGGACTTCAGCACTGAGCGGTCGTAGCGCCGGACCTCTTTGCTGGCCCAGCCGCGCTCGACCAAGGTCCCGTCGGCGTTCAGAAGCTCTCCGACACCCATCTGCTGTTGCATGACCGCTCCCGTGCGCCGCCCCGCCGCTGGGGCGAGGCGATGCTTAGTGCATGACGCCGGGTCATGACCACGAGTTCGACGGAGCTAGCCCGCCTGGCTGGCGGCGGCGGCCGTGAGTTCCTTGGTCCATTTGAACTGCTGGCGGTGGTCGAAGGCGGTTTCGACGTAGGTGTCGGGGTTCCACATGCGCCGGTCCGGCGCTTCGAAATGAGCGTTTCCATAGACGTGGAGCGACAGGCCGGTCTCGCCCGGCTCGTTCCACATGGCGTGGATCGCCTCGTGCTCGAGGACGGCCACCGCCGGCGCCGTGACCCGCTTGAGCCCGGTCTCGACGCAATGCTCGCCCTTCACCTCATAGGTCTTGTACTGCTCGACGCCGTCGACGAGGCCGACCACCGCATGGGTGGCGTGGTCGTGAGGCGGGCCGCGCAGGCCCCCCTCGCTAAAAACCGAATAGATCGTCAGGTCCGGCGACTGGACATAGATCTTGGCCAGTTGGCCGGGCTCCAGCTCGCCAAGCAGTTCACCGGCAAGATCCCCGGCGGCCAGCAGCCGTCTCATCGCATCGGCGATCTGGGCGGGCCAATCTGGCTGCGCCCGAAGCGCGCGGCACTCGGCGACGAAGTCCGTCATTTTCCCGGCCATGCTCTCTCTCCACCGTCCCGATCACGGGACTAGATCGCAGGCGCCTGGGTTTGACAACTGAGCAGCTTGCGGAACCTTGTTCGAAGAGGTTCGATAGATGGGCGCCCAGCCCAGGGCGCGTGCACCGAGGGCGCTATGATGGCCGATGGAACCGTGGACATTCTGAAGGACAAGCGCGCCGCCGCACGCAAGTCCGCCTATGAGACCCCGCTGGCGGAGCTGAACCCGGCCCGGGCTTCGCTGTTCCGCGACGACTCGATGTGGGCGATCTTCGAGCGCCTGCGCGCGGAATCGCCGATCCACTTCACGCCAGATAGCAACTACGGCCCCTATTGGTCGATCACCAAATACAACGACATCATGGCGGTGGACTCCAACCATCAGGTATTCTCTTCGGCCAAGGGCATCACCCTGACGCCGAAGGCCGCCGCCGCCTTCCGCGATCCGAACAACAACGCCAGCAACTTCATCGCCATGGACCCGCCGCGCCACGACGTGCAGCGCAAGACGGTCAGCCCGGCCCTGTCGCCCCACGCGCTCACCGTCATGGCCCCGCTGATCCGCGAGCGGGCCGGGGAAATCCTCGACTCCCTTCCGATCGGCGAGCCCTTCGACTGGGTCGACCTGGTGTCGAAGGAGCTGACCACCATGACGCTGGCGACCCTGTTCGCCTTCCCCTTCGAGGAGCGTCGCAAGCTCACCCGCTGGTCGGACGCCATGACCACGGCGCCGGGCTTTGGCCCCGTCGCCACCCTGGAGGAACTGCGGGCCACCATGGCCGAGTGCTTCGGCTACTTCACCGAGCTTTGGAACCAGCGGGTCAACGCCGAGCCCACCGGCGACCTGATCTCCATGTTGGCGCACGGCGAGGAGACCCGGAACATGACGATGGCGGAGTTCCACGCCAACGTCGCCCTGCTGATCATCGGCGGCAACGACACCACGCGGAACACCATCTCCGGCTCGGTCGTCGCTCTCAACCAGAACCCCGAGCAGTACGCCAAGCTGCGCGCCGATCACGGCCTGATCTCCTCGATGGTCTCCGAGACCATCCGCTGGCAGACCCCGCTGGCCCACATGTCCCGCACCGCGACCCAGGACTTCGAGATGGGCGGCAAGACCATCAAGCAGGGCGACAAGGTGGTCATGTGGTACGTCTCGGGCAATCGCGACGACACGGTGATCGAGAATCCCGACAGCTACATCATCGACCGGCCGCGGCCGCGCCAGCACATGTCGTTCGGCTTCGGCATCCACCGCTGCGTCGGCAACCGCCTGGCCGAACTGCAGCTGACGATCATCTGGGAAGAGATCATGAAGCGCTTCCCCGACATCCAGCTGCTGGAAGAGCCCAAGCGCAGCTACTCGATCTTCGTGAAGGGCTACGAGGACATGAAGGTCGTCCTGCCGTCCAGGCTCTAGGCTGGTTGCGGCGCGCTTCGTCGTCCATGGTCGCTCCCGCTTCGAAGGACGGCCATGAGATGACGCGCGCCGAAATCGCCCGCCCCGGAACCCTGCGCCGCCGCATCCTGGATGCGGCGCGGACCCTGGTCGACAAGGGCGGGGCCGAGGCCTTGCAACTGAGGTTGATCGCCGCGGAGGTCGGCAGCGGCGTCGCCAGCCTCTACTACCACTTCGCCAACAAGGACGCGCTGCTGACGGCGGTGGCGGTCGAAGGCTGGCAGGAGCTCACCCAGCGCATCGAGCGCGCCAGGGCGAGCGGCAAGTTCCCGCACCAGATCGACGCCGCCTCCGCGGCGCTGCTCGCCTTCATCCGGCGTCATCCGCACCTCTACGCCCTCATGCAGACCGACCCGACCCTGTCTGGGCACCTGGTCGTGCGGGAGGCCGAGCAGCAGGCTTTCGAGGCGTTTCAGAGTTCGCTGCGCGACGACGACAGAATCCCGGCCGATCGGACCCAGGACGTCGCGCGCGTGTTCTGGGTGCTGGGACGCGGCATCGCCTCGAGCGTGCATATGGAGGAGGACGCCGCCTCGTCCGAGGCCCTGGTCCAGACCGTGCTGCGTGGCTTCGCCTTCCTGTTGTCGCCGACCCCGGCCTGAACCACCCCGAGCAATCGGAGCTTGAGCCCAGGCGGCGGATCGCATGATACGCTCCCTATCGCGACGTGGAGACCAAGCCGATGACGGACGACCAACCGAGCTTCGACGACACCGGCTTTGACGTCGACGACTGGACGCGGCTGAAGCCCTTCGTCGGGGCCTTGGCCACCCTGGACGATGTTCAGCGGCGCGTGGCGATCTTCGCGCTTGGCGACACGCAGAACGGCCGGCCCATCGACATGGAGCTGCCGCAGCCGGTGATCTGGTGGACCGACGACGGCGAGGAGGCCGCCATCGTGGTCCAGGCCGAGGCGCACGACACCGAGGACGGCGAGACGATGGAAGTGCTGGGCCTCGTCACGCCGGACGGCGGCGGCGCGGTCGCCCTGCTGGAGGACGTCGATCTGGTGGACGACACCGATCCGGTGTGGCGCAAGCTCGTCACCGAGGCGATCGGCGACGAAGAGGGCGACGAGGAGTAGTCCCTCGCCGCCCCATTCGATCAGTTGCGGCTGGGGATGATCACCGGCAGGGTCTCGTAGCCCTTCACGAACACCGAGTGGGTGCGCAGCGGTTCGGCTACGACCTCGACGCTCGGGAAGCGCTTGAGGATCTCTTCCCAGATGATGGTCAGCTGCAGTTCGGCCAGGCGATTGCCGACGCAGCGGTGAATGCCGAACCCGAAGGACATGTGGTTGCGCGGGCGCTCGCGGTCGATGATGTAGCTGTCGGGGCTCGCGATGACCTCGTCGTCGCGGTTGCCCGAGACGTACCACATGGCCACCCGGTCGCCCTTGCGGATCAGCTTGCCGCCGAACTCGATGTCCTGGGTGGCGGTGCGGGCCATGTGCGCCAGCGGCGTCTGCCAGCGGATCGTCTCCGACACCATGGAGTTGATGAGCCCAGGGTTGGCCCGCAGCTTGGCGTACTGGTCCGGGTTCTTGTTCAGGGCGTAGATCGAGCCGGAGATGGTGTTCCGCGTCGTATCGTTGCCGCCGATGATCAGCAGGGTGACGTTGCCGTGGTACTCGTTGGCGTCCATGTTCCGGGTGGCCTCGGCATGGGCCAGCATGGAGATCATGTCGGACTGCGGCGGGGCGTTGATGCGCTGGTTCCACAGGCCGTCGAAGGCGTCGAAGCATTCGCCGAGCTCGCGGCGCTTCTGCTCCCAGCTCTCGCAGACCCCGTGGCCGGGCGGGTTGGTCATCATGTCCGACCAATAGGTGAGCTTGCGGCGATCCTCGAAGGGGAAGTCGAAGAGGGTGGCCAGCGTCATGGCCGTCAGCTCTTTCGAGACCAGATCGACCCAGTCGAATTCCTC
>JBEBYB010000132.1:0-7631 GCA_040391295.1 Phenylobacterium sp. | reverse complement strand
GCGATCCGGGCCGAAAACCGGCAGGACGCCGAGGGCAAGGTGACCGGCGCCCGCTTCATCGTCACCCTGCCGGAGGCGCGGCGATGATCCTGCACGCCGGCCTGGTCTCGACCTATCTGGACGGCGCCTGGCGCGGCGTGCTGATCGAAGGAGCATCCGGCGCCGGCAAGAGCGACCTGGCCTTGCGCCTGCTGGAACAGGGTTTTCGGCTGGTGGCCGATGATCGCGTACTGGTCTGGGCCTGCGACGGCGCGCTCTACGGCCGAGCGCCGAAGACGCTCGTCAATCTGATCGAGGTCCGCGGTCTGGGGATCTGCGCCGAGCCGGCCCGGCCCTTCAGCCGCATCGCGCTGGCCGCGCGGTGCGAGCCGGCCGAGCGACTGCCGGACCCCGCCTTCGCGACCTATGCCGGGTCGAGCGTGCCGGTGGTTTCAGTCCATCCGCTGGAGGCGTCGGCGCCTGCGAAACTCCGCCGCGCGCTGCAACATCTTGGACGCGGCGCGGAAGGAGCGTATCTAGGCGACCGCGTGGCCGGCGTATCGCCGCAGCCGGGTGGGGATTCCCGTTGAGAGAGTTGGCATGATCGGGCTCGTGATCGTCACGCACGGGCGTTTGGCTGAAGAGTTCATCTTCGCCATGGAGCATGTGGTCGGCCCGCAAACCGCGGTCGCGGCCATCTGCATCGGGCCGGAAGATGACATGGAACGTCGCCGCAAGGACATCCTGGCGGCGTGCGAGGCCGTGGATTCGGGCGCCGGCGTCATCCTGCTGACCGACATGTTTGGCGGCACTCCGTCGAACCTGGCCATCTCGGTGATGGAACAGACCCGCGCCGAGGTGATCGCCGGGCTGAACCTGCCGATGTTGATCAAGCTGGCCTCGGTCCGCACGCGCCAGAATCTCGAGGACTGCGTCGCCTGCGCCCAGGAGGCCGGGCGCAAGTACATCTCCGTCGCGTCCTACGTGCTGGCCGGCGAAAAGTGACAACCAGGCGAACGGTCGAAATCGTCAACAAGCGGGGCCTGCATGCGCGGGCGTCGGCGAAGTTCGTCAAGCTGGCCGCGACCTTCGACGCCGAGGTCAAGGTTTGCAAGGACGGGCAGAGCGTCGACGCCCGCTCGATCATGGGCCTGATGATGCTGGCCGCCGGGCGTGGCAGCGCCATCGACATCGAAGCTGACGGCAACGAAGCCGAGGCCGCGGTCGAGGCCCTCGCGAACTTGGTCGCCGCACGCTTCGACGAAGACGAATAGGGACCGCCGCCGCCCAGGCCGACCGGGCGACGACGATCCTTGGGTCGTGAACTCTATTACTTCCTGACAATCACCAGTTCGGTCCGCCGGTTCTTGGCGCGGCCCTCTTCGGTCGCATTGTCGGCGACCGGGCCGGCCTCGCCCATGCCCGCCGTTTCCAGGCGGTCGGCGGCGATGCCGGCGTCGATGATCTGCTTGGACACCGTGGCCGCGCGGCTGTCGGACAGCGTCTTGTTCGCCGCCGGGTCGCCCTGGTTGTCGGTGTAGCCGACGATGCGGGCGCGCACGTTCGGATAGGCCTTGAGGATCACCACCATGGTGCCGACCGTGGCGTTGCTTTCAGGCGTCAAGGCATTGGAGGCGGTGTCGAAATTCAGGTTGTCGAAGATGAAGGTCTTCGGCGCGGCCTCGCGGGAGTCCAGGAACTTCGCGACGCTGTAGCCGATCGAGCCGGGCGCGACCGAGATCGTGGCCCCGTCAGGCAAGGTCAGGGTTTCAGGCGCGACCACCACCGGCGCCACGACGACCGGGGCCTCGGCCACCGGCGGAACGACGGGCGCGGGTTCCACGGCCTTTTCCTTGCCGCAACTGCGCATGCCGAAGATCAGGGCCAGGACGACCGCCGCGGCGATCAGCCAGGGCAGGATCTTCATCAACCCGCCGCCGCCGGTAGCCGCCGCGGCGCCCGCAGCGGCCGTGGCTCCACGCGCCGCCTGAGCCGCGCCGCCGACGCCGAAGAGGGAGCCGAGACCAGGCGGCAGGGCGCCGAGGATGCTGGACCTCTGCTCCGACAGCAGAGCCTGCACGCCCGCCGCCGTCTTGGACGGGCCAAGCGCCTTGCCGATCGCGCCCATCACCAGCGGGGCGGCCAGCGCGATGATGCTGGAGGCCGCGCCGCCCTTCAGGCCGGCGAAGCTGGCCAGGGCGTTTGTCGCCCCAGCGCCGTTGGCGCCGAGCAGACCGTCGGCCAGGCCCTTGCCCTGGCTCAGCAGCCCGGCGCGCGCGGTATCGTCCGATAGCAGGGCCGGAAGGCGCTCGAGAATATCGCCGCCGCTGGTCACCTGGCCGATCATGTCGAGCAGGCCGTTGGCGCCCGTGGTGGTCGAACTTTGCTGCAGGGCCGCTGCGAGCAGCGCCGGGGCCGCCGCAGCGACGCCTTTGCCGACAGAGCCTGGAGACTCGCCAAGCAGGCCGGAAAGTTTGGTGATCAAGTCCGGCGTTACGGCGTTGATCACGGTCTGGACAAGGTTGCTCACAACAGATCTCCCAATGAGGTGGGGGCGTGTCCAGTCAGCGCGGCGTCAGTTCGTAAGCTTGGCCTTGTCGTTCGGTACAAAAATTGGAGCGCTGTGCGGGCACGATCCGACAGTTGGCGAAACTCGTAAGTCGCCCATAACCTTTTAGGCCCGCGCGGAATAGTTGCAAGCCTGGCGATTACAGCCAACAAGCTTGGCGATAACTGATCCTGAACCCGAGAGAGCGGCTGATCGTTACTGTGAAGCTTGGCTAGGTTTTCAGCTTGTAGCCGGTGCGGAAGATCGCCCAGACGCCGATCAGGCACAGCACCATGAACCCGAAGGTGGCCGCCAGGCTGATCCTGACATCGACGTCGGAGACGCCGTAGAAAGCCCACCGAAAGCCGGAGATCAGATAGACCACCGGGTTGAACAGGGCGATCTTCTGCCAGACCTCGGGCAACATGCTGATCGAGTAGAAGCTGCCGCCCAGGAAGGTCAGCGGCGTCACGATCATCATCGGGACGATCTGCAGCTTCTCCCAGCCGTCGGCCCAGACGCCGATCATGAACCCGAACAGGCTGAAGGTGACCGCAGTCAGCACCAGGAACGAGATCATCCAGAACGGGTGCAGGATGCTGAAATCGACGAACAGGCGCGCCGTGGCCAGGATGATGAGGCCCAGGATCACCGATTTGGTGGCCGCCGCCCCGACATAGCCGACGACGATCTCGACGGGCGAGACCGGGGCTGAGAGCACCTCATAGATCGTGCCTGAGAACTTGGGCATGTAGATGCCGAACGAGGCGTTCATGATGCTCTCGGTCAGGATCGACAGCATGATCAGGCCCGGCACGATGAAGGCGCCGTAGCTGATCCCGTCGATCTCGACCATTTTCGAGCCGATCGCCGAGCCGAAGACGATGAAATAGAGCGAGGTCGAGATCACCGGCGAGGCGATCGACTGCATCAGGGTGCGCCAGGTGCGCGCCAGTTCGAAGATGTAGATCGACTTGATGGCGTAGAGGTTCATGGCCGCGCGTGCACCAGACTGACGAAGATGTCCTCCAGGGAGCTTTCCTGGGTCTGGAGGTCCTTGAAGTCCACGCCCTGGCTCGCAAGCTGGCGCAGCAGGGCGGCGATGCCGGTGTCCTGGGCCTGGGCGTCGAAGGTGTAGACAAGCTCGGCGCCGTCGGCCGCCAGTTCGAGCTGATAGTCCGCCATGCCGGCGGGAATGGCCGTCAGCGGCTCCTGCAGATGCAGGGTGAGCTGCTTCTTGCCGAGCTTGCGCATCAGGACGTCCTTGTCCTCGACCAGGATGATCTCGCCCTTGCTGATCACCCCGATCCGGTCGGCCATCTCCTCGGCCTCCTCGATGTAGTGGGTGGTCAGGATGATGGTGACGCCGCTGGCGCGCAGGCCCCGGACCATCTCCCACATGTCGCGGCGCAGCTCGACATCGACGCCGGCGGTCGGCTCGTCAAGGAACAGGATGCGCGGCTCGTGGGACAGGGCCTTGGCGATCATCACCCGGCGCTTCATGCCGCCCGAGAGCGCCATGATCTTGGAGTCCTTCTTGTCCCAGAGGCTGAGGTCCCGGAGCACCTTTTCCAGATAGGCCGGGTTCGGCGGCTTGCCGAACAGGCCGCGGCTGAATTTCACCGTGTCCCAAACGCTCTCGAAGGCGTCGGTCGACAGTTCCTGCGGCACCAGGCCGATCTTGGAGCGCGCGGCGCGATAGTCGGTGATGATGTCGTGGCCGTCGGCCAGCACCTGGCCGGAGGTCGGATTGACGATCCCGCAGACGATGCTGATCAGGGTGGTCTTGCCCGCCCCGTTGGGGCCGAGCAGGGCGAAAATCTCGCCCGCGCGGATCTCAAGGTCTACGCTCTTGAGGGCTTGGAAGCCCCCCGCATAGCTCTTGGATAGGCCAGATACGGAAATGATGGGCTGCACGCGTCCCCCTTAGGCGTCGGCTGTGTGAGCCAGATAGGGGGGCGGGGGTTGCGAAACTAGGCGTTGAGCGTCGGTTCGCGATGTTAGCCTCGTTGATGCGCGCTCCGTTCACCCCCAACAGTTCGTCATGGCCGGCCTCTTGCGCCGGCCATCCATAGACTCCGCCTTGACGATTTGCCCGATGGGCTTGTGTGTATGGATCGCCGGGACAAGCAGCCCGGCGATGACGATCGAAAGAGGGGTGGCTCAGGCGTCCGCGGTCTTCATGGTCATCGGCTTCATGCCGAGGTCCGCCATCAGGGCCGCGTCGGTGTCCTTGTCCGGGTTCGAGGTGGTCAGCAGCTTGCCGCCGATGAACATCGAGTTGGCGCCGGCCATGAAGCACAGGGCCTGTAGCTCGCGGCTCATATGCTCGCGGCCGGCCGACAGCCGCACGACGGTCTTGGGGCAAACGATGCGGGCGACGGCGATCATGCGCACGAACTCGAAGCCGTCGACGGCTTCGGAATCGCCCAGCGGGGTGCCGGGGATCGGCATCAGGTCGTTGATCGGCAGGCTGTCGGGGTGGGCCGGCAGGGTGGCGAGCGCATGCAGCAGGCCGGCGCGATCGGTGCGGGTTTCGCCCATGCCGACGATGCCGCCGCAGCAGGTCGACATGCCGACCTCGCGGACCGCTTCGAGCGTGTCGAGCCGGTCCTGATAGGTGCGGGTGGTGACGACCTTGTCGTAATAGTCCGGGCCGGTGTCGAGGTTGTGGTTGTAATAGTCGAGGCCGGCGTCCTTGAGCGCCTGGGCCTGGGGCTTGGTCAGCATGCCCAGCGTCGCGCAGGTCTCCAGGCCCAAGGCTTTCACGCCCGAGATCATCGCCGCCACCTTCGGCACGTCGCGATCCTTCAGGTCGCGCCAGGCCGCGCCCATGCAGAAGCGCTGCGCCCCGCCGGCCTTGGCGTCCATGGCCGCAGCGATGACGGTGGTCGCGTCCATCAGCTTGCTGGCCGGCACGCCGGTCTCGAAGTGCTGGGACTGGCTGCAATAGCCGCAGTTCTCGGCGCAGCCGCCGGTCTTGACCGACAGCAGTTGCGACAGCTGCACCTCGGTCGGGTCGAACCAGGCGCGGTGGGTTTCGGCGGCGCGGAACACCAGTTCGGTGAAGGGAAGCTCGAACAGGGCTTCAACCTCGGCTAGCGTCCAGTCATGACGGGGCTGTGCGGGATCGACAGGACGGAAACCTTGGGCGATTGGAGCGTTCATGGGGAGCCTCCTCAAACAACTGACGCCAGTATGGGCGATCTGCCCTCGGGTGAGGCAAGCCGCGCGTAGCCGGGAGCGTGTAGCGCATGAGCGCGGGTGAAGACGAGATCGAGTTGAAGTTCCTCTGCGAGCCAGCGGATCTTGCGGCCGTGCTGGCTGCGGCGCCGGTCGGCGAAACCTATGAAAAGACGTTGGTTTCAACCTATTTCGACACCCCGCAGGGCGACCTGCGGCAGGCGCGGATTTCGTTGCGGATTCGCGAAGGCGGCTCGAACAAGGTGCAGACGCTCAAGCGCGGCGACGGCTTCGCCCGCGAAGAGCACGAAAGGCCGATCAACGGCGAGGGGCTCGACCTCAGTCTGCCGGCCCTGAAGGACGCCTTGCCGACCGCGGCCAAGCGAGCGAGCCTGGCACCGATCTTCACGGTGCGCGTGGTGCGGCGCCAGCGGACATTCGAATATGGCGGCACGACCATCGAGATGGCGGTCGACGAGGGCGAGGTCCAGGCTGGCGAGCGCACCCAGCGCGTCAGCGAGGTCGAGCTGGAGCTGAAGGCCGGCGCCTGCGACCCGATGTTCGACCTGGCTCGCGAGCTTTCCAAAACCGCGCCGCTCTATTTGTCGTTCGACGGCAAGGCTTCGCAGGGCCAGGGCCTGATCGACGGCACCGACCGCTCGCCCCGCCGGCACGACAAGGCGCCCCTGGCGCGCGGGCTCACCGCGGCCGGCGCCTTCCAGGCCATCGCCCGCAACACCCTGGTCCAGATCGCGGCCAACGGCGTGGTGCTGCGCCAGGCCGACAGCATCGAGGCGGTGCATCAATTGCGGGTCGCCGTGCGCCGCCTGCGCAGCACGATCTCCACCTTCAAGAACCTGGTCGACGACGGCCGCGTCGACGACATCGCCAGGGAATTGAAGTGGCTGGCCGGCGCCTGCGACGAGGCCCGCGACTTCGATGTCTTCGCGGCCGACGTCGTCAAGTTCGACGATCCAGCCGTCGATCTCGCGCCGCTGCTCGCCGCGGTCGAGGCGGCCCGCGCCCGCGGCCACGCCAAGGCCTGCGCGGCCGTGGCGTCGGGACGCTTCCGCGAACTGGTGCTGGAGACCACCGCCTGGGTCGAGATCGGGGCCTGGCTGACCCAGGGCGGCAAGGCCTCGGCCAAGCGCCGCGACATGCCGGCCGAGCAGTTCGCGGCCAAGGCGCTGGACCGCCGCCGCAAAGTGTTGCTGAAACGCGGCGCGGGCCTGGAGGCCCAGGATGACGCCGGCCGTCACGAGGCCCGTATCGCCGCCAAGAAGTTCCGCTATACGGCCGAGGCCTTCGCGGCCCTGTTCGACGCCGAGGCGGCCAAGGCCTTCATCAAGGATCTCAAGCGCCTGCAAGACCAACTCGGCCTGATGAACGACGCGGCGGTGGCCGGCGCCCTGGTCGAACGCCTGAAACTGAAGGGCAAGGCGCTCGCCGCCGCCCGCCAGATGCTGGCGCTGCGCGAAGCCGCCAAACCCAAGACCGCAAAGGCCGCGGTGAAGGCCATGGAGCAGGTGGCGGCGGCCCCGGCGTTCTGGGGCGGTTAGTCATATAAAGACATCTTTATGTCTCTGTTGCCCTGAGGCCGCCAGGCCGCTATAGAACCGTCAAATCTCCCTCTCCGACAGGACCGCCCGATGACCGACTATGTCGTGAAAGACATCACCCTGGCCGATTTCGGCCGCAAGGAAATTGCGATCGCCGAAACCGAGATGCCGGGCCTGATGGCCGTGCGCGCCGAGTTCGGCAAGGACCAGCCGCTGAAGGGCGCCCGCATCGCCGGCTCCCTGCACATGACCATCCAGACCGCCGTCCTGATCCAGACCCTGGAAGCCCTGGGGGCCGACGTCCGCTGGGCCTCGTGCAACATCTTCTCGACCCAGGACCACGCCGCCGCGGCCATCGCCGC
>JBEBYB010000131.1:0-7708 GCA_040391295.1 Phenylobacterium sp. | reverse complement strand
AGCGGTTCCTGATGGGCGCCCTGCTCAACCATCCCAACGTCGCCAACGCCGCCTCACACTTCGCGCTGAGCCAGGTGAAGTACTCGACGGCGATGCCGGTCTAGCCCCCTCCCCAGTTCGTCATGGCCGACCGCTTGTGTCGGTCATCCATAGACACCGCCTTCGGAGCCTATCGTCGGACCTCTGAGTCTATGGACCGCCGGGACAAGAGCCCGCCGATGACGAACTGAGAGGGAGGCGCCCACCATCGCGCCACAAAACGCCCGGCCGCTGTCGGAACGGATCGCGCCCGTTCGTCCTTTGGTCAGTTCAGACCCGAAGGAGACGTGAACATGCCCTATGTCGATGGCTTCGTGCTCGCCGTGCCCAAGCAGAACCTGGAGGCCTACAAGGAGATCGCGCGGACCGCCGGCGCGGTCTGGATGGAATACGGCGCGCTGTCCTATGTCGAATGCGTCGGCGACGACGTGCCCTATGGCGAACTCACCTCGTTCCCACGCTCTGTTCAGGCCACCGACGACGAGGTCGTGATCTTCTCGTGGATCACCTACGAGTCACGCGAGCAGCGTGACGCGATCAACGCCAAGGTTATGGCCGACCCCAGGCTGAAGAACGATCCGGCCAGCATGCCGTTCGACGGCAAGCGCATGATCTATGGCGGCTTCGAGAGCTTCGTGGAGCTTTAGACGCCCGCCTCCAACCTCGTCATCCTAGGCCTTGTGCCTAGGACCCCTGCTTCCGCCGCCCGGCGTTCATCCAGATGGCGTCGCCCACCCGGACTCCCCTTCCGACGCATAGCCGCCGATAGAGGGGTCCTAGGCACAAGGCCTAGGATGACGAGGTGGGTGGGACGGGTGTTCGCTTTAGCTCCGCGACGGGCCGAAGCGGGCGACGAGATCGTAGGCTTCGCCCGGGAATAGCTGACGCACCTTGGTTACGCCTTCGCCGGCGCGCCAAGTGCGTCGCTCGACCGCCAAGCAGGCGGTCCCCGGGGCGATGGCCAGCAGATTGGCGCTGTCGGCGTCAGCGCCGAGGGCGCTGATGCGGTTCTCCGCCTCGGTCCAGGGGATGTGCTCCAGCAGCCAAGCGCCCGGCGGCTGGGCGGCGAAGTCGGCGTCGCGGGCCAGCGGCGCGGCGGCGAGGCTGATCAGGCGGTCCTCGATGGCGAAGGGGCGGCCGTTGGCGAAGTGGACCCCGCGCAGGGCCAGCAGTTCGCCGCCGCGGGCCAAGTCGATCTCCTCGGCGTTCTTGGCCTTGGGCGCGCGCGGCGCGCAGGCCACCAGCTTGAAGGCGTAGGCCTCTCCCCGCCCCTCGATCTCAGAGCGCAGGTCGGGGATGTCGAGCACGGCCGAATGCACCTTGGGCCGCGCCACGAACGAGCCGGCGCGGCGGCGGCGCGTCACCAGCCCGGCCTCGGCCAGGGCCGAGATCGCCTTGCTGACCGTCATCCGCGAGCAGCCGTATTGCACGGTCAGTTCGTGCTCGAACGGGATGCGATAGCCAGGCCCCCACTCGCCCGAGAGGATCTTGGCCTCGATCTCGGTGCGGATGCGTTTTTGGAGCGAGGCGGGGGCGACGTCTTCCGGGAACGCGGCGGGCTTGTTCACGCGAGCACTTTCTCCAAGGCCTGCCGGTAGCGCGCCGTGATCTCGTCGCGGCGATAGTGGCGTCCATTACTGACGACCTTGCGACCGGCGCGCCAGACCCCGTCGATCACGTCGCGGCGGGCGGCGAACACGAAGCTGTCCAGGATAGCGTCGTCCTCGCGGCCGATCAGGGCCGGATGGCCGGCGTCCAGGCTGAGGATATTGGCCGGCGCGCCGACGCAAAGGCCGCCGCCGTCCGCGCCCAGCGCCTGGGCCCCGCCCGCCAGCGCCGCGCGGTAGAGATCGCCGCCGGTCGAGCGCCCAGCCTGCGTCGCCATCACATTGCGCGTGCGCCGCGCCAGCCGCTGGCCGTATTCCAGCAGCCGAAGTTCCTCGGCGGCGTCGATCAGGACGTTGGAGTCCGAGCCCACACCGAACCGACCGCCGGCGTTCAGATAGTCCAGGGCTGGAAACAGCCCGTCGCCCAGATTGGCCTCGGTGATCGGGCAAAGGCCGACCACCGCCCCGCTGGCCGCCATGCGCTGGGTTTCCTGCGGCGTGACATGGGTCGCGTGCACCAGGCACCAGCGGGCGTCGACCGGCGCATGGTCGAGCAGCCAATCGACCGGGCGCTGGCCCGACCAGGCCTCGCAATCGAGGACCTCCCTGGTCTGCTCGGCGATGTGGATGTGGATCGGCCCGTCGCCCGCCAGCCCGACAAGAGCCTGAAGTTCCGCCGGCGTCGCGGCCCTCAGGCTATGCGGGGCGAGCCCGACCACCGCGCTCGGCAGATGGGCCACGGCCTTGCGGTTGGCCTCAAGCAGCCGCGCGAAGCTGTCGATATTGTTGATGAAACGAGCCTGAGCGGACGTCGGATCGGCGCCGCCGAACCCGGAGTGCGCATAAAAGACCGGCAGCAGGGTGAGGCCCAGGCCCGTCGTCTCCGCCGCCGCAGCGATGCGCGCGGCCATCTCGGCGGGATTGGCGTAGGCGTGGCCGCCTTGGTCGTGGTGCAGGTAGTGGAACTCGCCGACCCGGGTGAAGCCGGACTCCAGCATCTCGGCATAGGCGAGCGCGGCGACCGCCTCGACCTCCTCGGGGCCGAGCCGCTCCAGGAACCGGTACATGACTTCGCGCCAGGTCCAGAAGCTGTCGGCCGAAGGGCCGCGCACTTCAGCCAGGCCGGCCATACCGCGCTGGAAGGCGTGGCTGTGCAGATTGGGCAGGCCAGGCAGCGCCGGGCCGTGGGCGCTCTCGCCCGGCTGGCGCGGCGCCTGCGTCTCGATCGCGGCGATCAGGCCGTCTCGGATGCTCACGCGCACCTGCTGCGCCCAACCGGTCGCCAGCAGCGCGCTGTCGAACCAGATCGTCTCACCTCGATCAGACACTGGACAAGCCTCCTCGCTCAGCCATATGTCTATACATTAATCGAGACGATGTGAAGGAGGCGGACATGCGATGCGATCGGATCTGGGCGAACGCCCGCCTCGCCACGCTTTCCTCTGACCGGCCGGGCTTGGGCGAGGTCACGAACGGCCTGATCGCCAGCCGGGACGGCCAGATCATCTATGCTGGCGACGCCGCTGAGGCCCCTCGATTCGAGGCGACCGAGACCATCGATTGCCAGGGTCGCTGGATCACGCCGGGCCTCATCGACCCGCACACACACCTGATCTTCGGCGGCGACCGCGCCCACGAATTCGAGCTGCGGCTGGCCGGCGCTTCCTATGAGGAGATCGCGCGGGCCGGCGGCGGCATCGTCTCGACCATGAAGGCCACGCGCGCGGCCAGCGAGGACGAGTTGGTCGCCAGCGCCCTGCCCCGGCTCGACGCCCTGATCGCCGAGGGGCTGACCACCATCGAGGTGAAGTCCGGCTACGGCCTGTCGCTGGAACACGAACTGAAGTCGCTGCGCGCGGCCCGCAAGCTCGGTCAATTGCGTCCGGTCAGCGTCAGGACGACCTTCCTGGGCGCCCACGCTATTCCGCCCGAATATGCCGGTAATTCCGATGGTTACATCGACGAAGTGTGCGACCGGATGATCCCCGCCGTGGCCGCCGAGGGGTTGACCGACGCGGTCGACGCCTTCTGCGAGGGGATCGGCTTCACGCCCGATCAGACCCGCCGCGTGTTCGAGGCCGCCAAGGCGCACGGCCTGCCGCTGAAGCTGCATGCCGAACAGCTGTCGAACCTGCACGGCGCGGCGCTGGCCGCCGAATACGGCGCGTTGTCGGCCGATCATCTGGAGCATCTGGATATGGCCGGCGTCGCCGCCATGGCCAAGGCCGGCGTGGTCGCGACCCTGCTGCCGGGCGCCTACTATTTCGTGCGCGAGACCAAGCTGCCGCCGATCAAGGACCTGCGCGGGGCCGGCGTGCCGATCGCGCTCGCCACCGACTGCAATCCGGGCACCTCGCCGCTGACCTCGCTGCTGCTGACCATGAACATGGGCGCGACCCTGTTCCGCCTGACGGTCGATGAGTGCCTCGCCGGCGTGACGCGGGAGGCCGCCCGCGCGCTTGGCATGCTGGCGCAGACCGGGACCTTGGAAGCCGGCAAGCGCTGCGATCTCGCCATCTGGGACATCGAGCGCCCAGCCGAACTTGTTTATCGCATGGGGTTCAATCCGCTCCATGCCCGCGTGTGGAGTGGACTATGAACGACGTCGTGATGCGACCGGGCGAGGTCAGCCTCGCCGAGTGGCGCGCCATCTATCGCGGCGCCGGTGCCAAGCTTGACCCGGCCTCCGCGCCAGTGATCGCCGCCAGCGCCGCCGCGGTCGAGCGCATCCTGGCCCGGGGCGAGCCGGTCTATGGGATCAACACCGGCTTTGGGAAGCTGGCCAGCGTCCGCATCGAGGCGGGCGATCTTGAGACCCTGCAACGCAATATCGTCCTGTCGCACGCCGCGGGCGTGGGCGAGCCCTCGCCCGTGCCGGTCATCCGGCTGATGCTGGCCTTGAAGCTGGCCAGCCTGGCGCAAGGCGCCTCGGGCGTGCGGCCGGCCACCGTCGCCCTGCTGGAGGCCATGCTGGCCAAGGGCCTGACGCCCGTCGTGCCGGCCCAGGGCTCGGTCGGCGCCTCCGGCGACCTCGCGCCGCTGGCCCATATGGCCGCGACCATGATCGGGGTCGGCGAGATCTTCGTCGGCGAGACCCGCCTGCCGGCCGCCCAAGCCCTGGCCGAGGCCGGCCTTTCGCCGGTGACGCTCGGCCCCAAGGAAGGCCTGGCCCTGCTGAACGGCACCCAGTTCTCGACCGCCAACGCCCTGGCCGGCCTGTTCGAGGCCGAGGTGCTGTTCCGCACCGCCCTGGTCACCGGCGCGCTCTCGACCGAGGCCGCCAAGGGCTCGGACACCCCGTTCGATCCGCGCATCCACGCCCTGCGCCGCCATGCCGGCCAGATCGAGACCGCCGAGGCCCTGCGCGGCCTGATGGCCGGCTCGGCGATCCGCGCCTCGCACCTGAAGGACGACGAGCGCATCCAGGACCCCTATTGCCTGCGCTGCCAGCCGCAGGTGATGGGCGCGGCGCTCGACGTGCTGCGCCAGGCCGCTACGACGCTGGGGACCGAGGCCAACGGCGTCACCGACAACCCGCTGATCTTCCCGGAGACCGACGAGGCCCTGTCCGGCGGCAACTTCCACGCCGAGCCGGTGGCCTTCGCCGCCGACATGATCGCCCTGACGGTCTGCGAGATCGGCTCATTGTCCGAGCGGCGGATCGCCATGCTGGTCGACCCCGCGCTTTCGGGGCTGCCGGCGTTCCTGACGCCGAAGCCCGGCCTCAACTCCGGCTTTATGATCCCGCAGGTCACGGCCGCCGCTCTGGTGTCGGAAAACAAGCAGCGCGCCTATCCGGCCAGCGTCGACTCGATCCCGACCTCGGCCAATCAGGAAGACCACGTCTCGATGGCCGCGCACGGCGCGCGGCGGCTGCTGGCGATGGTCGAGAACGCCACGGCCGTCATCGGCATCGAACTGCTAGCGGCGGCGCAGGGCTGCGACTTCCACGCGCCCCTGACCTCCAGCCCGGCGTTGGAATCGGTTCGCGCCCTGCTCCGCGCCAAGGTCCCGCACCTGACCGACGACCGCCACTTCCACCCTGATATCGAGGCGGCCAACCTGCTGGTGCGTTCGGGCGCGGTCTGCGACGCGGCCGATGGCGCGACCCTGCCGGGCGTGGCGTGATGGATTGGCTGGAGGTTCATCGCGGCGACGCGCCGCTGGTGGTCAGCTTCCCGCACACGGGAACCGAGATCCCGGCGGATGTGGAAGCGCAGCTGGTCTCGCCCTGGCTAGCCCGCAAGGACGCCGACTGGTGGATCCACCGGCTCTACGGCTTCGCCCGCGAGCTGGGGGCCACCACCGTGCGCACGGCGATCAGCCGCAGCGTCATCGACGTGAACCGCGATCCCTCCGGCGCCTCGCTCTATCCGGGCCAAGCGACCACCGAGCTTTGCCCGACCACCACCTTCGACGGCGAGCCGCTCTATCTGGGCGGCGAGCCGAACGAAGCCGAGATCACGCGGCGTAGGGCGACCTATTTCGAGCCCTATCACGCCGCCCTTGCCGCCGAACTGACCCGGCTGCGCGAGATCCACGGCAAGGTCGTGCTCTACGAGGCCCATTCGATCCGTTCGGTGATCCCGCGCCTGTTCGACGGCCCGCTGCCGAACTTCAATCTCGGCACCAATTCCGGGGCCAGTTGCGACGACGCCCTGACCACCGCCGTCGAAGCGGCCTGCGACGCCAGCGCGTTCAGCCGCGTGACCAACGGCCGCTTCAAGGGTGGCTGGACGACCCGCCACTACGGCCAGCCCCAGGACGGCGTCCACGCCATCCAGATGGAACTGGCCTGCCGAGGCTACATGGACGATCCGGCGACGGCGCCCACGCCTTCGACCTGGCCCACCCCCTATTCCGAAATCCAGGCCGCGCCGATGCGCGCGGCCCTCACCGATGTCCTGAAGGCGTGCCTCGCCTTCGCCAAAGCCTGAGCCGAACCATGACCCGCCTCGATCCCACCCGCGTCATCCATCCCGCCACCGGGACGCAACTCACCGCCAAGAGCTGGCTGACCGAAGCGCCGCTTCGCATGCTGATGAACAACCTGCACCCCGACGTCGCCGAGCGGCCCGAGGAGTTGGTGGTCTATGGCGGTATCGGCCGCGCCGCCCGCGATTGGGAAAGCTACGACAAGATCGTCGAGACCCTGCGCCGGCTCGAGGACGACGAGACCCTGCTGGTGCAGTCGGGCAAGCCGGTCGGGGTGTTCCGCACCCATGCCGACGCGCCGCGCGTGCTGATCGCCAACTCCAACCTGGTGCCGCGCTGGGCGACCTGGGAACACTTCAACGAGCTCGATCGCAAGGGCCTGGCCATGTACGGCCAGATGACCGCCGGCTCGTGGATCTATATCGGCGCCCAGGGCATCGTGCAGGGCACCTATGAGACCTTCGTCGAGATGGGCCGCCAGCACTATGCCGGCGATCTGTCGGGCAAGTGGCTGTTGACCGCCGGGCTCGGCGGCATGGGCGGCGCCCAGCCGCTGGCCGCGGTCATGGCCGGGGCCTCGTGCCTGGCCATCGAGTGCCAGCCCTCGCGGATCGAGATGCGCCTGCGCACCGGCTACCTCGACAAGGCTACGGAAGATCTCGACGAGGCCCTGGCCTGGATCAAGCAATCCTGCGCCGACAAGACCCCGATCTCGGTCGGCCTGCTGGGCAACGCCGCCGAACTGCTGCCAGAACTGTTCAAGCGCGGCGTGCGGCCGGACCTGCTGACCGACCAGACCTCGGCCCATGACCCGATCAACGGCTACCTGCCCAAGGGCTGGAGCCTGGAGCGCTGGGCCGCCATGCGCGAGCAGGATCCCAAGCAGGTCGAGGAAGCCGCCCGCGCCTCGATGGCCGAGCATGTCCGCTCGATGCTGGACTTCCAGGCCGCCGGCGTCCCCACCGTCGACTACGGCAACAACATCCGCCAGATGGCCAAGGAAGAGGGCGTGGCGGGCGCCTTTGATTTCCCCGGCTTCGTGCCGGCCTATATCCGCCCGCTGTTCTGCCGGGGCATCGGCCCGTTCCGCTGGGTGGCCCTGTCGGGCGATCCCGAAGACATCGCCC
>JBEBYB010000130.1:0-7823 GCA_040391295.1 Phenylobacterium sp. | reverse complement strand
AGGCCCGCGCCGATCTCCAGGTCCCACTTGGCCAGGACGAAGCTGCGAACCGCCGCCTCGTCGACGCCGTCCGGCACGATCACGGTATTGAGCTGCGGCAGCCGATCCTTCTCGGCGACCAGGAACGACAGCCCCATGGCCTCGATCCCGGCGGCCAGCGCCTCATGGGTGCGGGCGTGGCGCACCAGCACGGCCTGCTGGCCTTCTTCGAACAGCGCCACCAGGCTCTCGTGCAGGCCATAGAGCGCGTTGATCGGCGCGGTGTGGTGATAGGTCCGCCCGCCGTCGCCGCCCCAGTAGCTCATCAGCAGGTTGAAGTCGCAGAGCCAGTTGCGGACCTTGGTCTTGCGGCCCGAGATCGCCGCCTGCGCCCGCTTCGACAGCGCGATGGGCGACAGGCCAGGAGGCGCCGACAGGCACTTCTGGGTTCCCGAATAGACCGCGTCGGCGTCCCAGGCCGCGACGTCCACGGTGATGCCGCCCAGCGAGGTGACGCAGTCGACGATGGAGAGCGCGCCGTACTTGCGGGCCAGGCCGCAAAGCGTGGCGGCGTCGCTGCGCACGCCGGTCGAGGTCTCGGCGTGAACGAAGGCGAACACCTTGGCCTTGGCGGCCTTCAGGGCTTCCTCGACCACGGCCGGATCGATCGGCTTGCCCCATTCGAATTCGAGAACCACGACCTCTGCGCCGGCCCGGTCGGCCATGTCGGCCATGCGGCCGCCAAAGGCGCCGTTGATGGCGATGACCGCCCGGTCGCCGGGCTCGAGCAGGTTCATGATCGCAGCTTCCATGCCCGCCGTACCCGGCGCCGGCAGCGGCACGCAGGCATGGTCAGGAGCATTGAACAGCCGGGCCAGCGCGCCCTTGATCTCTTCCATCAGGTTCTGGAACTCGGGGTCCAGGTGGCCGATGGTCGGGCGCGCGAGCGCCGAAAGCACGCGCGGGCTGACGTCGGAGGGGCCAGGCCCCATCAGGATTCGCCGCGGCGGTTGAAAGCTCTGCATTGGTCGTCCCCTCAACATACTCAGCGAGGACGATTAGGATATGGCGAGCCCCGTGTCAGCCGAGGATGCGCGACTCGATGCGGCTACGCAGCTTGGAATCGACGCCTAGCACCTCTTCCAGATAGCGATCGATCGAGCCGTGGCTCTCGTCGATGGCCGCGAACGCCTCGGCCAGGAAGGCTTCGTGGACGCTGACCGCCTGACGCAGGGCCGCGTCGTTCACGGTGATCCCGGTCAGGTCGCGAATCCAAGGGCCGAGGAAGGCGGTCTTCTTCTCCAGCTTGGTCTCGTCGTTGGTGGCCAGGTAGTCGGCCATGGTGTCGTCGCGGTGGACCCCGGCGATGTGGTGGGTGATCGCGCAGATCATGCCCGTGCGGTCCTTGCCGGCCGCGCAGTGGACCACCACCGCGCCCTCGGTCTCGCCCAGGGCGTGGAAGTAGCGGCCGAACAGGTCGACGATCCGCTCGGCATGCGGCGCGTTGCGATAGAATTCCAGGCTGTCGCGGAAGAACCAGTCGGCGTCGATGTCGCCAGCCGCCTTCAGCGCGTCGGCCCAGTCGGCTTCCGGGCCGTCGATATCGTTCTCGATGACCTGGCCCGCGAAGCCTTCCCACCGCTTCGATGGTTCGCGGTCGCGTTCGCGGCGACGGCGCAGATCGACGATCACCTGGACGTCCAGGTCGCGCAACGTCTGCAGATCACCCTCGGTGGCGTAGGCGTGGTTGGCCGATCGGAATAGCCGCCCGGCCTTGATCCCGCGCCCGCAGGATGTGCCGTATCCGCCAAAATCGCGGAAGTTCTCGATGCCTTCGAGTTCGATGTGTCGTGCGCTCATGACCGCCGATTTAGCGAATTTCCAGCCCGATTGCGAGATCGCGGCGGTGGAAGACGAGCAAAAATGAAGACGTTCATTTTGCTCGCCTTGCTCATCATCGGAACGGCGGCTCATCGAAGCTGCGGAGTTTGCGCGAATGGAGCCGCGGCCCTTCCTTACGCAACAGGTCCATCGTCGCGATCCCGATCTGCAGGTGCTGACCGATGGCGCGCTCATAAAAGGCGTTGGCCTGGCCCGGCAGCTTGATCTCGCCATGCAGCGGCTTGTCCGAGACGCAGAGCAGCGTCCCGTACGGCACGCGGAACCGGTAGCCCTGGCCGGCGATGGTGGCGCTCTCCATGTCGATCGCCACGGCCCGCGATTGATTGAACCGCAGCGAACTGGAGGAGAACCGAAGCTCCCAGTTGCGGTCGTCGGTGGTGACCACCGTGCCGGTGCGCAGACGGCGCTTGAGCATCTCGCCGGTCTCGCCGGTGATCGCCTCGGCGGCGCGGCCCATGGCGACCTGAATTTCGGCGATCGGCGGGATCGGGATTTCCGGCGGCAACAGGTCGTCCAGCACATGATCGTCGCGCAGATAGGCGTGGGCCAGCACATAGTCGCCGATGGTTTGCGAGCCGCGCAGACCGCCGCAGTGACCGATCATCAGCCACGCCTGAGGCCGGAGCACCGCCAGGTGATCGGTGATGGTCTTGGCGTTCGACGGCCCGACCCCGATATTGACCAGGGTGACGCCACGCCGGCCCTCGGCCATCAGGTGATAGGCCGGCATCTGGTGCCGCCGCCAGGGACCATCGGCGATCTCCTGTTCCGGGTTCTCGGTCTCGGCGGTGACCACCACCCGGCCGGAAGCCGACAGGGCCGTGTAGGGTCCGCCCGCCTTCAACTGCTCGCACCCCCAGCGCACGAACTCGTCCACATAGCGGTGGTAGTTGGTGAAGAGGATGAACTGCTGGACGTGCTCGGCCGGAGCGCCGGTGTAGTGGGTGAGGCGGGCCAGCGAGAAATCCGTCCGCAGTCCGTCGAACAAAGCCAACGGCCTTGAGGTCTCCTGGCCGGGGTTCCAGAAGCCGTCGGCGATCTCATCACCAATATGTGCGAGTTCGGTGGTCGGAAAATATCGGGCGATCTCGGCCGAACTGATGTCGGCCATGGCCAGATCGACCGTACCGTCCAGCACGTAGGGGAACGGCACCTCCTGCCGCGAGCGACCGACCTCGACGGTGACGTCGAAATCGGCCATCAGCAGGCTGATCTGCTCGATCAGATAATCGCGGAAATGGTCCGGCCGCGTCACGGTGACGGTATAGACGCCAGGCTGCGAGAGTCGCGCGTAGGCGCGGCTCAGTCTGGGATAGCTATGACCGGGCGGCCAGGTCAGCCGCAATTCGGGGTAGGCGAATATGCCCTCCGCGCGCATCGCCGGCGTCGGCGGGGGCCCGCCCGCCAGGAAGGTTTTCAGCGCGCCTCGTAGAGCGTTGACCGTGTCTTGGTATTCCGCATTTAGCCGCTCGACGATGGCGGCTGGCTTGTTTTCATTGAACATGGGTCAGTTTAGCCTGCTCCTGTGTAGGTTGCGAGATGTCCCGGCCTCACGTTTGCAACGCTATGGACGAAACCCCCTATTCTCGGCCAAAAGGTCGCCTCTAGGCGCTCGGGGACCCCGCGATGAACAAAGTTTTTACAGCCTTTATCGTGGGTTCCATGGTGCTCGGCGTTCTCGTCGGGTGGGGGTTGAACCAGTTCCTCGTCCCTGACCAAGCCAAGGTCGCCGCCGACAACCTGACCATCATCACCGACGTATTCTTGAGACTTATCAAGATGATCATCGCGCCGCTGGTGTTCTCGACCCTGGTCGCCGGCATCGCCCATATGGAAGACGCCGCCTCCATCGGCCGGGTCGGCGTCAAGACGATGGGCTGGTTCATCGGCGCCTCGATCGTCTCGCTGCTGATCGGCCTGTTCATGGTGCACCTGATCCAACCCGGCCTCGGCATGGGCTTGATCCAGGATCCCTCGACGGTCGCCGGGACCGTGGACGCCTCCAAGCTGACCCTCCGAGAGTTCATCACCCACCTGGTGCCGAAATCCATCGTCGAGGCGATGGCCAATAACGAAATCCTGCAGATCGTGGTATTCTCGATCTTCGTCGGCACCGCCGTCTCGGCCCTCGACGACAAGGCTCCGGCCGTCATGGCGCTGGTCGATCAGATCGCCGCGATCATGCTCAAAATCACCGGTTACGTAATGAAAACAGCGCCTTTGGCGATCTTTGCCGCGCTGGCGGCGACGGTGGCTACTCAGGGGCTGAGCGTTCTGGCGGATTATGCGAAATTCGTGCTGGGCTTCTATGCGTCGCTGGGCGTGCTGTGGGCGCTGCTGTCGGCGGCGGTGATCCTGATCGTCGGCAAGCGGGCGATCGACCTGCTGCGCGCGGTCCGCCAGCCGGCGCTGCTGGCCTTCGCCACGGCGTCGTCGGAAGCGGCGTATCCGCGCACCCTGGAAGAGCTGCAGAAGTTCGGGCTGTCGCGCCGGATCTCCAGCTTCGTCCTGCCGCTGGGCTACTCGTTCAATCTGGACGGGTCGATGATGTATTGCACGTTCGCCGTGCTGTTCATCGCCCAGGCCTACGGCATCGAGATGTCGATCGGCCAGCAGATCACCATGTTGCTGCTGCTGATGGTCACCTCCAAGGGCATGGCCGGCGTGCCGCGCGCCTCGCTGGTGGTCATCGCCGCGACGCTCACCTACTTCGACCTGCCCGAGGCCGGGCTGCTGCTGATCCTGGGCGTCGACCACCTGCTGGACATGGGCCGCTCGGCCACCAACGTGCTGGGCAACTCGGTGGCCGCCGCGGTGGTCGCCAAGTGGGAGGGGCAGATCGAGGACCCGGCCCTGGCCCCGACCGATCCGACCGACCCAGCCCCGAAGCCCGCCTGAGACGGGCTCTTTGTCGCCGCCCGTTAACGGACGATTCCACCCTTTCCGGCATACCGACGATCACCGAGCGTGATCGGAGAGGGGCGATGAGAGATTTTACGCCTGGCGAGCTGACCGCCACGGCCCTCCTGGCCCAGCAACTCGAACGCGAGCGGCTGGCCACCCAGGCCGCCGAGCAGGAACTGTCGCGCGCGCGCCAGGAACTGCGCCGCATCTCCGAAACGCTCACCGCCCGGGTGGACGAGCTGGAGGAGGAGCGGGCCCTGACCCTGCACCTGGCCCGCACCGACGGCCTGACCGGCCTGCTCAACCGCGGCGCCTTCGCCCCCGCCCTGGTCGAGCGGCTGAACGCGGCCCAGGCCCGCGGCGAGCCGGTGGCGCTGTTCGTCATCGACATGGACCGCTTCAAGACCCTCAACGACAGCCTGGGCCACCACGCCGGCGACCAGCTGCTGGTCGAGATCGGCCTGCGGCTGCGCAGCACGGCCGTGCCCGGCGACGTGGTCTGCCGCCTCGGCGGCGACGAGTTCGCCCTGGTCACCAGCGGCGAGAACCTGCGCAAGCGGGCCGACGCCCTGACCAGGCTGCTGACCTCGCCCCACACCATCTACGACCGGGCCATCGCGCCCGGCGCCTCGCTGGGCGTGGCGCTGTTCCCGGCCGACGCGGTCGACGCCGGCGACCTGCAGCGCTTCGCCGACATGGCGCTCTACCGGGCCAAGGCGGCGGGCGGCAGCCGCTGGTCGGCCTTCGACGACGAACTGCGCCAGGCCAGCGCCGCGCGCCACACCCTGGAGGCCGAACTGCGCCGGGCGATCCCGGCCGGCCACATCGTCCCCTGGTTCCAGCCGCTGGTGAACGCCGCCGACGGCCGCATCAGCGCCGTCGAGGTCCTGGCCCGCTGGAGCCACGCCGAGCGCGGGATGATCCCCCCCGGGGTCTTCGTGCCGCTGGCCGAGGAACTGGGCCTGATCGCCGAACTGGACGGGGCGATCTTCCAACTGGCCTGCCAGCGCGCCGCGCCCTGGGTCGCCGAGGGACTGATCGACACCGTCTCGCTCAACGTCTCGCCGCGCGAACTGCTGGACCCGTCGTTCTCGCGCAACCTGATCGGCCGGCTGGCCGACACCGACCTGCCGGCCACCGCCCTGGCGGTCGAGATCACCGAGACCTTCCTGGTCAACGACCTGTCGATGGCCCGCCGCCACATCCAGCGCCTGGCCTCGCATGGGGTGCGCATCGCCCTGGACGACTTCGGCACCGGCTATTCGAACCTGCGCGCCCTGCTGCAACTGCCGATCCATACGGTGAAGCTGGACCAGTCGCTGATCGGCGGGGTCGGCCGCGACCCGCGGGTCTCCAAGCTGGTCCGCGCCATGCTCAACGCCGCCAAGTCGCTGAACGCCCGGATCGTCGCCGAGGGGGTGGAGGACGAGGCCCAGGCCATCTTCCTGCGCGCCGCCGGCTGCGACCTGATGCAGGGCTATCTGTTCGCCCGCCCGATGCCCGGCGACGAGGTCGAGGCCCTGATGCGCAGCCAGGCCGCCGGCGCCGAGGCCCCGACCGACCGCATCATGGCCGCGGCCGCGACGCTGCGGGCGGCGGGGTAGGGTCTTCAGAGCGCCGCTGCGCGGCCCCCCTCACCTAGCCTCTCCCGAGGGAGAGGAATGGGCCGTGCCCCCACCGGTTCGTCATGGCCGGCCGTTTGAGCCGGCCATCCATAGACTCGGCGGGCGGGGTATTGCTCGGACAGGCGGCGCGTATGGATCCCCGGGTCAAGCGCCCGGGGATGACGAGCTGGGTGGGAGGGGAACGGCCTCCCGCTTGCGCAAGGCCCCTGCCCGCCCCCATATCGAGCGCCATGCAAAACCATCTTCGCACCTTCATGTTGCTGGCCGGACTGACGGCGCTGTTCGTCGGCATCGGCTATCTGATCGGCGGGCCGACCGGCATGGCCGTCGCGCTGGCCATCGGCGTGGCGATGAACTTCTTCAGCTACTGGAACTCCGACAAGATCGTGCTGCGCATGTACGGCGCGCGCGAGGTCGATCCGGGGACGACAGACCCGTTCCTGCGCAACTATGTCAGCGACGTCTTCGAGATGTCCGACAAGGCCGGCATGCCGCGCCCCAAGGTCTATGTGATGGAGACCGAGCAGCCGAACGCCTTCGCCACCGGCCGCAACCCGGAGAACGCCGCCGTGGCCGCGACCATGGGCCTGCTGCGGATGCTGGACCGGCGCGAGATTCGCGGGGTGATGGCCCACGAGTTGGCGCACGTGAAGAACCACGACACCCTGACCATGACCATCACCGCGACCCTGGCCGGGGCGATCTCGTCGCTGGCCAATTTCGCGCTGTTCTTCGGCGGCAACGACCGCGAGCGGCCGGGCGGGATCATCGGGACCATCGCCCTGATGGTCCTGGCCCCGATGGCCGCGGCCCTGGTGCAGATGGCGATCAGCCGTGGCCGCGAATACGAGGCCGACAAGGGCGGCGCCGAGATCAGCGGCGATCCCCAGGCCCTGGCCAGCGCCCTGCAGAAGATCGAGGCCTACGCCCACGGCATCGTCAATGTGACCGCCGAGCGCAATCCGGCCACCGGCCAGATGTTCATCATCAACCCGCTGAACGGCCATGGCGCGGACAACCTGTTCTCGACCCATCCGGCCACCGCTAACCGGGTCGCGGCGCTGATGAAGCTGAGCGGCCGCGGCGCGCCCCCGCCGGCCCGGCCGATCGTCAGCGGCGGGCGCCGGTCCGCCACCGCGGTCCCGACCACCTCGGCGGCGCCCAAGCGCGGGCCCTGGAATAGCTAGGGGCTAGGAGCTCCTTTCCTCCCCCATCTTGATGGGGGAGGGGGACCGCCCCCGGGCTCGACCGAAGGTCGACCCGAGGACAGGCTCCGCGGTGGAGTGGGCAGCCTCACGCGCCGAGCCCAGTCTCGCCCCCTCCACCACGCGTGCCGCGCGGTCCCCCTCCCCCGCTTCTGTTCAGACCGGAGACATCGGTGACGGGTGTTCGGAGACATCCGTGACACTTTTT
>JBEBYB010000129.1:0-8025 GCA_040391295.1 Phenylobacterium sp. | reverse complement strand
CTCCGGGCTCGCGAAGCGAGATCCGGGGGACCCAAGCGGCCCAGCCAGTTTTGCACCTCAGCTTGGGTCCCCCGGATCAGCCTTCGGCTGACCGGAGGATGACGAAGGTGAGGTGAGCTTCAGCAGTTCAGCCGATCGTAGAGATCGTCCCACCCCGGATTGTCGCTCTCGATCAGATTGATCTTCCACCGCCGCGGCCATTTCTTCAGCCGTTTCTCGCGCCGGATCGCGAGCGCCATGTCCTCGAACGGCTCCATCCGAACCAGCCGGTGAACACAATATCGTTTGCAGAATTGGCTCCCCAGACCCTCGCGATGCTCGAAGGCGCGTCGTGCGAAGTCGTTGGTCACGCCGATATAGAGCGTGCCATAGGGCGCGCTGGCGAGGATGTAGACCCCGCCCACGGCTCACCCCTCCGGCGGCAGCTGCATCTTCGCGACCCATTCCTCGGCAGTGAGCTCGTCCACTCCAGCGTGGTCCAACCGGGTCATGCGGTTGTCGTGGAAGACGATGGTCTTGCCGATGGTCGGCATGACAGCCACCTCGACGCGGGCGCGTTCGCCGACCGTCAGATAGATAAGATCGACGTCGCCGGTGTTGACGATGCTGTGGACCACCCCGTCGGTCGGGAAACCCACATAGTCTCCGGGGCCTATCGGGTGGCGGGCTCCGTCCAGAACCACCTCGCCGGCGCCCTGCGTTACGAAAATCAACTCCTCCTCCACCATATGGGCGTGGGGAATGAAGCTCTCCTTGCCGGGCGGGATGCGGATCAGGTTTGCGCCGAGCCTTTTCAGGCCGCTCATGTCGCCCAGACGGACCATGCGCATCTCGGAGGCCGGGTTGAACGGGTGGCGGCCGGCGGGCGCGCGCTCCCAATCGATGTCCGCGGCGCGAACAACGTGGCGGGTCATTCGGCGTTGGCGCGGGCGCCGTCCGGGCGCGAGGCCTGACGACGGGCCATGCTGGCCTTCTGTTCTTCCCAATAGGCCGGGCCGTCATCGGGCTTGAACATGGTGCGCGGAGATCCCGCCTTGGTGACCACGGCGAAGACATTGCCCTTCGGATCATAGAGCAGGGTGTCGCCATTGGACCGGGTGGCGCGCTGGGTTCCGGCCGGCGGGTTTTCCACGAAGGCGTGGGCCTTGCGGACGAAGTCGTCGAGGTTCTTGGCGCCGAACGTCTCGCCGTTGCGGTCGAAGGCGCGCTGGGCGTTCTCCTCGGCCGAGCCGCGGCGGCTGGCCGACCAGATCGGTTTGCCGTCGAGTTCGCGGACCGGCTCCTGCGCGGCGTCATTGGAGCGCGGCGACTCCGAATTGGCGAAGTCGCGCCGTTCGGTCGGGGCGCTCGCCTCGTCCTTCTGGGCGACCGCGGAAGGCCGTTCGCAGGCGGCGACCAAGATCAGGGCCAGCCCCATGCTCAACGCTATCTTGTACTTAGCCACGCTGTTCCTCCCTCGCCCGGCCAGATTTTGGAACAAATTAAGAACAGATTGTGAGGTTTGTCCAGCGGCCCTGTTTGCCCTAGACCTACGGACCTTCACAGGAGGGCTCCAGGCCTTGTCGGAAAAGCGGATTCTGCTGATCGTCGGGGGCGGGATCGCCGCCTACAAGGCTCTGGAACTGACGCGGCTGCTGCGCAAGGCGGGTGTCGGCGTGCGGCCGATCCTCACCCAGGCGGGCGCTCAGTTCGTGACCCCGCTGTCGCTGGCCGCGCTCAGCGAGGACAAGGTCTATTCCGAGCTGTTCTCGCTGACCGACGAGGCGGAGATGGGCCACATCGAGCTGTCGCGCTCGGCCGACCTCGTGGTGGTGGTTCCGGCCACCGCCGACCTGATGGCCAAGGCCGCGAACGGCCACGCCAATGACCTGGCCTCCACCACCCTGCTCGCCACCGACAAGCCGGTGCTGATGGCGCCGGCCATGAACGTGCGCATGTGGGAGCACGCCGCCACGCGCCGCAATCTGGCGACCTTGACCGGCGACGGGGTGCTGTTCGTGGGACCCGACGAGGGGGCCATGGCCTGCGGCGAGTTCGGCTTTGGCCGGATGGCCGAGTCGGCGGTGATCTTCGAGGCGATCATGGCGGCCCTGGCTGGACCGGCGGCTAGGCCGCTGGCCGGCAAGCGCGCCATCGTCACCGCGGGCCCGACCGCCGAACCGATCGATCCGGTGCGGCTGCTGACCAATCGCTCCAGCGGCAAGCAGGGCTTCGCCATCGCCAAGGCCCTGGCCGACCTGGGCGCAGAGGTGACCTTGGTCGCCGGACCGGTCTTCGTCCCGACCCCGGCCGGGGTGACGCGGGTGGATGTCGAGACCGCGCGTGAGATGCTGGCGGCCTGCGAGGCGGCGCTGCCGGCCGACATCGCCGTCTGCGTGGCGGCGGTCTCCGACTGGCGGCCGCAGAACGCGGCTGGGACCAAGATGAAGAAGGGCGCCGACGGCCCGCCGACCATCAGTCTGATCGAGAACCCCGACATCCTGGCGACGCTGTCGCAGGCCGGGGCGCGGCGGCCGAAACTGGTCGTCGGCTTCGCGGCCGAGACCAACGACGTGGAGACCTACGCCCAGGCCAAGCTGGCCCGGAAGGGCTGCGACTGGATCGTCGCCAACGACGTCAGCATCGCCGGCACCATGGGCGGCGACGACAACGCCGTGGCGATCGTGAGCGCCGGGGGGATCGAGCGCTGGGACCGAGTCGCCAAGACCGAGGTGGCCCGCAAGCTGGCCGCGCGGATGGCCCAGGCGCTGAGCTAGCCGGCGCCTCGGCTATTTTTGGCTTGAGAGATAGCTGATCACGGCGGCGCGCTGGGCCGGATCAGGCAAGCCAATCGTCATCTTGGTGCCGGGCACGACGCTGGTCGGCTTGGCCAGGTACTTGTCCAGATTGGCCGCCGTCCAGGTCAGGCCCGAAGCCTTGAGGGCCGGGCTGAAGGCGTAGCCGGGCATGGCTGCGGCCTTGGAACCGACCACGCCCTTCAGCGCCGGCCCCATCTTCACCGCGCCCGGCGCAATGGTGTGGCAGGTCGCGCAGCGCTGTTGGAACAGGGTCTCGCCCGGGGTCGGGGCGGCGAAGGCGGCGGAGCCGGCCGCGATCACCAGGGCTAGCGTAGTCAGGGCGAGCAGATGGCGGGGTGACGTATGGGGCACGAGGTTCCTCCGGCGTATGCGGGGACCTTGGGGGTTCCGCGATGAAGCGCGGGTGAATGATGCCCCTGTCGCGCGCCCGGCGATAGGACGCTTGCGCGCACTGAGCGGCGTGGCCTTCGCCGTGCGAGCACGTTATGTCGAACCCAAAGACGAGGCCGCGCTCCAATGTTGATGCCCACTCCCGATCCTGGTCTGCTGGCCCGGCGGGCTGAGTTCGTCTCGGCCCTGCGTGCGATCGTGCCTGGCGAGGGGGTTATCAGCGAGGACTCGCAGCTTGCGGCCTATGAGTGCGACGGCCTGACCGCCTATCGCCAGCGCCCGATGATCGTGGTGCTGCCCGACACCGTCGAACAGGTCAGCGCGGTGCTGGCCTATTGCCACGGCCAGGGGCTGAAAGTGGTGCCGCGCGGGTCGGGCACCTCGCTGTCGGGCGGGGCGCTGCCGCTCGCCGACGGGATCATTCTGGGCCTCGGCAAATTCAACCGCATCCTCGAGGTCGACTACGAGAACCGCTGCGCGGTGGTGCAGCCGGGGGTGACCAACCTGGCCGTGACCCACGCGGTGATGGGCGAGGGATTTTATTACGCGCCCGATCCCTCTAGCCAGATCGCCTGCTCGATCGGCGGCAATGTCGCCGAGAACGCCGGCGGGGTGCACTGCCTGAAATACGGCATGACCACCAACAACCTACTCGGCGTCGAGCTGGTGCTGATCGACGGCACGGTGATGCGCCTGGGCGGCAAGCACCTCGATCCGGCGGCGCTGGATCTGCTGGGCGTGGTCTGCGGATCCGAAGGCCTGCTGGGCGTGGTCACCGAGGTGACGGTTCGCATCCTGCAGGCGCCTGAAACCCAGCGGGCTTTGCTGATGGGCTTCGCCGAGGTCGAGGCGGCGGGGGCCTGCGTGGCGGCGGTGATCGCCGCCGGGATTATCCCGGCCGGCATGGAGATGATGGACCGCCTGGCGATCGCGGCGGCCGAGGCCTTCGTCAAGGTCGGCTATCCGCTGGACGTCGAGGCCCTGCTGATCATCGAACTGGACGGCCCGCCGGCCGAGGTCGATCACCTGATCGAGGTGGTCCGCGAGATCGGCGAGGGCTGCGGCGCGACCTATCTGCGGGTCTCGATGAACGAGGACGAGCGCAAGGGCTTCTGGGCCGGGCGCAAGGCGGCGTTCCCGGCCGTGGGGCGCATCTCGCCCGACTATTACTGCATGGACGGCACCATCCCGCGCGCGACCTTGCCCAAGGTGCTGCGGCGGATGAACGAACTGGCCGACGAATGCGGCCTGCGGATCGCCAATGTCTTCCACGCCGGCGACGGCAACCTGCACCCGCTGATCCTCTACGACGCCGATAAGCCAGGCGAACTGCACCGGGCCGAGGAGCTGGGCGCGGCGATCCTGACCCTGTGCGTCGAGGTCGGCGGGGTGCTGACCGGCGAGCATGGGGTGGGCGTCGAGAAGCGCGACCTGATGGAGGTTCAGTTCGGACCCGCCGATCTCGATCAGCAACAGCGGCTCAAGTGCGCCTTCGACGAGGACGGCCTGCTCAATCCCGGCAAGGTGTTCCCCAAGCTTTGCCGCTGCGCCGAGCTTGGCCGCGTGCACATCCATGGCGGCAAGGTCCGCTTCCCTGAACTCGAACGGTTTTGAGCGTGAACTGGCAGCCCCTCAACGCGGCCGATGTCGCGAGCGCCGTCGCCGACGCCCTGTCGGACGGCAAGACCCTGGAACTGGTCGGCGGCGGGTCGCGCCGCGCGTTCGGCCGGCCGGTGGAGGCCGACGTGGTGCTCGATCTGGCGGGCGTCAGCGGAGTCGTCACCTACCAGCCCGAAGAACTGATTCTGGCCGCCGCGCCGGGCACGCCGATGGCCGATATCCACGCCATGTTGGCGCAGGCGGGCCAGCAACTGGCTTTCGAACCGCCGGACTTCGGGCCGCTGTGGGGACGGCCGGCGGGCCAAGGCACCCTCGGCGGGGCGATCATGACCGGCCGCGGCGGACCCCGGCGCCTGACCGCCGGCGGACCACGCGACCATTGCCTGGGGGTCAAGGGCGTCAACGGTTTCGGCGAGGCCTTCGCGGCCGGCGGCCGGGTGGTGAAGAACGTCACCGGCTTTGACCTGCCCAAGCTGATCGCCGGCAGTTTCGGGACCCTGTGCGTCGCCACCGAACTGACGGTGAAGGTGCTGCCGGCCGCCTCGGACATGGCGACCCTGGCGGTGGCGGGGCTTTCCGACGACGCGGCGATGAAGATCATGGCCCAGGCCCTGGGCAGTTCGGCCCAGGTGTCCAGCGCCGCGCACCTGCCCGCCGACATCGCCGGGGCGTCGTCAGCCGCCGGGATCATCGGCCAGGCGGCGGTCACCCTGCTACGGCTTGAGGGCGTGCGGCCCTCCGTGGCGGCGCGGGTCGGGCATCTGGCCCAGGCGCTGGAGGGCGCCGGGCCGCAGGTCCTGCTCGACCGCGAGGCCTCGGTCGCGATCTGGAAGGAGATCGCTGACGCGGCCTGGTTCGCAGGCGCCGCCGACACGGTGGTCTGGAAGCTGTCGGTTCCGCCGACCCTGGGCGCGGCGGTCGGTGCGCGGCTGGCCGGAGAGCTTTCAGGGCGCTGCTACTACGACTGGGGCGGCGGCGGGGTCTGGCTGGAGCTGCCCGGCGCCGACGACGCCCACGCCGCCCGCGTGCGTGAAGTGTTGCAAGAGGTCGCCCGTGGCGACGGCCATGCGACCCTGATGCGCGCGAGCCAGGCGGTGCGGGCGACGGAGGATCCCTTCCAGCCCCTGGCGCCGGCGCTGGCGGCCTTGAGCGAGCGGGTGCGGGCGCAGTTCGACCCGCAGGGGATCTTCAATCCCGGCCGCATGTACGGGGGCCGCTGATGCAGACCAACTTCACGGCCGAGCAACTGGCCTCGCCCGACAACGCCTCGTCGGAAAAGATCATCCGGACCTGCGTCCATTGCGGGTTCTGCACGGCGACCTGCCCGACCTACCTGTTGCTGGGCGACGAACTCGATAGTCCGCGCGGCCGCATCTACCTGATGAAGGAGATGCTGGAGAAGGGCGGCGCGCCCGCGCCGCAGACGGTCAAGCACGTCGACCGCTGCCTCTCCTGCCTGTCGTGCATGACCACCTGTCCGTCCGGTGTGAACTACATGCACCTGGTCGACCACGCCCGGGCCTATATCGAGGAACATCACGTTCGTCCGTGGCCGGAGCGTTTCCTTCGCTCGATGCTGGCGGTGGTGCTGCCGGACCCCACCAAGTTCCGCCTCGCCCTGCGTCTGGCCAATCTGGGCCGGCCGTTCGCAGGCCTGCTGCCGGGGCGGCTGAAGGGAATGGCCGCGATGGCGCCGCGGCGCCTGCCGGCCGCCGACCCGGCCGAAAAGCCGCAGGTCTTTCCGGCCCAGGGCGCGCGCCGCGCGCGGGTCGCGCTGCTGGCCGGCTGCGCCCAGCCGGTGCTGGCGCCGGAGATCAATGGGTCGGCGATCGCCCTGTTGAATCGGCTGGGGGTCGAGGTCGTCACCTCGCGGGGCGCCGGCTGCTGCGGAGCGCTGTCGCATCACCTGGGCCAGACCGACCGCTCGCACGCCCAGGCCAAGGCCAATATCGCCGCCTGGCGCGCGCAGATGGCGGCGGGAGACCTGGACGCCATCATGGTCACGGCCTCCGGCTGCGGCACGACCGTCAAGGACTACGGCTTCATGTTCCGCGACGACCCGGTCTGGGCCGAGCCGGCGGCGGCGGTCTCGGCGATCGCCAAGGACGTGAGCGAGGTCCTGGCGGATTTGGACAGCGGCCCCTCGGCGGTGGCGGGGCTCGGCCTGCGGGTCGCCTACCACTCGGCCTGCTCGCTGCAACACGGCCAGGGCGTGCGCGACCAGCCCAAGCTGCTGCTCAAGGCGGCGGGCTTCACGGTGGTCGAGCCGCTGGAACCGCACATCTGCTGCGGCTCGGCCGGGACCTACAACCTGCTGCAGCCGGAGATCGCCGGGAAGCTGCGCGACCGCAAGGTGGCCAATCTGGAGGCCACTCGGCCCGATGTCATCGCCACCGGCAATATCGGCTGCATGACCCAGATCGCCGGCGGATCGGACGTGCCGATCGTCCATACCGTGGAACTGCTGGATTGGGCCGCCGGCGGGCCAGTCCCGGCGGCGCTGGCGCGAACCCGGTTCGCGGCCGGCGACTGAAGGGGGAGCGAGCGATGCGTACCCTTGCAGCCATGGCGGCTGGCCTGCTGCTGACGGGGGTTGGCGCGGCGGTGGCCGAGCCGGCCATGCCTGGCGCGGCGTTGCTCCCGGCGGGACCTGGCCGAGACGCGACCCTGCGTGTCTGCACCGGCTGCCATGCCCCCGACGTGATCGTGAACCGCACCCAGAAGACCGCCCCCTGGTCCGACGTCGTCCAGGCCATGGTCGAAAAGGGCGCGGAAGCCACGCCTGAAGAGATCGCGCAGATCGCCGCCTATCTCAAGAAAGCCCTGCCCGAGACCGCCGCCTGAACCGTTCAACCGAAAAGTAGTTCGCCTTGCTCGCAGACCTTCCTCCGCTCGTCGATGTCGTCACGGTCGAGGCGGCGCGACTGCCGCCCTCGCCGGTGGACCGGGCGTTCTCCATCGTGACCCTTGGCGGCGACGCCATCGCCACCGCGCCGCGCCTGGACGAGGCGCTGACCGCCACGCCCGGCGTGCAGCTGTTCCGCCGCACCTCCAGCCAGGCCTCGAACCCGACCACCCAGGGGATCAGCGTCCGCTCTATCGCCGGGTCGGGCGCCAGCCGGGCCTTGGTGACCCTGGACGGCGTGCCGCAGAACGATCCGTTCGGCGGCTGGGTGCTGTGGACCGGCTTGCCGCCCATCGGGATCGAGCAGGCGCG
>JBEBYB010000128.1:0-8049 GCA_040391295.1 Phenylobacterium sp. | reverse complement strand
CACGACCGCGGCCACCGAGCCGTAGGTCGCGCCGAGGTGGGCGATCTGCTCCACATAGAAGGCGCTGGCCCAGGACACGAACAGGCAAAGGATCGCCGCCGAAGCCCCGCCGAGGATCGAGGCCCGCCAATCGACGGGCCGGCTCGACATGGCGAACCGGTAGATCAGGCTCATGGCGAAGGTCAGGCCCAGGCTGGCCCAGGTCCATTCGCTATAGAGCCAAGGCACCCCGGCCAGCGGCTTGAGCCCGAAGGCCGCCGCCACGAAGCGCAGATAGAAGAAGACCACGGAGAAAAAGGCCATCATCGCGAAGGCGGCGATCAGCACCCCTAGCGCCAGCAGGTTGAAGCCGACGAAACCGCGCGGCGCCTCGTCGTCGTGGATGAACGACAGTCCTGCCAGCAGGGCCTTGAAGCCGCGGTGCGCGGCGTAGCCCCCGACCACCAGCGCCACGATGCTTTGGGTGGAGACGGCCTGGAACGGGGCGTGGGCCAGGCGCTCGAGCTCGCCCTGGAACAGACTCTGGGCGCCGGCGGGCATCAGCCGCGCCAGCATCTCGGCCTGATGGGCCGCGGTGCTGGGATCGGCCAGCAGGCTGTAGATCCCGATGCTGATCGCCAGGGCCGGAAAGACCGCCAGCATGACGAAGAACGACACCCCCCCGACATAGAGCATGACATCGCGCCCCCAGAGCCGGCTCAGGGCCCGCGCCGTGACGATCAGGGCCAGCCGCAGCCAATGCGACGGGTCCCAATCGATCTCTCGCAAGTGACGGATTCTTTGACGGATCGACATGGCGCGGAAGGTGATCAAGGTCGCACCTGGGCGCAAGCGATCATCGTGTGTGTTGCATCCACGTGAAACGGCGCGCCGTTCCCTCGCGGGAATCCGGCGCGCCGCCGATGGGCGTGTCGTTCCACCAGACTGGCCGCCGCGTTGAGGGACGGGAGAATGCGACGACCAATCTGAGGAGAGTTTCGGCCCTGGCCGCTGAACCCCATCTGAACGACGTTCGCGGAACTCGTTCATCTTCGTGACAAGCTGTCATTCAACCTTCACGGAACCGTCAAGGAAGGATGTTAGCGGCAGGGCCTACACTGGTGCGGAGCCATCCCATGAAGACTTTCGCCTATCTCGCCGTCGTCGCTGTCGCCTTGAGCGCCTGCGGACAACAATCTTCCAAGGGCGGGGCTGAAAAGGCGGCCGGCCCGAGCGCCAGCGGCCGTGAGCAGGTCTGGGCCGCGGGCTCCTCCACGGTGTTCCCCTTCGCCACCCGCGTGGCCGAAAACGTCGCCAAGACAACGGGCGGTCGTCCGGCGAAGGTCGAGAGCCTTGGCACCGGCGGCGGCTTCAAGCTGTTCTGCGGCGGCAGCGGCGCGGCCTTCCCCGATGTCGCCAACGCCTCGCGCCCGATCAAGAAGTCCGAATTCGAGCAGTGCGCCGCCAATGGCGTGACCGACATCGTCGAGATCAAGATCGGCTATGACGGCATCGTGATCGCCAACGCCAAGACCGGTCCGACCTACAACTTCAAGCTCGACCAGGTTTATCGGGGCGTGGCCGCCGAACTCCCCTCGCCCGCCGGCTTCGCCAAGAACGCCAACAAGAGCTGGAAAGACGTGGACGCCTCGCTTCCGGCCCAGGCGATCTTGGTCTACGGCCCGCCGCCCACCTCGGGCACCCGCGACGCCTTCGTGGAACTGGGTCTGGAAAAGGGCGCCCGGATGATCCCTACGCTCGAAACCCTGCGCGGCAAGGACGAAGAGGCCTTCAAGGCGCGCGCCCACACCATTCGCGGCGACGGCGCCTGGGTCGACGCCGGCGAGAACGACAACGCCATCGTCCAGACCCTGACCAAGACCCCGAACGCGCTCGGTGTCTTCGGCTACTCGTTCCTCGAGAACAACATGGACACCGTCAAGGCCGCCACGATCGACGGCGTGGCCCCGACGTTCGAGACCATCTCGAACGGCAGCTACCCGGTGTCGCGCTCGCTCTACGTCTACGTGAAGAAGGCCAATATCGGCGTGACCCCGGGCCTGCGTGAGTTCGTCAACGCTTTCGTGTCCGACGCCGCCACCGGCAAGGGCGGCTACCTGCAGCAACGCGGTCTGATCCCGCTGGCCCCCGACGCCCACGCCGCCCAGAAGGAGGCCGCCACGGCCCTGACCTCGATGGCCGCGCCGGCGAAGTAAGAAAGTCGCGACCGCCCCAGATCGGCTGCAAGGCCGGTCCGGGGCATGCCGTGCCTAGCTGGCCAGTGCGCCCGACGCCTTCAGCGCGTCGATGGCGGCCGGTGAGAAGCCCCAGTCGCCTAGAGCTTCCTGGTCATGCGCGCCGATGGCCGGCGGCGGCCCCTGGATCGCGCCGGGCGTCACCGAGAACCGCGGCGCGGGCGCGGGTTGGATCACGCCCTCCAGTTCCACGAAGGTTTTTCGGGCCACGTTATGCGCGTGCTTGGGAGCCTCATCGAGATCCAGCACCGGCGCGAAGCAGACGTCGGTGGCGTCCATGATCTCGCACCATTGCGCCTGGGTCTTCTGGGCGATCACGTGGCCTAGTTTCTCGCGCAGCGAATCCCAGTTGCTGCGATCCATCTGGCCTGCGAACACGGGATCATTGATCCCGGTCTTCTCCAGCAGCAGCGCGTAGAACTGCGGCTCGATGGAGCCGATCGAGATCCACTTGCCGTCGGCGCATTGATAGGTGTCGTAGAAGTGCGCCCCGCCGTCGAGCAGGTTGACCCGCCGCTCGTCCTTCCACATGCCGCCGGCCTTGAAGCCGTAGAACATCGACATCAGCGAGGCCGCGCCGTCGCTCATGGCGCAGTCGATCACCTGTCCCTTGCCGGTCGAGCGAGCATTCAACACACCCGCCAGCAGGCCGAATGCGAGATAAAGCGCCCCGCCGCCGAAATCGCCGACCAGGTTGAGCGGCGGGATCGGCTTGTCCTTGGTCCCGATGGCGTGCAGCGCTCCGGTGATGGCGATGTAGTTCATGTCGTGGCCGGCGGCGTTGGCGTAGGGCCCGAACTGCCCCCAGCCCGTCATCCGGCCATAGACCAGCTTCGGGTTCCGCTTCAGCGCCACGTCGGGGCCGAGGCCCAGACGTTCCATCACGCCCGGCCGGAAGCCTTCGAAGACCGCGTCCGCGCCCTCCATCAGTTTCAGGCAGGTCTCGATGGCGTCGGGGTTCTTGAGGTCCAGGCCGATGGACCGGCGGCCCCGACTGGTGATGTCGGCGGGCGAGGCCCGTCCCTTGCCCTTGCGGTCGATCCGCACGACGTCGGCGCCCAGGTCCGACAGCAGCATGCCGCAGAACGGCCCAGGCCCAATGCCGGCGAACTCCACGACCTTCAGCCCCGAAAGCGGTCCCTGGCCCATGCGTCGTCTCCCTTGATTATGTGCCCGAAGCTTAGAAGCTATGACGTCCCGTCAGCCAACCGTCAGCCGCCGCCCGGCAAGGACTGGCCGTCGTCGATGGTGATGACCGTGCCGGTGATCGCGCGGCCTGCCGGGCCGCTGAGCATCAGCAGCGCCGCATCGAGATCGCCAGCCTCCATCAGGCGGCGGCGGGGAAAGGCCTTGATCTGCTTCTGTCCGCCCTCGGTCTTGAACCAATCGGCGTTGATGTCGGTCTCGATATAGCCGGGGCATATGGCGTTCACCGCCACCCCGCGCCGCGCCCATTCGCGGGCGAGCCCCCGGGTGAGCATGGCCACCGAGGCCTTCGAGGCGCAGTAGGCCGAGAGCCCCGGCAGCACGGTATGGGAGGCGATCGAGGCGATATTGACGATCCGGGCGTCGCCCCGCTCGGCGACGCCCGAGGCGATCATCCGCTTGGCGGCCTGTTGGGCGGCGAAGAAGACGCCCCTCACATTGACGTCGAAGGTGCGGTCCCAGTCCTCGATCGACAGGTCCAGGGCCAACCCCTCCCCGCCGACCCCGGCGTTGTTCACCAGGATCGAGATCGGACCGAGCGCGGCCTCCACCTCGTCGAGGGCCGGGCCGATGGAGGCGGCGTCCGCGACGTCCAGCTTCAGGGCCATCGCGGTCCCGCCGGCGCCGGCGATCTCCCCGGCATGGTTCTCCACAAGATCGAGCCGGCGGGCGGTCAGCGCGACGGCCGCCCCAGCCTGGGCCAAAACCCTGGCGAAATGCGCGCCCAGCCCGCCTGAAGCGCCGGTAATCACCGCAACCTGGCCCTGAAGGGTCTGTTCCATAGCCGTCCTCCCGATATCGTGGCGTCGCGCGGTCGCTGTCACCCGCGCGTTGGCGCTGTATAGTCCCACGGTGCTTCGATTCCCGCCCGCCGCGGGTGAGGGCGAGACTAGGATTTCGAGCAAATGACGGCTGGCGTCCAGGCGCGCGTCTTGATTGTTGCACGCGACGACGCCCTGGCGGGACCTCTCGCGGAGGGGCTCGACAAGCTTGGCTGGCGAACCGTGACGGCTCGCGGTCCCTATGCGGCGCTCGCCGCGCTGGGCGACCTCACCATTGAGGCGGCGATCGTCGACCTGGCCAGCGGCGGCCATGAAGCCCTGACCATGGCCCAGCGCTTGAAAGCGGCCTATGCACCGCGCCGACTGCCGGTCATCGCGATTGGCGACCCCACGCCGGAGCTCGAGACCTACGGCTTCGATCTCACGGTCGCCGCGCCGCTGCATCCGGCCCAGGCCGCGACGCGGCTGGAAACCCTCGTCCGCACCGCAGTCGCCGAGGAGGAGTTCGAGCTTCGCCTGGCGACCTTCGCCGATCTTGGCCGGCGGCTCGACCTGCCGGAAGTCGACACCTCGCCGTTCCAGGTCCTGGCGATCGGCGAACCGGCGCCGCAGTTCCTGGCGCTCGCCAACGCCCTGACCCGTTCAGGGGCCGAGGTGGTCGGGGCCTTCACCGCCTATACGGCGTTCGACTATCTGCATGAGCGCCCGTTCGACGCCGTCGTGCTGTGGGCTGGCGACACCAGCCAGGAGGCGCTGTCCATCGCCGCCGGCATGCGCCGCAACACCCGCCTCTATCACACGCCCGCCCTGCTCTACATGCGCCAGGAAAGCTTCGTCACCGCCTCCGAGGCCTACCATCGCGGCGTTTCCGACGTGGCCTCGCCCGAGACGCCGGAGACCGAGACCGCACGCCGGGTGCTGGAACTGGCCCGTAGCTATCGCCACCAGATGTCGGTTCGCCGCGCCTTGGAAAAGGCTCGCAGTTCGGGGCTGATGGACGCCGCGACCGGCCTCTTCACCCGCGACCTGTTTGCGCTTCACGCGGGGCGTCTGGCCCAGGCGGCCCGCGCCCGGGGCCGCCCGCTCTCGGTTTGCGTGTTGAAACTGGCTGAGCGCACCGACGTTTCCCAAGCCCGCGCCGGCGGCTGGCTCGACCGCGCCATTCCGCAGATCGGCTCGATGATCGGCCGTCTGGTCCGCGTCGAGGACACCGCCGCCCGTCTTGGCCCTGAACTCTTCGCCCTGGCCCTACCCGCCACGCCCAAGGCCGCGGCCCGCGCGGCCGGCGAGCGGATCGCCGCGGTCATCGGCTGCACCGCCTTCGAGGCGGGTGACGGCAAGCCGCCCTTCGTGGTCGATTTCGATATCGGCGTCGCCGACGTCACCTCGGCCGCGACCGTCGGCAAGGCGCTCGAAGAGGCCGCCGCCCGCGCCCAGAAGAAAGCCGGCTGATGGCCCCCCAGGACACGGCGGTCCCCTGGACCTACCTTGTCCCGATCATCGCCATCGTGGTGATCGTCCTGCGCGGCGTCCGAACCCGCAACCTGCGGATCGAACGCATGTGGATCATGCCGGTCCTGATCCTCGGCGGGGTGCTGTTCAGCCTCTCGGCCCAGACGACGCCCCGGTTCCTGGTGCTCGTCGCCGAGGTGTTCGCCCTTGGCATGGGCGCGGGCATAGGATGGTGGCGCGGACGCACAACGATCATTTCCATCAACCCGGAAACCCATGCCCTGACCAGCAAGGCCTCGCCGCTGGCCATGGCCCTGATCGCCGGCGTGTTCCTGTTGCGGTTCACGTTGCGGGACTACGCCATGGGCCACACCGAGGACCTGCACGTGACGCCGGTCGAGATCACCGACATCTTCCTGCTGTTCGCCGCCGGCGTGGTCTGCGCCCAGCGTCTGGAGATGTGGATCCGGGCCAGGCGCATGCTGGCCGCAGCCCAGGCGTCGCGGCGTTCCTGAAGGTCAGCGATCCGGCTTCAGGTCGGGCATGCTCCGCATGCCGTTCCTGATCGCCCGCAACGAGGCAAGGCCTCTCCTAAGCCGCCAGTTTCGCCAGTTCGGTCAGCACCCGCTCGGCAGCGGCCAGCCGCTGCTCCGGAGTTTCCCACTCGCCCTTCACGACCACCTTCTGATCGGGACGGATTTTCCAGGCGATCTGGTTCTTCTGGACGAAGCCGACCAGGCCCATCGGGTTCTTGAACTCATCGCCGCGGAAGGTGACGACCGCGCCCTTGGGGCCGACGTCGATCTTGGCGACATTGGCCTCACGGCACAGGCCCTTGATGGCCACGACCTTCAGCAGTTGGCCAGCCTCCGGCGGCAGCGGTCCGAAGCGGTCGATCATCTCGGCGGCCAGGGCTTCGCGGTCGCCCGACTTCTCGGCGTCGGACAGACGGCGATAAAGCGACAGGCGCACGTTCAAGTCGGGCACGTATTCTTCAGGGATCAGCACGGCCGCGCCGGTGTTGATCTGCGGTGACCATCCACGGTCGGCGGCCCCGTCGCCCTTGCCGGCCAGCTCCTTCAGCTCGTTGACGGCGTCTTCCAGCATCTGCTGATAAAGTTCGACCCCGATCTCGCGGATATGGCCCGACTGTTCCTCGCCCAGCAGGTTGCCGCCGCCGCGCTGATCCAGGTCATGGCTGGCGAGCTGGAAACCGGCGCCCAGGCTATCGAGCGATTGCAACACCTTCAGGCGCCGCTCGGCCGACAGCGTGATCTGTTTCTCGGCCGGAGTGGTCAGATAGGCGTAGGCCCGCGCCTTGGCCCGGCCGACCCGGCCGCGTAGCTGGTACATCTGGGCCAGGCCGAACATGTCGGCCCGGTGCAGGATCATGGTGTTGGCGCTGGGGATATCGAGCCCGCTCTCGACGATGGTGGTCGAGAGCAGCACGTCGTACTGCCCCTCGTAGAAGGCGCTCATCACCTCCTCGAGCTGGGTCGGCGCCATCTGGCCGTGACCGACCACGTAGCGGACCTCCGGCACCTGCACGCGCAGGAACCGTTCCAGCTCAGGCAGGTCGGAGAGACGCGGGGCGACATAATAGGCCTGGCCGCCGCGATACTTCTCGCGCAGCAGGGCCTCGCGGATCACCACCTGGTCGAAGGGCGTCACATAGGTCCGCACCGCCAACCGGTCGACCGGCGGGGTGGCGATGATCGACATCTCGCGGATGCCCGACAGCGACATTTGCAGGGTGCGCGGGATCGGCGTCGCGGTCAGGGTCAGCATGTGCACGTCGGTGCGAAGCTCCTTGAGCTTCTCCTTGTGCTTGACGCCGAAGTGCTGCTCCTCGTCGACGATCACGAGGCCGAGGTTCTTGAACCCGACCTGCTTGGACAGCACCGCATGGGTGCCGACGATGATTTCAATCTCACCGTTCCGCAGTTCCTCGCGGGTCTCGGCGGCCTCCTTGGGAGGAACCAGGCGCGACAGGCGACGGACCTTGATCGGCCAGCCTTGGAATCGCTCTGAGAAGGTCTTGAAGTGCTGGCGGGCCAGCAAGGTTGTCGGCGCGACGATCGCCACCTGTTGGCCGCTCATCGCCACCACGAAGGCGGCGCGCAGTGCGACCTCGGTCTTGCCGAAGCCGACGTCGCCGCAGATCAGGCGATCCATCGGCCGGCCCGAGCCCAGGTCTTCCAGCACATCGCCGATGGCGTTGAGCTGGTCCTCGGTCTCCTCGTAGGGGAAGCGGGCGCAGAACTCGTCGAACACGCCGTGCGGGGGCACGACCGGGTCGGTGACCTTGGTCGCGCGCTCTGCGGCGATGCCGATCAGGCCCATGGCCATCTCGCGCAGGCGTTCCTTGGCCCGCG
>JBEBYB010000127.1:0-8161 GCA_040391295.1 Phenylobacterium sp. | reverse complement strand
ACACCTTGATCTCCTTGGCCGCCTCGGCCGAGCGCAACGCCAGCCCTCGAACCTCCGAAGCGACCACCGCAAACCCGCGCCCGGCCTCCCCCGCCCGCGCCGCCTCCACCCCGGCGTTCAAGGCCAGCAGGTTGGTCTGGAAGGCGATCTCGTCGATCACGCCGATGATCCGGCCGACTTCATCAGAGGATTGGGTGATCTTCTCCATGGCCACGACCGCCATGGCCACGACCCCTGCGCCCCGCTCGGTCTCGGTTTGGGCGGCGTCGACCAGGACTTTCAGCTGTTTCGCCCCCTCCGCCGTCTGCTGCACGGTGGCGGTGATCTCGTCCAGCGTTGCTGCGGTCTCTTCCAGGCTCGCAGCCTGATGCTCGGTTCGTCGCGAGAGGTCGTCAGCCGCCACGCTGATCTCCGAGGAGCTGGCGTCAATGGCGTTTGACGCATTCGTCAGGGTCCGGAACGCGCCGGCCAGCGCATCGACCGCTGTGTTGAAGTCTGATCTGAGCCCCTCGTACTCACGCGGCAGCTCCGCCTCGAGCCGATAGACGAAGTCGCCTTCGGCCAACCGCCTTAGCGCTTCGCCAAAAGAATCCCGGACCAGAGCCTGCTGTTGAGCCACCGCCTCGGCCTCGGCCTGCTTACGCTCGCGCTCGGCCGCCTCGAGATAGACCGAGATAGCGTAATCCATGTCGAGCATGACGGCTTTGATCAGCACCACCAACTCGCCGGCGACCTGCTCGCCGTCTCCCGTCCGCTGCTTCAAAAATCCACTTGGCCAGGCGCGACGCAACAAGGCCTGCACCAGGCTTTCGACGACCAGGGCGTAGCCGCCGATGTACCAGCGCGGAGCCAGTCCGATTCGAGCGTGGGTTTCACCGACCCGCCGGACCGCCTGGACATAGTCATGATCGTAACTGGCGGCGGCGATCAGCCGCCAGTGCCTGATCTGGGCCGCGTGCGCCGCGCCAATTTGGCCCTCGCTGGCGAATTGACGTCGAGTTTCCGGCGTATCGCGGATCCGCACATAGAGACCGTCCAGCGCATTGGGGATTTCAGCGGCGAGAAACCCCTCTAACGAACGAAGCGCGGCCCGCGCCTCCTCGTCCATGCCTATGAAGGCCAGGCGTTCGTTCAATTGATGGTCGGACATTGAACTCGATCCCCTGATTAGGTTCGCGTCGGCGCTATTGCGCTTCAAGCGGCCGTTCCCCCCGAAGCGGTCCTCCCGCCTCCAGGTGCCGGGCTATTTTCTGCAGCAGTTCGGCGGCGCGGATCGGCTTGGGCACGAAGTCATCCATGCCCGCCGCCCGACAGGCGATGATCTCATCGGCTGCGGCGTTGGCGGTGACGGCGATGATCGGTACTGCGCGCGCCGGCCCAGGCAGCGCCCGGATGGCGCGGCTGGCGGCCAAGCCGTCCATCTTCGGCATGTGGACATCCATCAAGACCATGTCGAACCGACCGGTCCGTACGGCTTCAAGGGCCGCTTCCCCGTCTTCGGCGAACTCGTGAGCCATGCCGGCTTCCTCCAACACGATCGCGGCCACCATTCGGTTGAGCGGATGATCCTCCGCCACCAGAATTAGCGGGACCCCGGACGGGCGAGCCGGCTCTTCGATCGCGCTCGCCGGAGACTGCTGTTCATCGCCGTCTCCGATCTCGAACGGCAGATCGCAGATAATCTTGGCGCCGCCGACTTTCGCACTCTCCACCCAGATCCGCCCCCCCATCAGCGTGACCAGTTCGCGGCAGATCGTCAGGCCGAGCCCCGTGCCGCCGTACCGCCGCGTTGTGCCGACGTCGGCCTGGACGAAGGGGTCGAACAGCCGTTCCCGCAACGCCTCGTCGATGCCCGGGCCGCTGTCGATCACCTCAAACCTCAACTCGCCGGCCGCCGGCTTCCATCGCATCGTGAGCGCGACCGCTCCCTCCTCGGTGAACTTGAGGGCGTTGCTCAGAAGGTTCGACAAAATCTGCCGCAGCCGCTGAGCGTCGCCGATGAGAGCGGCCGGCATCTGCGACACACGGACCTTGAGGCGAACGCCCTTGGCTTGGGCGGCGAAGCGCCAGACATCGGCCACCTCCCTGGCGGTCTGAGCGGGAGAAAACGGACGCGGATCGAGCAGCAGTGCGCCGGCCTCCACCCTGGCCAGGTCCAACACCTCGTTCAGAATCGAGAGCAAGCCCTGGCCGGAGGACTGAATAATTCTCACCAACTCAAGATTGTCCTCGGCGAGGTTGCGGCGTGACAATGCGTCGGCCACGGCGAGCACGCCGTTCAGCGGTGTGCGCAATTCATGGCTCATGGTGGCCAGGAAACGGGACTTTGCGAGATTGGCCGCCTCGGCGGTGGCCCGCGCGGTTTGAGCGACGAGGGCCATGTCCTGGAGCGCCTGCGCCTGCCGTTCCAATCCATCGCGAAGTATCTCGAGTTCGGCGATCTTGCCGCGTAGCTCCGCATTGGCGGCCCGCAGGGCCTCGTCCTTCTGGAGCCGTACCGAGATATCCCGACATACGCCGATGAACTTCCGTTCGCCGGCGATGACCGCCTCCCCCACCGAAAGCTCGATCGGCACCGTCCCGCCATTCTTGTGCAGCAAGGGCAGCGGGCGTGGGCCGACATTGAGGATACCGCTCACGCCATGGATCAGATAACGCTCGATCTGTCCCTGGTGAGAGCTGCGATAGGGCTCGTCCATCAGAGTCTGGATAGGGCGGCCGACCAACTCGGCCTCCGTCCACCCGGTCAGGCTCTCGGTGGCGGCGTTGGCGCTTTCCATGACGCCTTCGACGTCGATCACGATGATGGCGTCAGCGGCGTGGGTCAGAATGGCTCCTAGGCGATCTTCCAGGGTCCTCAGGCGCTCCAGGCCTTCGCGTCGGGTGGTGACGTCCTGCAATGTCAGAACGACCCCGACCACGCCTTCGCCCACCCATCTGGGCAGCAGCGAAATCCGCACCAGCCGTGCGTTCGACGTCTCGAGCTTGATCATCCCCGGGCGTCCGGCGAGCGCGTCATCGACAAGCGGCCGGACGGCTTCCCGCTCGGCCCGATTGAAGAGGTCCAGAAGATAGGGCTTCGCATGCTCATATGTGCTTGCGCCCCGCCCCTCGCGCGTGACGCCGCCCCAGGAGACGCAACGCAGGTCGTCATCGAATTCGAGAACCAGCAAAGAGAAGCTGAGTCCCAGGAGGTCGCCGGCCGGCGCGTCAGCCAAAACCCGTGCCAACAATGCGGCGGCCGCTGCGCTCGAACGAGATTGCTCTTCCATGTCGCCTCCCCCGAATCGCCCCTACCAAGGAGCTTTGAGGCGACCGGCGCAGATTGGAATCATACCGATGGCTAGATAGCGCCCGGCGGCCCGGGTCATCCGACCATACGCCCGGCGGGCCTTCCTTGAGTAACTTCGGTAGACGGTTAGCCGGTTGGCTAGATGACGGGGCGTTCGAAAGACCCTACGACGCACACGGCCATTAACGGTTGAACGGAGCCCCCTTGCCCTTGCGCGTTGCGATAGTCTGTCGGCAGCCCCTCAACAGGGCCGCCCTGGCCGCCCTGGTTGCGGAGGAGTTGCAAGCGGACACTGTCGACGTCGCCGCCAGCATTTCCGAGATCAAGATCCAGACGCCGGACTTGTTGCTGCTCGATCTGCCGCCGTCGGAAGAGCCCAAGGTCTGGATCGACAGGGCTCCCAGAGCCCACCATCGCATCCTGGTGGTTCCCGAACGTGACCTGAGCCTGGCTCGGTTGGCCTATGCCGCCGGCTTCAACGGCCTATTGCCGGAGACGTCCGAGCGGCCGCTGATGATCGCCATACTCCGGCTTGTCTTGGCGGGCGGCGAGTATTTCCCCTGTTTCGAAGAAGCCTCGGCGCAGGGCGCGCCCATCCTGCTTCGCCAACTCTCACAGCGGCAACGAGAGGTCTTGAGCCACCTGACACAGGGGCAGACAAACAAGGAGATAGCCAAGATCCTTGGCATCTCCATCGCCACCGTGAAGCTGCACGTGCAGGCGATCTTGAGCGCCACCGGCGCACGTAACCGCACCGAGGTCGTCAGCCGCTTGGGCCATTCGCCTCTGCAGGGCTAACCGTCCCGGAAAACAGCCGCCGCGCCATGTCAGCGATCCATCAGGCGTGCTCGGGGCCCGTGCCTTGCTCTATGATTTCGCCGTGGCTGAGGGCCATGCCGCGCTGCAGGCTCAGGGCGATGGCCTCCGATTTCGCGACAAACAGCACCGCTGCTTCCGGAGGACACAGTTCCTCCGCCGCGACCTTGAACAGGTGCAGCCATCGGGCGAAATGGGTCGGCCTGATCTCTGGAATGCGGGCGTGAGCCGTCATCGGCGCTCCCTTGAAACGCCCCGTCATCAGCATGACCGACGACCAGAAGTCGCACATCCGGGCTAGGTGAGCGTCCCAGTTGTCTCCAATCTCCCGATTGAAAATTGGGCCCAGAGCTGGGTCCTTCCGGATCACCGCATAAAATCCGTGGACGAGCTGATGGATCATGGACTCGGTGACGCCGACGGCGACACCCGGTCCCAAGCGGTCCCTGGCGGAAGGAGGCGGTTCGTTGAGGTTCATGGCGGACACCCTTCGAAGAACGCCAAACATATATTATAAATACTTCTTAGATGTCCACCTGAACCGGCACGCGTAGAGGTCTCCAAAAATCAGCTGTCAGACCCTGGCATGCGAGAAACAGCCTCCCCCGACAGGTCGAGGGAGGCTGCTCAGCCCGAAACGTGGGCCTACTTCGCGCCAGCGGTGGGGGACCCTGCGCGAGATTTGATCACATCGGCGAGCGTGTTGCCGGTCGTCTTGGCCGACTTGGGGGCCTTTGGTTTCCTCGGCTCTCGATTGCCGCTTCGAGTCTTTTTCGCCATGTCTGAACTCCCGATGCGAACGCAAGGCCGCGCTGCCCCTCGGGCGTCAGAAGCCCAGGCTCGCGAGACCATTGCGATCAATGAAACTGGAAGATGGGCGATGGCACGCTGCTAGCGTGAGCGCCCTAAGCCCGTCCCCGGCCCGGTCGACGCAACAACGTCGGCGCCGGGCCAGGGCTAAGAGCCTGGGAGCAGGCAGACGGGGCGGCGCGCGCCCCTGAAACCCTTACAAATCAACACAGTTGGCCACCTGGCTATCGACTGGTGAAAATCAAATCGCCGGCCCTCAGCCGCGAATTTCGAGAACCTTGACGCTGCGAGGCTTGCCCTGGACTTCCCACTCAAAGAAGTCATCGACGCTCAGACCCAGCAACGCCGCGCCGACCGGCGCCATCAGCGAGATGCAGTCCTCTTGGGACTGGATATCGACAGGCATCAGCAAGCGACCTGTTCGCACGCCGGGGCGCTGCAGGTCCCGATAGGTGACCCGCGATCCGATCTTCACAAACGACGGCTGGGCCTTCGGATCGACGACGACGGACAAGCGGGCGATTTCGGCGGCCAACAACACCGGCCCTGGCGAGGTGGAGCCCTCCAGCGTCTTCTGCAACGCCACGAGCATCTGGTGATCGTCGCTCGAAGCGAAGACTGGGGGCATATGCGTAGGCATGAGTGGAAAACTCCGTTGGTTGGGATGGGGAAGATCGGGCGTCAAAGCTGCAGGAGGATCAGAGCGAAAGCTGCGATGAGCACCACAGTCGCGCAGAGGACCGCCACGACGCTCGCCCCCCGAAGTCCCGTCCCCCAACCGCGCGGTCTTCGCCAACCGCTTCCCATGTCGGCGATCGGGCGAGGCTCACCGGCCTCGCTTCCGACGATATTGCGCTTGCTGAGCCGCTTGGCGGCCCGGCGATCAGCCGACGACGGCTCCGGGGTCGCGCTCGCTCATGCGGCGACGTCCAGAACCTTGATGACCCGCAATCGACCGTCAGCGTCCGCCCAGCGGAAAATCGCCCCGGTCGACAGACCGATCAAAGCTGCGCCGATCGGCGACAGCACCGACACCCAGTTGCCATCGGCGTCGGCGTCCTCCGGGCGCACGACACGAACGCCGCGCTCGCGCTTCGTGCTCAGATCGCGATAGCGGACACTCGTTCCCAAGCGCACGAAGCGTTGAGCCTGATCATCGGCGACGACCTTCAGGCGGGCGAATTCCTCTTTGAACAAGCCGGCGCCTGGCGCTTCGGTTTTGGCCATTTGAACCAGTGAACGCAGCCGTGCGACATCGGTCGCGGTGGCCTGAACCTGGGGGCGGCTGAACATGGTGTCGTTGAGAGCGGGCATGAGAAACCTTTCAATCGGCGGGAGCCAGGCCTGAGCCCGGCTCCCCACATCGGGTCCCTGGCGGCCACGGCACAACAGGCCGGAGGCAAGGCGCTGAAAGGCGCCGTTCCCAGGGATCGGAGACGCTAACAATATCAGGAGGCACAAACCTCAGCTCAACACCGTAAGGCGTTTGCTGATCGTTCGTCCGGCGCAGTTACACCCCGAACCGCCCGAGAAGACGGGCGATGGTTCGGGGGTCAGGACTCTTTGATAGAGCCGCAATCCTGTCGCCGGCGCGAATGTATGCTTAGAGGGTTCATAGCGCCTCTAGGGTCGCCCACTTGGCGCGCAGTGTCAAATCGCAGCGGTCGGCGAGGCGTGATCGGGCAGTTCAAGGCTTCAAAGTCACGACCCGCAGATAGGGTTTCAAGGTTTTCCAGCCCTGCGGAAACTTGGCTCTCGCCGCTTCGTCGGAAAGGCTCGGCGGAATGATGACGTCGTCCCCAGGCTCCCAGTTGACCGGGGTCGCGACCTGTTCGGCGTCGGTGATCTGGAGGCTGTCGATCGCGCGGAGTATCTCGGCGAAGTTGCGCCCGGTGCTCGGCGGATAGGTCAAGATCAGCCGGATCTTCCGGTCCGGGCTGATGACGAAGACCGCCCTTACCGTGACCGTGGGGTCGGCCGCCGGGTGGATCATGTCGTAGAGGCCTGCGATCCTCCGGTCAGCGTCGGCGATCATCGGAAAATTCAGGGCGTGCCCCTGAGTTTCGGCGATGTCCTTGGCCCAGGCGCCATGGGCGTCCAGCGGATCGACGGAAAGGCCGATCGGCTTGACGTTACGCTTGTCCCACTCCGGTTTCAGCCGTGCGACCTCGCCGAGTTCCGTCGTGCAGACCGGCGTGAAGTCCTTCGGGTGGCTGAACAGCAGCCCCCAGGAATTGCCGAGCCATTCATGGAAATGGATCGGCCCTTCGGTCGTATCCTGTTCGAAGTCAGGGGCGATCTGGCCCAATTGTAGCGACATGAACTTCTCCTTGGAGGTTGGCCCCCGGACGCCGACGGAACATCATCCGATCGACGTTGGGGATTCGACGACGGACGCCCGCACCGGCCGTAGCCGCGTCTTGCGGATGAGGTCTTCGTACTGATGGCTCACGAGATGCGACTGAATATGAGTCACGGTGTCCATGGTCACGCTCACCACGATCAGGATCGAGGTGCCGCCGAGATAGAACGGAATGCCATAGTAGCCGATCAGGATCTCGGGCAGTAGGCAGACCAGGGTGATGTAGAGCGCGCCGATCGCCGTCACCCGGACGATCACATAGTTCAAATACTCCGCCGTGCGCTTGCCAGGCCGGATGCCGGGCAAGAAGCCGCCGTACTTGCGCAGATTTTCGGCGACCTCCTCGGGATTGAACATCACCGTCGTGTAGAAGAAGCAGAAAAAGACGATCAGCGCAGCATAGAGCGCCACGAAAGCTGGCTGCCCATGCTGCAGACCGCCGACCACGCTCGGCACCCACTGCGCCCAGGCCGGTAGGTCGGCGTTCGCCAGGAAGCCCATCGCGGTCGTCGGCAACAGCAGCAGCGACGAGGCGAAGATCGGGGCCATGACGCCGGAGGTGTTGACCTTGAGCGGCAGGAACGAGGCCTCGCCGCCAAAGCCGCGCGACCCGGTCTGACGACGCGGATACTGCGTGAGCAAACGGCGCTGGGCGCGCTCCATGAACACGATCGTCACGATAACGCCGGCCGCCAACGCCGCCATCGCCAACACGCCCAGAACCGATAGCGAACCGGTCCGTGTCATGGCGAACATCTGCCAGACACCGCGCGGCAGCACGGCGACAATGCCCGCGAAGATGATCAGCGAGACGCCGTTGCCGATCCCGCGGCTGGTGATCTGCTCGCCCAGCCACATCAGCAGCAGCGTGCCGCCGGTCA
>JBEBYB010000126.1:0-8206 GCA_040391295.1 Phenylobacterium sp. | reverse complement strand
CGGCCCGAGGCGATCTGCTTGACCGCCGAGTTCGGGTTGTCGCCGTTCGGCAGCGGCTTGTAGCGGGCGGGATCTTCGCCGCCCTCGCCGGAGACGCTCTTCGCGCCGATCCGGTTCATGGCGATGTTCAGCACGCCGTGCGCCTCAGGGCTTAGCGCGCCCATGCTCATGCCGGGTGTCAGGAAGCGCTTGCGGATCTCGTTGACGCTCTCGACCTCGTCCAACGACACCGGCTTGGCGCTCGAGCGCAGGTCCAGCAGGTCGCGCAGCTGGATGGTCGGCATCCGGCGCATGCCCTCGGCGAAGGCCTTGTAGGTTCCGTAGTCGCCGGTGTCGCAGGCCCGTTGCAGGGTGTGGATCATCCGGGCCTCGAAGGCGTGGCTCTCGCCCGAGCGCCGCGCCTTGTAGAAGCCGCCAACCGGCAGGCTGATGGCCGAGGCGTCCCAGGCCTTGCGATGCAGCTCGACCGCCTTGGCCTCCAGGCCGGCCAGGCCGATGCCGGAAATCCGCGAGGGCATGCCGGGGAAGAACTCGGCGACCAGGGCGCGGGAAAGCCCCACCGCTTCGAAGTTGTAGCCGCCGCGATAGGAGGAGATCACCGCGATCCCCATCTTGGCGATGATCTTCAGCAGCCCGCCCTCGATGGCGTGCTTGAAGTTGGTGCAGACCTGGCGGAGCGACAGCTCGCCGGTCAGGCCGCGCTCCATCCGGTCCTGGAAGCTCTCCTGGGCCAGATAGGCGTTCACCGCCGTCGCCCCGACCCCGACCAGCACCGCGAAATAGTGGGTGTCGAGGCACTCGGCCGAGCGGACGATGATCGAGACGTAGGAGCGCAGGCCCTTGGACACCAGCCAGGCGTGAACCCCGCCGGTCGCCAGGATCATCGGCAGCGCCACGCGGCCCGGGCCGCTGGCCTCGTCGCTGAGCACGATGGTCGCGCAGCCGCGCAGGGCGGCGTCCTCGGCCTCGGCGCGGATGCGGTCGAGATTGGCGCGCAGGGCGTCGCCCGGGCGGCTCTCATCGGCCGGGATCGGCATGGTCGCGTCGATCACCGCGACGTTCTTCTCGCCGATGAAGCCGATGATCCGCAGGTACATGCCGGTGGTCAGCACCGGGCTTTCCAGCACGAAGACGTCGGTCTGGGCCTCGTCCTGGGCCAGGATGTTGCCGAGGTTCTTGAACCGGGTCTTCAGGCTCATCACCGAGGTTTCCCGCAAGGAGTCGATCGGCGGGTTGGTGACCTGGCTGAAGTTCTGGCGGAAGAAGTGCGACAGCGGCCTGTACTGGTCGCTGAGCACGGCCAGCGGGGCGTCGTCGCCCATCGAGCCGACCGCTTCCTTGCCGTCCTCGACCATGGGCGCCAGCAGCAGTTCGATGTCTTCCAGGCTGAGGCCGGCGGCCACCTGGCGGCGGATCAGTTCCTCGCGGCCATAGGCACGGGGCTCGGGACCAGGCGCGATCTGCGTTTCCAGATTGACCATGTTGCCCAGCCACTGGTCGTAGGGGTGACGCTGGGCGAGGTGGTCGATGATCTCGTCCTCGCCATAGAGCCGGCCCTCGGCCAGATCGATGGCCAGCATGCGGCCGGCGGCGATGTGGGACTTCTTGACGATCCGGGCCTCGTCGATCCGGCACATCCCGGCCTCCGAGCCCATGATCAGCAGGCCGTCGTTCGTATAGGTCACCCGCAGCGGGCGCAGACCGTTGCGGTCCTTGCCGGCCACCACCCAGCGGCCGTCGCTGGCGCAGATGGCGGCGGGGCCGTCCCAGGGCTCCATCACCGAATTGCAGTAGGCGTAGAGCGCCTTGTGCGCCGGCTTGATCTGCTCGTCCGAGCGCGAGTTCCAGGCTTCCGGCATCAGCAGGGCCTTGGCCATCGGCGCATCGCGCCCGGCCCGGACCAGCACCTCGAAGGTGTTGTCCAGCGCCATCGAGTCCGAGCCATGCGGGTCCTGGATGACCGGCTTCACGTCGTCGCCCAGCTCTCCGAAGGCGTCGGCCGCCATCCGGATCTCGTGCGACTTCATCCAGTTGACGTTGCCCTTCTTGGTGTTGATCTCACCGTTGTGGGCCAGCATCCGGAACGGCTGGGCCAACCGCCATTCGGGGAAGGTGTTGGTCGAATAGCGCTGGTGGAAGATCGCCACGGCGGCGGAGAACCGCTCGTCGCGCAGGTCGGGATAGAACTCGTCGATGTGCTCGGCGAGGAACATGCCCTTGTAGATCAGCTGCCGGGCCGAGAACGAGCACAGGTAGAAGTGCTGGATGCCGGCGGCGGCGACGCGCTTCTCGATCCGCTTGCGGCACAGGAACAGCGCGCGCTCCAGCGGCTCGCCCAACAGGCCGGGCGGCGGGGAGAGCATGATCTGCTCGATCTCGGGGCGGGTGGCGTTGGCCTTCTCGCCGATCACCGAGGTGTCGACCGGCACCTGGCGCCAGCCATAGATATAGAACCCGAACCGTAGGGCCTCGGCCTCGACGATGGTCCGGGCGGCCTCCTGGGCCGACAGGTCGTTGCGCGGCAGGAACACCTGGCCCACCGCGATGGGGCCGGGGCGCAGGGTATGGCCGATCCGGGCCACCTGGTCGGCGAAGAAGTCCTGCGGCACCGACAGCAGCACGCCGGCCCCGTCGCCGGTCTTGCCGTCGGCGTCGACCGCGCCGCGGTGCCAGACGCTCTTCAGCGCGCGCAGCGCCAGCTCCACCACCTCACGGCGCGGCTTGCCGTCCAGCGCGCAGACCAGCCCGACCCCGCAGGCGTCGCGCTCGTCGCCGGGGCTGTAGGCGTGGGCGTCCGTGAGCAGTTGGCGGTTGGCGAGATACCTCGCCGTATCCCCGTCGCCCCCCCACTGATCGTCATGGCCGGGCTTGTCCCGGCCATCCATAACCGCCGACGTCGTGGGTTCGCTTGACCGGTTCGTGTCTATGGGTCCCCGGCCTTCCGCGCTGCGCGCTCCAGCCGAGGATGACGACGTTGGAAAATGATCGCGCATGGTCATCACTCCGCCGCGACCAGCGCCGGGGCGCTGACCTGGGCTTGCAGGTAGTTATGGATGGCGTCGGCGGCGTCGCGGCCGTCGCGGATGGCCCAGACCACCAGCGAGGCGCCGCGCACGATATCGCCGGCGGCGAACACGCCGGGCAGGCTGGTTTGCATGGTCTTGAAGTCGGCCTTCAGCGTGCCCCAGCGGGAGACCGCCAGGTCGGGCGCGCCGAACAGGGTCGGCAGGTCCTCGGGATCGAAACCCAGCGCCTTGATCACCAGGTCGGCCGGCAGGTCGAAGTCGCCGTTCTCGACCTCTTCGGGGGCTGAGCGCCCGGTCGCGTCGGGCGGGCCGAGCCGCATGCGGGCGGCGCGCAGGCCGGTGGCGCGTTCGGCCTCGCCCAGCACGGCGCGCGGCGCGGCCAGCCACTCGAAGACCACGCCCTCTTCCTCGGCGTGGCCGACCTCGCGGGCCGAGCCCGGCATGTTGGCGCGGTCGCGGCGATAGAGACAGGTGACGGACTTGGCGCCCTGCCGCACGGCGGTCCGCACGCAGTCCATGGCCGTGTCGCCGCCGCCGACCACGACCACGTCGCGTCCGGCGGCGTTGAGTTCGCCGCTCTCGAAGGCCGGAACCTGGTCGCCCATGCCGGTGCGGTTCGACGCGATCAGATAGTCCAGCGCCGGCGTCACCCCGGCCGAGCCTGCGCCGGGCAGGGCCAGTTCGCGCGCCGCGTAGACGCCGGTGGCGATCAGGATGGAGTCGTGTTGCTCGCGAAGCTCCGCCAGCGAGGCGTCGCGGCCGACCTCGAAGCCCAGGCGAAATTCGATCCCGCCTTCGGCCAGCCGGCGGGTGCGGCGCTCGACCACGTCCTTCTCCAGCTTGAAGCCGGGGATGCCGTAGATCAGCAGGCCGCCGGCCCGGTCATGGCGGTCGTAGACGGTGACCTCGTAGCCGCCTTCGCGCAGCCGCTCGGCGGCGGCCAGGCCGGCCGGGCCCGCGCCGATCACCCCGACAGACTGCCCGCGCGGCTTGCCGGCGACTAGCGGCTGGACCCAGCCTTCTTCCCAGGCCTTGTCGGTCAGGTAGCGCTCGACCGCGCCGATGGTGACCGTGCCGTGGCCGGACTGCTCGATGGTGCAGGAGCCTTCGCACAGCCGGTCCTGCGGGCAGATCCGGCCGCAGATCTCCGGCATGGAATTGGTCGCTTGGCTGAGCGCGTAGGCTTCTTCCAGCCGACCCTCGGCGGTCATCCGCAGCCAGTCGGGGATGTTGTTGTGCAGCGGGCAGTGGGTTTGGCAGAACGGGATGCCGCATTGCGAGCAGCGCGAAGCCTGCTCGCTCGCCTTGGCGTCGATGAAGTCGGCGTAGATTTCGTGGAAATCGCCCGAGCGCGCCTGCGCCGCCCGCTTGGCGGGGGTGGTCCGCTCGACGCTCGTGAACTTCAGCATCCGTTCGGCCATGGCCGCACCTCCACGCCCGCACCTCGGGCGAAGGCGTTTTAGGGCTCAAATCGGCTTCGCGAAATGGCATGGTCAAATATCAGGACTAATAGGAGTCTGAAGTGAACTTCGCGGCGTTCATGACGGTCGCGTCGCCGCAATTTAGTCCATAAATGAGATGAACGCTAAATTTACCCTGTTCTAGGCCCCTGTTCGTCCATCTTCACCCAAAGGAGTCGCCCGTGCCGGATTGGATCGCCGCCGTCATTCTTGGTCTTGTCGAAGGCCTGACGGAGTTCATTCCGGTCTCGTCGACGGGCCACCTGCTGCTGACCAAGAAGCTGCTCGGTCTGCCGAGCGGCTTCTGGGACACCTTCAGCGTGATGATCCAGCTGGGCGCGATCCTGGCGGTGGTGGTGGTCTATTTCCAGAAGCTGTGGAAGGTGCTCATCACCCTGCCCAGCGACCCGAAGTCGCGGTGGTTCGCCGCTAGCGTGCTGCTGTCGGTGCTGCCGTCGATGGCCATCGCCTTCGTGGCCCATGACTTCATCAAGACCGTGTTGTTCGAAAGCGTCGTGCTGATCTGCGTGATGCTGATCCTGGGCGGGATCGTGCTGCTGATCGTCGACCGCTGGGCGCCCGAGCCCAAGGAGCACGACGCCATGCAGCTGTCCTGGCAGCGCTCGCTCGGGGTCGGTTTCTGTCAGTGCTTGGCGATGATTCCCGGCGTCTCGCGCTCGGGTGCGACCATCGTCGGCGGCGTGCTGCTCGGCGTCGATCGCCGGGCGGCGGCCGAGTTTTCGTTCTTCATGGCCATCCCGACCATGGTCGGGGCCTTCGCCCTGGACTTCTGGTCGAACCGCGACGTGCTGACCGGCGAGAACCTGGGGATCATCGCTATCGGCTTCGTGGTCAGCTTCCTGTCCGGCCTGGTGGTGGTGAAGACCATGCTCGATTTCATCAACCGTTACGGGCTCGCGCCCTACGGCTGGTGGCGGATCGGCGTTGGCCTGATCGGCCTGGGCTTGGTGTTCATGGGGTAGACGTCAAAGCAGATCCTCCCCCGTTGGGGGAGGTGGCGCGCGTAGCGCGACGGAGGGGGGCGGCGGTAGTCGTCAAGGTCCCCCTCAGTCAGCCATTCGGCTGACAGCTCCCCCAGCGGGGGAGCATCTGGTCGGGTTTAGGTCGCCGGAATGACCTGGTCAGCGAACTGGCCGCCCTTGCGGAAACGGTAGAGGTAGGTCGGCAGGATCGCCTCGACGGTGATCGGGGCGGTCACGCCAAGTTCGGCGAGGCCCGGCAGGGCCGGATTTGCGACATTGTCGGTCTTCAGCAGCTCGACCTGGTCGGCGGTGAGCAGCGGGGCGACCGGCGTCAGCGCCGCGATCGGCTGGCACAGCTTGCCGATGATGGCGGCGATCGGGAAGGGCAGCCGCACCAGGCCGCGGCGACGCTCGACCTGGAACAGCACCTGCTCGAGGACTTCGCGGAAGCTGTAGATTCCAGGACCGCCCAGCTCGAAGGTCTGGCCGGCGGCGCCGTCGTCAATGACGGCGGCGGCCGCGGCGCGGGCCACGTCGCTGACGAATACCGGCTGGAACTTGGTTTCGCCGTCGCCGATCAGCGGCAGCACGGGGCTGAACACGCTCATCTGACCGAACTTGTTGTAGAAGCCGTCGCCCTGGCCGAACACCACCGAGGGGCGCAGGATTACGGCGTCCGGATGGGCCTGGCGAACCGCCGCCTCGCCCTCGGCCTTGGACCGAGCGTAGTGCGAGGTCGACTCCAGGTCCGCGCCGATGGCCGACAACTGAACCAGCCGGGTCACGCCTAGCTCATGGGCGGCCTTGGCGACGTTGCGCGCGCCGTCGACGTGAACCGCGTCGAACTTCTGGCGTCCGGTCTCATAGAGAATGCCGACGGTGTTGATGCAGGCCTGGGCCCCGCGCAGCGCCCGGCGAACCGAGGCCTCGTCGCGGATATTGGCCTGGACCACCTCGACCTGACCGACGTCGCCCATCAGGCGCATCGTGTGGGCCAGATGGGGCTGGCGAACGGCCACGCGGATGCGCAGGCCGCGCTTTGCGAGGGCCCGCACAATCTGAGTTCCGATGAAGCCCGATCCGCCAAAGACCGTGACCAGATCCTGCATGTCGTCCGCCTGCGAGTAAAAGCGCTGAAAACGAAGGGGTTTGGAGCTGATCGGATAGACGATGCGGAACGGCGCTGCAATGCGACTTACATATCTCTCAATGAGGGCGTTGACCCCGATCAGGCGGCGCCCTAATAGACGCCCCTCGCGCGATCCAAAGCGGGTCGGGCCCAGGTGGCGGAATTGGTAGACGCGCTGGCTTCAGGTGCCAGTGGCCGTAAGGTCGTGGAGGTTCGAGTCCTCTCCTGGGCACCATCCTTTTGAAAAGGATGGCGCCTTTCTAAACTCCCAGACATCAATGTCGTGCGGCGTTCCGGTAGCGTCGGCGCGTCGGCGCGCGCGATCTTCACTGTTTGGGCAGCTTAGGTTCCTGGGCGCCGTCCCTCTCTTTATATAGGAGAGAGACAAATTCAGTTCGGAGCGCGAGGCCCTTGGCCAATTTTCTGTATAAGGGCGATCTGCCCGACGGGGTTCTTACCGACGCTGAGGCGGTGGCCATCGATTCGGAGACCATGGGCCTGGCCCTGGGGCGAGACCCGCTCTGCGTGGTTCAGTTGTCCGACGGGAAGGGCGACGCCCATCTGGTCCAGCTTGACCGGACCACCTACGACGCTCCCAATTTGAAGCGCCTGCTGACCGATCCGAAGGTCGTGAAGATCTTCCACTTCGGCCGCTTTGATATCGCCATGTTCCACCTGCACCTTGGGGTGGTGACCGCGCCGGTCTACTGCACCAAGATCGCCTCCAAGCTGGCGCGAACCTATACCGACCGTCACGGCCTGAAGGACGTGACCAAGGAGTTGATCGGCGTCGACATGTCCAAGGCTCAACAGAGTTCCGACTGGGGAGCGGCGACGCTCTCGCCCGAGCAGCAGGCCTATGCCGCCTCGGACGTCCTGCACCTGCACGCCCTGCGCACCAAGCTGGACGCCATGCTGGTCCGCGAGGGTCGTGACGGCCTGGCCCGCGCTTGTTTCGAATTCCTGCCTCACCGCGCCCTGCTCGACGTCCGGGGTTGGGAAGAGGTCGACATCTTCGCCCACGCGTGAACCGGCCATGACCGCCGCCGCCTTGCCCCAAGTCCAGATGCGAAGCGATTTCGATCGCTGGCGGCGGCGCTCAAAGCTGATTCGGCGGCTGCGAGTGGTCCTGCCGGCGACCATCGGGGTGATCTTGCTCAGCATGCTGGGCTTCGTCGTGCAGACCACTGTGCTTGGCCGTGACGGCGCGCCGGCCGAGGCGGATGCGCCGATCCAACTGGTCAATCCCCGCTTCGTCGGCAAGGACGAGAAGGGGCGCGCCTTCATCATCACCGCGACCTCGGCCGAGCGCGATGAAAACGATTATCAGCGGGTGCTGCTCAACCAGCCCTCGCTGGTCCTGGACGCCGAGGGCGAAAGTCCGAGCAAGGTGACGGCGAAGACCGGAGTCTATAGTGAAGACCTGCGGGTGTTGAACCTGGACGGAGGCGTCAAGATGAGCGGCAGCAACGCCGACTTCAACACGCAGAGCTCGATCTTCAACACCGCGACCGGCGAGCTCGAGGGTCAGGGACAGATCGCCGGCGTCGGACCGCTTGGCGAAATCACTGCGAAGTCCTATGGCGTATACGACAAGGGCGAGCGCCT
>JBEBYB010000125.1:0-8260 GCA_040391295.1 Phenylobacterium sp. | reverse complement strand
CCGGGGGCTCAGAGCCTGGTCTCGCCCCCTCCACCACGCGTGCCGCGCGGTCCCCGTCCCCCGCTGCGCAGGGGAGGAAAAGCTAAGCTTGCCGATCCAACGAGTGCCCATGATCCGATTGTTCGTCACCCCCGATCTCGCCCAGGACCACGCGCTGGCCCTCGACCTGGCGCAGAGCCGTTATCTGACCGCCGTCATGCGCCGCGAGGTGGGCGACGAGGTGCTGGTGTTCAACGGCCGCGACGGCGAATGGCGCGGCGCGCTGGAGGTGGTCGCCAAACGCGGCGTCGTGCTGCGGCTTACCGGGCTGGAGCGGCCCCAGGCCCTGGGTCCCGACCTCGACCTCGTCGTGGCGCTGGTGAAGCGCACCCGGATCGAGACCATCATCGAAAAGGCCACGGAGTTGGGCGCGCGCCGCGTGCGCCTGGTGATCACCGAACGCACCAACGCCGAGCGGGTCCGCCTCGACCGGCTGAGCGCCATTGCGACCGAGGCCGCCGAGCAGACCGGCCGGATGGACGTTCCGCAGATCGTCGAACCCCTGAAGCTCGCCAAGCTGATCGAAGCCTGGGACGCGCCGCGCCGGCTGCTGTTCTGCGACGAGGCGGGCGAGGCCAAGCCGGTCCTGGCGGCCTTGGAAGGGGCGCCCGCCGAGCCCTGGGCGATCCTGATCGGCCCCGAAGGCGGATTTTCGCAGGCCGAGCGCGAGGCGCTGCGGAACCTGACCTACGCCACGCCCGCTTCACTCGGACCGCGGATACTGCGGGCCGACACGGCCGCCATCAGCGCCCTGACATTGTGGCAGGCTGCACAGGGCGACTGGCGTGGCCTTGAGGTTTCCTGAATTGCGCCCACCTGTCTGAACGGCGTAAAGATCGCGCCGCCGTTTTTTCGGACTAAAGTGGGCTGGGGAGATTGAGATGGCCGACGTCGTGACTGACGACCGACCCCTCACGTTTGAGGACCTGATCCAATGGTACGAAGCAGGCTCAAAGCCTGCCAGCGATTGGAAGGTGGGCGCCGAACATGAGAAATTCGTGTTCCGCCTGGGGACCTATGAGCCCATCCCATATGGCGGTCCTGCCGGGATCCAGGCCCTGCTCAACGGGCTGATGCGATTCGGCTGGAAGGGCGTCTATGAGGGCGAGAACGTCATCGCCCTGGAGCGCGGCAAGGCCAATGTGAGCCTGGAGCCGGGCGGACAGTTCGAGCTCTCCGGCGCGCCGCTGGAGACCATGCACGACATCTGCGAGGAGACCGGCGTCCACCTTGAAGAGGTGAAGACGGTGGCCGACGAGCTCGGTCTCGGCTTCCTTGGCCTCGGCTACACCCCGCTCTGGCGGCGCGACGAGATCCCGGTGATGCCCAAGGGCCGCTACAAGATCATGCGCGAATACATGCCCAAGGTCGGCAATCTCGGCCTCGACATGATGTTCCGCACCTGTACCGTCCAGGCCAATCTGGACTTTGGTTCCGAAGCCGACATGGTGGCGAAGTTCCGCACCAGCCTGGCCCTGCAGCCGATCGCCACCGCGCTGTTCGCCAATTCGCCGTTCATCGAGGGCAAGCCCTCGGGCTTCCTCTCGGCCCGCGCCAATGTGTGGACCGACACCGATCCCGACCGCACCGGCATGCTGGGCTTCGTGTTCGCCGACGGCTTCGGCTTCGAGACCTACGCCAACTACGCCCTCGACGTGCCGATGTACTTCGCCAAGCGCGGCGACAAGTATGTCGACCTGTCGGGCCGCTCGTTCCGCAAGTTCATGGCCGGCGAGCTTTCCGACCTGCCGGGCGAGCGTCCGTCGATCAAGGATTGGGCCGACCACACCACCACCGCCTTCCCCGAAGTGCGGCTGAAGCAATATCTGGAAATGCGCGGCGCGGACTCCGGGCCCTGGAGCCGCCTCTGCGCGCTTCCGGCGCTATGGGCCGGCATCTTCTATGACAGCGCCGCCCTGGCCGCCGCCTGGGACCTCTGCAAGGACTGGAAGGTCGAGGATCACGAGCGCCTGCGCGCCGACGTGGCGCGTCTGGGCCTCAAGGCGCAGGTCAACGGCCGCAGCGTCCAGGACGTGGCCAAGGACATGGTCGCCATCGCCAAGCAGGGCCTGAAGAACCGCAACCGCCTCAGCGCCGGCATGGTCGACGAGAGCAACTACCTGACCGACCTCGAGGAGATCGCCGACAGCGGGATCACCCCGGCCGAACGGCTGCTCGAACTCTATAACGGCCCCTGGAAGGGCGACGTGCGCCGGGTGTTCGAGGACTTCGCCTACTAGCTGTCGCGCAAGGCCTGAAGGGTGTTCGTCATGGCCGGGCCGGCAGGACCCGGCCATCCATAACCACCGAGCAAGGCCGGAAAGGCCGACGCGTATGGATCCCCGGCACGCATACGCGACCGGGGATGACGATCGGAACGCCAGCCGGCCGGCGCCTAGCGCTCTTCCGGCGCCGGGTTTTCGACGTTCGGCGGCCAATGGTCGCGTTGGCTGGAGCCGGCGCCGCTGTCGGTGTGCAGGATGGTCTCGTCGATGACGGTGTGGACGTGGGTCGGATCAACCGCCGCCTCGTCCACCGAATAGATCTCGACCTTGTCCGGATAGAAGGCCAGCCGGCCGCGGATCTGCTCCATGGCGGCGAACGGCTGCTCATAGGTCCAGACCGCGTTCTCGGCGAACCGGCCGTCCATCAGGATGGTGTAGTAGGCCGCGTCACCCTTGTACGGACAATGGGTTGTGCGCTCGGTGCGCGAGAAGAAGTCCATCGAGACGTCGGCGCGCGGGAAGTACACGACCGGCGGGTAGTCGGCCTCCTTGAGAATCAGGGCGTCGCCGGTGTCGGCGATCACGTGGTCGCCATACCTGGCGCGCCACCGGACCTTGGCCGGGGTGATGGTGATGGGGTGGTCGGGGCCTGGAATCAGCATGGGGACGCTCCTCCTATGCGCAGTCCAACGCCTAAGATGGGCTTGAGGCTCCCTGAACGCCAGTGTACAGGCGCCGCCTTGCTTGTGCTTGGCTTTGCTGCGTGATCTTCTCGCGCAAAATATGCCCGGCGGGGGTGAAACGACCCCAGGGAGCGCCGGCCGTCCAAGGAATCGGAACACCGCCCTTATGAATATTGTTATCCTTTTGGGGATCGTCATTACGCTGGCGACCGGCGTCCCCGTCCTGCTGCAATTGCTGAAAACGCATCCGCGCGGACTGATGATCCTGTTCTTCGCCGAGATGTGGGAGCGGTTTTCCTATTACGGGATGCGCGGCATCCTGATCTTCTATTTGACCCAGCAACTGCTGTTCGACGACGCCACCGCCGGCGCTCAGTACGGCTCCTACACCAGCCTCGTCTATCTGCTGCCGTTGATCGGCGGCCTGCTCGCCGACCGCTATCTCGGCACCCGCAAGGCGGTGGCCTTCGGCGCGCTGTTGCTCGTCGCCGGCCACATGACCATGGCGATCGAGGGCAGCCCGGCCACCCAGACCCTCACCTACGCCAACCAGAGCTATCAGGTTGTCGCCGAGGGCCGCATGGAGGCCCGCACGGTTCAGCTCAAGATCGGCGACACGCTGCATGATTTCGGTCCGGCCGAAGGCGGCGGGCTCGAGATCAAGAACCTTCCCGCCAACGCCCCGCTGCCGTCGGTCCTGGCCGAGGGTAGCTACAAGATGGAGAAGAAGAGCGATCCGCTGGGCGTGAACGCCTTCTATCTGGCGGTGTCGCTGATCATCATGGGGGTCGGCTTCCTGAAGCCGAACATCTCCACCATCGTCGGCCAGCTCTATCCGCAGGGCGACCCGCGGCGCGATTCCGGCTTCACCCTCTACTATTACGGCATCAACCTCGGCGCGTTCTGGGCCTCGGTGCTCTGCGGCCTGCTCGGCCAGACGGTCGGCTGGTGGGCGGGCTTTGGCCTGGCCGGCGTCGGCATGGCGCTGGGCTGGGTGGTCTTCGTGCTCGGCAAGCCGCTGCTGGAAGGCAAGGGCGAGCCGCCGAATCCGGCACGCCTGAAGGAGACCGTCGTCGGTCCGATCAACCGCGAATGGCTGATCTACATCCTGGCCATCCTCGGCGTCGGCGGCGTCTGGGTGCTGGTCCAGCGCAACAGCTTCGTGGCCTGGGCGCTGCTCACCGCCACCGTCGCCTCGCTGGGCTACATCGCCTACTTCCTGACCAAGTGCGCCAAGGTCGAGCGCGAGCGGATGATGCTGGCCCTGGTGCTGATCTTCGGCTCGGTGGTGTTCTTCACCCTGTTCGAACAGGCCGGCACCTCGCTGAACCTGTTCGCCGCCCGTAACGTCGACCTCTCCATCACCCATCAGGCCACCAGCTTCCTGGGCATTCCGATGGGGTCGGCTGAACAACTGGCCGCCGCCGGCATCGAGCCGAAGGGCTTCTGGATCGACGCCACCATGGGCGCGGCCCAGACCCAGTCCTTCAACGCCGCCTTCATCCTCATCTTCGCCCCGATCTTCGCGGCGATGTGGGCGTGGCTGGCCGCGCGGGGCCGCGATCCGAACCCGACGATGAAGTTCGGCTTCGGCCTTATCCAGGTCGGGCTCGGCTTCATGGTGGTGGTCTGGGGCGCCGGCATGGCCGACGGCTCCTATCGCCTGCCGCTGATGCTGCTCGGCATGCTCTACCTGCTGCACACCACGGGCGAACTCTTCCTGTCGCCGGTGGGCCTGTCGGAGATCACCAAGCTGTCGGTGGCCTCGATCGCGTCCTTCATGATGGCGGTGTGGTTCCTGGCCTCCTCCATCGCCCAACTGGTGGGCGGCTGGATCGCCGGCCTGGCCGGCGCCGAGACCGTCGGCGGCCAGGTGCTTGATCCGCAGGCCGCCCTGGCCTCGTCGCTCGAGGTGTTCAAGATGCTCGGTTGGGCCGGCCTCGGGGTCGGGATCGCCTTCATCTTGCTCAGCTTCTTCATCAAGCATTGGTCGCACGGGGCGAACACTCCGGCCGGCCACGCCCAGCCCGAGCCGATCGCGCCGGTCCTGGACGGCGAACGCCAGGCGGTCAGCGCCGCGGCGATGCGCGCCGACCGGGAGCTTTAGGTTCGCCTGAAGCATAGGAACGACAAGGGCCGGAGCATCGCTGCTCCGGCCCTTTTTCTTGGCCGGTCGTCCCGGGGTCAGCCGCCGAAGGATTTGCGGATCCGAAACCAGTACATGCGGCCGAACTGGATATCCCGGTCGTCCACGAAGGCGATCTGGCTGGTGTTGCGCGGGCCGTCATAGACCGTGCGGGTGTGGCGGAAGCCCCGGTTGGTGACGTTCTGCAGCTCGGCGCGAATCACGATGTCCGACCTCGGCTTCCACTCGGCGAACGGCACGACATAGGTCTTCAGCTTGTCGGTCGAGATCTCGTCGAAGCGGTAATAGGTCTCGCGCCAGGCGCCGAAAACGTCCACCCCCCAGGTCACGCGATGAGCGGGCAGGTCGTGGGTGAAATGGGCTTCCCATTCCAGCGGCCGCAGGCCGGAGATCTCCCGCTTCTCGCCGGTGGTCGGATCGGTGACCTCGGAGTGACGCCAGGTGGACTCGCCCTTGATGGTCGCGCCCTGCAGGCCGAGCTTAGCCAGCGGGACGCTGAGCGAGAGGATCAGTTCGTCCTTGGTCCCGTCGCCGATGTTGCTGGGCGCGTCGAAGACGCCGGTCGGCAGGAAGACCGGGGCGCGGTCGATGGCGTCGCTGAGCGCCGAATGGCGCAGGGTCAGGACGATGGCGGCCCCGGCGAACCGCTGCTCGAAGGCCGCCTCGCTGACCCAGGCCTGTTCGGGCACGAGGTCCGGGTTGCCGGCGGTGACGACCCCGGTGTTCAGCGAGGAGTCGGCGACGAAGTCGTCGAAGTCGAGCTGGTCCACCACGCGCTCGAATCGGAAGCGGACCTGGGTCGAGGCTTGCGGCGACCAGGTGAGGGCCAGGCGCGGCTTGGCGTAGTAGAGGCTTTTCTCCAGGCTCACGTCGCCGCTGGATTCGATCCTTGAAGCTTCGTAGCGGAGCCCCGCCTCCACCGTCCATTTTGGGTTCGGCCGCCAGACGCCTTTGGCGAAGGCCTCGCCGCGATCTTCCTGGATGCGGACATTGGCCGCCGGCAGGGGCACGTTCACGCCGTCCTTGGCGAAGGCCGTCCGGCTTTCGAGGATATTGATCGCGACCTCGCCGCCGGTCTCGATCGAGAACCGGTCATTGGGCCGATGCTTCAGCACGGCGCGGCCGATGGTTTCGCTGGTGTCTCGGTCCAGCGAGAAACTGGCGCGCGAGGCGTCGGCGCGGAAGTCGGAGGTGATGTCCTGCTGCTCGTCCTTGCGCAGGGCGATCAGCTCCATCGTGGTCTTGGCGCCCAGGCTGCGGATGAAGGCGCCGCCGAGCTCGGTCTGGAACTCGTCGTAGTGCTCGATCGTCCCCTCCCGTCCCGCAGTCGGGAAGGTGATGCGGTTGATCTCTTCATATTTGAAATTGTCGCTGAACAGCCGGGCGTTGACCTTCGCCCCCGCCGAGCAGCGGCGTGGCGTAGGCGCCGGTCAAGGTCGTCTGGCGGGTGTCGCCCTCGGAATCGACGTCTGAAATGATGATCGGCTCGCCGGCGGGGCCGCTGCGGACCCGGCGGCCTTCACCGGCCCCGTCGTCGACGCCCGTGCCGTAGCGGGCCGACGCCTCCCACGCGCGCCCCGCCCGGTCGCCTGACAGCTCCAGGCGCACTCCGCTCATGGTGCGGCCGTCATAGATGAAGCTGTTGGACAGGGCGACGACGCCGCGGAAGCCGCCGCCCTGCTGCTTGACCACATTGGCCAGGACCGACTTGCCCTGCATGTCGATCCCGGGCGCGCCGCCGCGGATCAGGTCGATGCGAACCACCTGTCCGGCCGGAATTCTCCGCAGGATCTCCTCAAGGTCGTCGGTCTTGGTGGTCGGCCGCTGGCCGTCGATCAGCACGTTGCCGGCCGCGCCCTCGAAGCCGCGCACCGAATCGCCGGTGTCGACGGTGAAGCCCGGCAGGCGCGACACCATGTCGAGCGCCGTCGAGGGCTGCGAGGCCGTGAAGAACGCCGGGGGATAGCTGATGACGCCGGCGGCGCCGGCCGGAACGCCCGCGCTCACCGCCTGGGCGTCCTGGCCGACGTCGGGCGCTGCGAGCGCCAGGGCCGAGGCCAGGGCAGGAATGATCATGTAACAGCGCTCCCCGAAAACGCTGGCAGGTGACCTGCGTTACATGGGCGGCGCCAATTAAATCCCGGAAAGGTGGATTAAATCGGCGACATGTTTGACGGGCTCTCGATCACGAGCCGGGCCGCTGGCGTAAGCCATATGTAGGCCCCCGCCTTCCAGGCTGGCGTCATCGACCGATCAGGGTCGAGGACGGTTTGGAGGGACGGAGCATGACGATCCTTAGCCGCTTGATTGCGGGGGGAGGGGCTTTGGCGCTGGCGGCCTGCGCCTCCGCGGCGCTCGCCGGGCCGCCGACCTTTCAGCAGATCGGCCCGAATGTGAGGACCTACGTCTTCGCGGTCGGCGGGGACTACACTCAGTATTTCGGCCCGATCGCCGATGTCGCCGCGACGCTGGACGCGGTCGCCCTGACGCTGCCGCCGACCGCGACGATGAGCTCGACGAGCGGCTGCGCCGCCGCCGACTTCGCGGGCTTCACCCCCGGCTCCATCGCGCTGATGCAGCGCGGCGGCTGCTCGCCGGGCGAGAAGGCGATCAACGCGGCGGCGGCGGGCGCGGTCGGCGCTCTGGTGTTCAACGAGGGGCAGATCGGCCGCACCGAGGCGGCCTTGTTCAGCTACGCTGGCTTCCTGCCGACCATCCCGACCTTCAATCTTTCGTTCGCCCTGGGCAGCGAACTGGCGACGGCCTTGTCGTCGGGACCGGTCACCCTGCGGATGGTGACCGACGAGGCCTATTTCGCGGCGCGTCCGCTCTCGGCCGTGCCCGAGCCGGCGGTCTGGTCGATGATGATCTGCGGCTTCGCCCTGGTCGGCGCGGGCCTGCGCCGCCGCAGGCCGGGGCGAGCCCCCGCGGAGGTTCGCCCCGCCTAGCCTGCTAGATGCTGGTGCCGCCGACCGTCAGGCCGGTCAGCTTCAGCGACGGTTGGCCCACCCCGACCGGCACGCTCTGGCCGGACTTGCCGCAGACCCCGACGCCAGGGTCGAAGTCGAAGTCGTCGCCGATCATCGTCACCCGGGTCAGGGCCGAGGGACCATCGCCGATCAGGGTCGCGCCCTTCACCGGCGTGGTGATCTTGCCGTCCTCGATCA
>JBEBYB010000124.1:0-8411 GCA_040391295.1 Phenylobacterium sp. | reverse complement strand
AATTGGAGCGGGCGAAGAGATTCGAACTCTCGACCCCAACCTTGGCAAGGTTGTGCTCTACCACTGAGCTACGCCCGCGTACCTCAACGACCCGATGTTTTGGCCGCCGAAATTCGAGAGCGGGCTTATGGCAGAGGGTCCGCGACTTGGCAACACCCTCATCCACCAAATCGTGGAGTCTTTAATCGACGCTTGTTCACGTGGTCCTTCGGGGGCTCTCCGGTCTCCTCCGGGAACTCCCCTTTGAAGTAGTAGCGCTGCCACGCTTCGCGGGTCGCCTCGGGGTCCAGACGGAAGATCCGCTTGTTGAATTCACTGCGATGTTTCTCCCAGCTGTCATACTGGTCGCGCAGTTCGGGGTTGCGATCCATGCCGCGAATGACCGGCTGGAAATCGGCCAGCTGACGGTCCTGGGTCAGCGTAATAAAACAAAATGGCTCGTTTTTTTCGAAGCGCACCTTGCCCGGCCGGGTGAACATCCAATTCATCGTGAAGGGGAAGGGCAGCCAGTCGGTCTCGACCAGGCCGGCCAGCGGCTGGATCCCGTCCTTGATGTGGTTGGGCGGACCCTGGGCAATCATCGACCAGCCGGGCGGGGTCTTGAACAAATAGCCGGGGTGGAAGGTCAGCACCCCGTGGCTGAAGTGCGACTTCACGAAATTATGGAAGTCCGGGTTCGGACGGTCCGGCGTCAGGGTGATGTCGCTCTGCATCAGGCCGCCGTTCCACTCGGCCGTGAACGCGGTCGGGCAGAGGATCTCCCACCCGGTCGTATTGGCCATGCTGAGCGGCAGGCAGCGATAGGGATGACGGTCGGCGAAACGGTCCATCCAGGCGCGCTGCGGGCGCCCAGGTACGATCTCCGGCGGCCGCTCGGCGGTGGGATAGCACTCGAGCTCCATGGGGCTCCTCCAGCTTGTTTGTTGCAACTGCTCTAACCGCCGCCTCGCCGCTCGGCTAGCGGGGAGACGAGGACCGGCCAGTTGGGCTAATCAGCAGCCATGAAGACCCGCCCCGACCTGATCGCCTTCTTCGACACCCACGGCATCGACCACGCCACCACCGATCACGAGGCGGTGTTCCGCGTTGGCGAGGGCGAGGAAATCAAGGAAGACATTCCCGGCGCCCACACCAAGAACCTGTTCCTGAAGGACGCCAAGGGCCGGCTGTGGCTGATCAGCGCCAAGGACGACACCCAGATCGACCTGAAGCGCCTGCACACGGTGATCGGCTCGGCCCGGCTGTCGTTCGGCTCGGCTGAGCTGATGGAGCAGGCCCTGGGCGTCACCCCGGGCTCGGTCACCGCCTTCGCCATGATCAACGGCGCCGAGCGGGAGGTGACCTTCGTGCTGGACCATAGGTTGGCCCAGGCCGAGCGGGTGAACTTCCACCCGCTGGTCAACACCGCCACCACCGGCGTCTCGCAGGCCGGCTTCGCCAAGTTCTTCCAGGCGCTGGCGATCAGCCCCCTGGTGGTGGACTTCGGAGCCATGGCCGTGATCGAAGACGCCTGATCCCCGTAAGCGCCGTTGAAGACGGCGCCGTAAGGGACCATTTTAGCGGCCGGGCGCGTTACGCCCAGATTGACCCCCTTGGGAACCAGACCATGAGCTTGATCGGCGAAACCCAGTCCACCGCCGCCGCCGGCCCCGCCGACCTGATCAAGGACGGCACCGACGCCAGCTTCGTGGCCGATGTCATCGAGACCTCGAAGGACACGCCGGTCATCGTCGATTTCTGGGCGCCCTGGTGCGGCCCATGCCGCCAGCTAGGCCCCTCGATCGAAAAGGCCGTCCTCGCCGCCAAGGGCAAGGTCAAGCTGGTCAAGATCGACATCGACCAGAACCCGCAATTCGCCGGCCAGCTGCGGGTGCAGTCGATCCCGGCGGTGTTCGCCTTCGTCGGCGGCCGCCCGGTCGACGGCTTCATGGGCGCCTTGCCCGACAGCCAGGTGAAGCAGTTCGTCGACCGCATGGCCGGCCAGGCGCCGGCCAACGCCGCCGACGAACTTCTGGCCCAGGCCAAGGAATCGCTCGCCCTCGGCGACATCGGCGGCGCGGCCCAGGCCTTCGCCGAGGTGCTGCAGGCCGAGCCGGACAATGTGAAGGCCCTGGGCGGCCTGGCCCGCTGCTACCTGGACGGCGGCGACGCCGAGCGCGCCCGCGAGGTGGCCGACATGGCTCCGCCCGGCGCCAAGGACGCCGACCTCGACGGCGTGCGCGCGGCCCTGGCCCTGCTGGACGAGGCCCCGGCGGAAACCGGAGAGTTCGAACAGCGCCTGGCCAAGGATGCGGACGATCACGAGGCCCGGTTCGAGATCGCGAGCGCCCTGGCCGCCCGCGGCGCGTGGGACGAGGCCGCCGATCACCTGCTGAAGATCATCGAACGCGACCGGACCTGGAACGACGAGGCCGCCCGCAAGCAGCTCATCACCATCTTCGAGGCCGCCGGCGCGGGCTCGGACGTCGCCCGGACGGGCCGTCGACGCCTGTCCGCCATCCTGTTTTCATGAGGGAGGGGTCCGCCATGTCGGCCGCTGTCTTTCGCCGCGCGTCGGACCTGCCGCAGGTAATCCCGGTGTTCCCGCTGGACGGGGCCTTGCTGCTGCCGACCGGCGATCTGCCGCTGCAGATCTTCGAGCCGCGCTACCTGAACATGATCGACGACGCCATGGCCGGCGACCGGATGATCGGCATGGTGCAGACCCGCTCCGGCGGTGATCGCACGCGGCCGAACCTGGTCGGCGTCGGCTGCTGCGGGCGGATCACCAGCTTTTCGGAAACCTCGGACGGCCGCTACCTGATCGGACTGACCGGGATCTGCCGGTTCGTGGTCGGCGACGAACTGTCGGTCGCCACGCCCTATCGCCAGGTCCGCGCCGACTTCCTGCCCTTCGCCGACGACCTGAGCGAAGAGTCCGCAGAAATCCCGACCTTCGACCGCCGCCGGTTCGCCGGCGCCCTGAAGCGCTACCTGAACCGCCGCGAACTGGACATCGACTGGGCGACCGCCGAGGCCGCCCCCCTGGAAAGCCTGATCACCAGCCTCTCCATGGGGCTGCCCTTCGAACCGGCCGAGAAGCAGGCCCTGCTCGAGGCGCCGAGCATGGTCGACCGTTGCGACACCCTCACCGCCCTGCTCGAAATCGACAGCCTCGAAGGCGACGATGACGCGCCGCATTCGATCCAGTAGAGAGGCGTCATGAGCACCGAGACCCCCGCCCCGCTTTCCCTGACCACCGAGGTTGATCCACGCCTGCTCGAGGTCCTGGTCTGCCCGGTGACCCACGGGCCGCTGACCTATGACCGCGTGACCGGCGAGCTGGTCAGCAAGGGCGCCAAGCTCGCCTACCCGATCCGCGACGGCGTGCCGATCATGCTGCCCGAAGAAGCCCGCGCGCTGGATTAGGTCTTTTCCTCTCTCGCCTGCGGGAGAGCATGTCCGAAGGACAGGTGAGGGCGAGCGTAGCGAGGTCCGCCGTAGGCGGGCTGCGTAAGCAGCGCTCAACCCCAGAGTCCGAATTTACGGCTCCGCCGCCCTCGCTACGCTCGCCCTCACCCCAACCCTCTCCCGGCGGGAGAGGGAGTAGCTACAGCGCCTCGCCGCGCAGCAGCCTTGGCAGGTCGCCGCTCGCGCCGCCGGCGTCCTCCATGAAGAACCGCCGCGCCGGGCCGATCTTGTTCACCGCCGACATGCCGACGCCGCGCGCCAGCCGCAGGACCGGGTTGTCGTTGGAGAACAGCCGCGTGAACACGTCGGTCGCCGCCGCCAGCATCACGTTATCGAAGTTCCGCCAGCGGGCGTAACGCTCCAGCACCAGCTCCGAGCCGATGTCCTCGCCCAGCCGCGCGGCCTCGACCAGCACCTGCGCCAAAGCCGCCGCGCCCTTGAGGCCCAGGTTCAATCCCTGGCCGGCGATCGGGTGGATGCCGTGGGCCGCGTCGCCCAGCAGCACCGCGCGCGGCGCGGTCAGCCGCTCGGCCAGCTGCAATGACAGCGGATAGGTGAAGACCGATCCGTCCAAGGTCGCCGCGCCCAGGAACTCGCCAAACCGCCGCTGCAGATGGGCGTGGAAGACCTCGGGACGCGCGGCCTTCAGCGCCGCGCCCTTGGCCCGGCTCTCGGTCCAGACCAGGCTCGCCCGGTCGTCGGTCAGCGGCAGGATGGCGAACGGGCCGCCGGGCAGGAAATATTCGTGGGCGACGCCCTCGTGACCACGCTCCAACCGAACCGTCGCCACCACGCCGGTCTGCGGATAGTCCCAGCCGGTCACCCCGATCCCGGCCTCGCGCCGCACCACCGAGCCGCGGCCCTCGGCCCCCACCACCAGCGGGGCGCTGAGCACCCGGCCGTCGTCCAGCGTCACCCGGGCGGCCTGGGCGTCGAAGGCGACGCTGGCGACCCGCGCCGGCGCCAGCACCTTGATCCCGGCGCGGCCCACGGCGGCGGCCAAGGCGGCCCGCGAGCGGCGGTTCTCCAGCATGTAGCCCAGCGGCTCGCCCTCGGAGCGATCGGCGATCTCGGCGGAGTCGAAGCGCAGATAGAACGGCGAGGGCTTGCCCGCCGCCGCCCCCGGCGACTTGCCGTCGGTCACCAGGATCTGCTCGATCCGTTGAGCGTGGGGCTCGATATCGTCGGCCAAGCCCAGCGTTCGCCACTGCCGGAACGAGGCGAAGGCGATGGCCGAGGAGCGCCCGTCGAAGGTCGGCGCCAGCTGGGCGTCGAACACGATGGGATCGATCAGTAACGGTTCGAGTCCAGCGCCCTTCAAGGCCAGGGCCAGGGTGGCGCCCGCCATGCCGGCGCCGGCGATGATCACGTCCGCATCGAAGGTCTTAAGCATGGAGCCGATATGCCGACGAAAGCGCGTGCGCGTCACCCCCGCCTGGCGATTTTTACAAGGGTGGTGATTTTTGGACGTTTGCGTCCATTTATCCATTGCGCCTTAACCGGTGCGGGCCTACGTCCGTTCTCGATTGGACTTGCGCGTCCATTTTTCAGGTTTTTTGAGCCCGTCATGGCGATATTGCCCAAGAAATTTATGCCTCTCGCAGTCGGCGGCGTCGTTACAGCCGCGCTGATCGTCGGCGGCGGCGCGTGGTGGATCAACAAGCAGCGGTTCGAAACCACCGACAACGCCTTCATCCAGGCCGACAAGGTCTCGGTCGCGCCTCAGGTCGACGGCTACGTCGCCGAGGTGCTGGTCGCCGACAACGCCAGCGTCGCCGCCGGCCAGGTCCTGGTGCGGCTGGACGCCTCACAACTCCGCGCAAAGCTCGCCGAGGCCGAAGCCAACGCCGCGGCGCTGGACGCCGCCGTTCGCGGGGTTGACGACAAGGCCAGGCTGGAACAGGCGATGATCGCCCAAAAGGCGGCGGGCGTGGACGCCGCGCGCGCCGAATCCCAACTCGCCCAGGCTGAACTCAACCGATATGGCGCCCTCGCCAAGCAGGGCTGGGTCTCGCCGCAGCGCGCCCAGACCGCGCACGCCGCCGCCAGCCAGGCGACCGCCAGCGTCGCCCAGGCCAAAGCCACCCTGGAGGCCGAGCGCCGCAGCGCCGCCAGCCTCGGCTCGGCCCGGGCTCAGACCCAGGCCCAGGCCCAGGCCGCCCACGCCGCTGTCGAAAAGGCGCGCATCGACCTGGAGCGCGCTGAGATCAAGTCGCCTGTGGCCGGCGTGGTCGGCGCCCGCGCCGTCCGGCCCGGCCAATATGTCCGTCCCGGCTCGGCCCTGATGAGCGTGGTGCCGCTCGACGAAGCCTATGTGATCGCCAATTTCAAAGAGACCCAGGTCTCCCGCCTGCGCATCGGCCAGCCCGTGACCATCCATGCCGACGCGTTCGGCAAGCAGGAGATCAAGGGCCACGTCGACAGCTTCGCGCCCGCCACCGGGTCGGAATTCGCCCTGATCCCGGTCGAGAACGCGGTCGGCAACTTCACCAAGATCGCCCAGCGCCTGCCCGTGAAGATCAAGGTCGATCCCGCCTCGCCCCTGGCCGGCGCCTTGCGGCCCGGCCTATCGGTCGAGGTCAAGGTCGACGTGCGCACCAACACCGGCCCGAGCTTCGCCGAAGTCCAACCGGCCAAGGAATACGCCCGCGAGGGCGTCTCGCGCTGAGCCGCGCCTAAGGAGCCTTAGGCCATGACCGACGCCGCGCTAGAGCGCCCCGTCCAGCCGGCGCCTCCGGGCGGTCACGTGACCGCGTCGGGCGAGGTCGATTGGGTCAAGATCTTCCTCGGCTTCGGCGGGATGGTGATCGGCCAGTTCATGGCCATCCTCGACATCCAGATCGTCGCCTCCTCGCTCAGCCAGCTCCAGGCCGGGATCGGCGCCAGCGCCGACGAGATCAGCTGGGTGCAGACCATCTACCTGCTGGCCGAGGTGGTGATCATTCCGCTGACCGCCTACCTGACCAAGATGTGGGGGACGCGGCAGGTCTATGTGTTCGCCGCCGGCGCCTTCATAGTCACCTCCGTCGCCACCGGCCTCTCGACCAGCATCGAGATGATGATCTTCACCCGGGCCCTCCAGGGCCTGGCGGCCGGCGCCATGATCCCGGCGGTGTTCGCCACCGCCATGACCGTGTTCCCGCCCGAAAAGCGGGTGACGGCGAACGTTGTCGTGGGCCTGATCGTCACCCTGGCCCCCACCATCGGCCCGACCCTGGGCGGGCACCTGACCGAGTCGCTCAGCTGGCATTGGCTGTTCTTCATCAACGTGCCGCCCGGTCTGCTGGTGATGTTCCTGGTCGGCCGCTATGGCGACTTCGACAAGGGCGACCCGAGCCTGGCCAAGGGCATCGACTGGTTCGGGCTGGCGATCATGACGGTCTTCCTGCTGTCCATGCAGTACGTGATCGAAGAGGGCTCGAAAGAGGGCTGGTTCGACGACGACCTGATCCTGTGGCTCAGCGTCACCGCCGCAGTCACCGGCGTGGTGTTCATCTGGCGCCAGCTCACCTATCGACAACCCATCGTCTCGTTGAAACCGTTCAAGGATCGCAACTTCACCATCGGCTTCGTGATGAACGCCGTGGCTGGGATGAGCCTGTTCGGCGGGACCTTCATCCTGCCGCTGTTCCTCGGCCAGATCCGTCAATATTCGGCCGCCGAAGTCGGGACGACGATGCTGGTCTCGGGCCTGGTGATGTTCATGACCGCTCCGGTCGCCGGACGTTTCATCCGCGCCGTCGACGCCCGTATTCCACTGGTCGTCGGCTTTGGCCTGGCCGCCTACGGGGTGGGCCTGGGGGTCCGAGTCACCGCCGAATGGGGCTTCTGGGAGTTCGCCACCCTGCAGGCCGTCCGCGGCTTCGGGGTGATGATCGCGATGATCGCCGCCCAGCAGCTCAGCGTCTCGACCTTGCCGGTGTCGATGATGAAGGATGCGTCCGGCCTGGTGAATCTGGTCCGCAACATCGGCGGCGCCATCGGCATGGCCATGCTGACCACCATCCTGGCCGACCAGACCGCCGTCCACCTGTCGGAGCTGTCGGCCGCCGTGAACGTCGCCAGCCTCCAGGCCCAGGAGATGCTGTCGGGCCTCGCCGCCATGATGGAGGCCAAGGGCCTGGCCGATCCCGAGGGCGCGGCCCACAAGTTCCTTGGCATGGCCCTGTACCGCCAGGCCTCGGTCCTGGCCTTCGGAGACGGCTTCTTCTTCCTGGCGGCCGGTTGCGCCGTGGCCTCGGTGCTGGGCCTGCTGGCCACCCCGGCCAAGACTCCGACCGGCCCCGGCGGCGGCGGTCACTAATGCCCAGGGTCGCCGGAAAGATCGACGTCGCCAAGACCGAGGCCATCCTCGACGCGGCCGGTGAAGTGTTCGGCGAGCGTGGCCTGGCCGCCTCGATGGAGGAGATCGCCCGCCGCGCGGCGGTCTCCAAGCAGACCATCTACAATCACTTCGGCTCCAAGGCCGAACTGATCCGGGCCATCGTCGACCGCCGCATGGAGGAGATCACCGCCCCGCTGCTGGTCCCCGAAGCCGAGGAAAATCCGCAGGCGGCCCTGGCCGCCTTCGGCCGCTTCATGATCGCCGTGGTGATGCAGCCGCGCAGGACCTCGATGCTGCGCATGACCGTCGAAAGCGCCGTCGACCGGCCGGACGTGGCCCGAGCCTTCTATGAGGCCGGCCCCATGACCTCGCGTCGCCGCCTCGCCGATTTCCTGCGGATGGAGACCAAGGCCGGACGCATGGCGGTGGACGACCCGGCGCTCGCATCCGAGTTCTTCTCCGGCATGGTCATCGGCTCGCAGCAGTTGGCCCACCTGTTGGGCCAAGGCCAGAACCTCGACGACGCCGAGATCGACCGGATCGCCGCCGAGGCGTCACGCCGGTTCATGCGCGCCTACGCGCCCTAGCCGCCGTGACGGCTCTTACGGCCTGCTCAAGCTTCGGCGCGAACGCCTAG
>JBEBYB010000123.1:0-8527 GCA_040391295.1 Phenylobacterium sp. | reverse complement strand
GAGTTGTGCATCCCCGGAAACTTCTTCCGGGCGATCGCCAGGGTGTCGATCCAGCGCTCTTCAGGCAGCGGGGCGAGGCCCAGCCCTTGAAGTTCGTAGTTCACGAAGGTGCGGTCGAAGGTGGCGTTGTGGGCGATGATCGGCGCATCGCCGACGAAATCCAGGAAGTCCTGATGGATCTCCTTGTCGCGGAACTTCGGCTTGCCGCGCAGGAAGGTCGCCGACAGGCCGTGGACCTTCTCGGCCTCGGGCGGCATGTCGCGTTCGGGGTCGATATAGACGTGGAAACTCCGCCCGGTGGGCAGGTAGTCCTCGATTTCCAGGCACGCCAGCTCGACCAGCTTGTGGCCCATCTGCGGCTCGAAGCCCGTGGTTTCGGTGTCCAGAACGATCTCACGCGCCATACGGTCTAGATCGCCTTATTTGGGCCGGTCTTCAAGGGAGGCGAGACGCTACGGCGGGTCTACGCTGTGGATCGCGCATCACCGCGATGATCTCGGTGACCTGCTCGCGCGCCGCGTCCAGACCGCGGCCGGTATCGACCACGAAATGAGCGCGGGCGCGCTTCTCAGCATCGTGCATCTGGCGCGAGAGGATGGCGTCCAACCGCTCGACGCTCATGCCGGGCCGAGCCAGCACGCGTTCGCGCTGTTGACTTTCGGGGGCGGAGACCACGACCACCACATCCATGTTGGCGTCGCCGCCGGTCTCATAAAGCAGGGGAATGTCCAACACGACCATGTCGGCGCCGGCGCCCTCGGCCGCCTTGAAGAAATGCACCCGGTCGGCGCCGACCAAGGGATGGACGATCTTGTTCAGCCGCCCCATCGCCTCATCGTCGCCCAGCACCCGGGTCCGCAGCGCCTCGCGGTCCACCGCCCCGTCCTTGGTCACGCCGGGAAACGCGGCCTCCAGCGGTGCGACCGCCGCGCCGCCCGCCTGGTAAAGATCCGCCACCGCGGCGTCGGCGTCATAGACCGGCACGCCCGCCGCGCGGAACATCGCCGCGGTCGTCGACTTGCCCATCCCGATGGAGCCGGTCAGTCCGATGATCAACAAGGCGCTTCCTCCCACAACACCAAGATGCTCCCCCTCTGGGGGAGCTGTCAGCGAAGCTGACTGAGGGGGTTCTTAGGCTTCTGCCGCAGCCCCCTCCGTCGCGCGACGCGCGCCACCACCCCCCAAAAGGGAGGGTGTATTTTTATCGACCGCTAGAGTACCAAGGCCATAAAACCCACCGCGCGAACATCGACGCTCGCCGGCGGCGCTTGGCCGTAAAAGGCTTCGAATGAGGGAACCGCCTGGCCGATCAACATCGCCAGGCCGTCGACCGTCCGGCGGCCCAGCTCCTCGGCCTGCGCCAGGAACGGGGTCTTCAGCGGCTTATAGACCATGTCCATGATCACCGCGCTGGCTGGCGTGGCTTCCAATGGCGCCTCCAGAGCCGGCGAGCCCGACAGACCGGCCGAGGTGGCGTTCACCACCGCGATCACGCCCTCGAAAGCCTTGGCCGCGTCGCTCAAGGCGAAGGCGGTGACCCCTAGAGGTTCAGCGATCTCCTGGGCCTTGAGCAAGGTTCGGTTGACGATCCGCACGTCGCGGCATCCGGCTTCGACAAAGGCCGCCGCCGCGCCGCGCGATCCGCCGCCCGCGCCCAGGATCACCACCGGGCCGCTGGCGGGATCAAACCCCGGCGCCTGCTCGGCGAACGCCCCGAGCATGCCGAGCCCGTCGGTGTTGTCGGCCAGGATCGTCCCGTCGTCGCGGAACACCAGGACATTGGCGGCCTGCGCGCTGCGGGCCCGAAACGTGGCCTCGTCGGCCAGGGCCAGAGCCTCGCCCTTGAAGGGCAGGGTGACGTTCAGCCCCGCCACCGTCCCGCCGCGCAGAGCGTTCACGAAGGCGATGAAGCGTCCCGGTTGCACCGAAAACGGCACATAGACCCCGTCCAACCCTGCCGCCGCCAGCCAGGCGTTGTGCAGGATCGGGCTCATCGAATGATTGATCGGCCGCCCGATCACCCCGGCCACCCGGGTCGCGCCGGAAAGGCTCATGCCGCGAGCACGCCGTGACGGCGGAACAGATCGAGCAAACCCATCAAGGGCAGGCCGAGGATGGCGAAATAATCACCCTCGATCTTCGAAAACAGCTGCGCGCCAGGACCTTCGAGCCGGTAGCAACCGACAGAGCCCAGGGCCTCCTCGCCTTCAAGCGCCAGGTAGTCCGCCAGGAACTCGTCGGAAAAGTCGCGCATGGTCAGGGTCGCCGAGACGATCTCGCGCCAGATCGGCGCCCCGTCCTTGGCCACGACGACCGCCGAATGCAGCTTGTGCGGCTTGCCGCGCATGGTTTTGAGCCGCTCAGCCGCCGCCTCGACGGTTTCCGCCTTGTCGTAGAGCTTGCCCTCGAACTCCAGGGTCTGGTCGGATCCGATCACGAAGCCCGGCTTGGAGCGCGAGACCTTGATCGCCTTCAACTCGGCCAGGGCGTCGGCCACGTCGCGGGGGCTCGCGCCTTCGGCCAGCATGGCGTTCTTGACCGCGTCCTCGTCGACGCCGGCCACCGACACCTCGAACGGCACCCCGGCCCCGGTCAGCACGGCGCGGCGGGCGGCGCTCTTCGACGCCAGGATAATCTGCGTGCTCAACCCAGCACCTCCACCTGTCCATGACCGCCGTGCAGCAGGTTCAGCACCGCCGCGGCGGTTTCCTCGACGCTGCGGCGCGTGACGTCGATCACCGGCCAGCCTTGGCGCTCATAGAGCCGGCGGGCCTTCACCGTCTCCTCGCGCACCGCCTCGATGTCGATATAGCTGGATTCCCGGTCCTCCTTGAGCGTCAGCAGCCGGTTGCGCCGGATCTGGATCAGCCGGTCGGGAGAGATGGTCAGGCCGACCACCAGGGTGTTCTTCAGCTCGAACAGCTTTTCCGGCGGCGGCCGGGTCGGCACCAGCGGCACATTGGCCGCCCGCACGCCGCGATGGGCCAGATAGATGCAGGTCGGCGTCTTGGAGGTTCGCGAGACCCCGACCAGGACCACGTCGGCCTGCTCCAAGTCCTGGCCGCCTTGGCCGTCATCGTGGCCGATGGCGTAGTTCAGGGCGTCCATCCGGTTGAAATAGTCGTTGTCCAGCGCGTGCTGCACCCCGACCCGGCGGCTGATCGAGGCGCCCAGATACCGCTGTAGCGACGAAACCAGCGGATCGAGCGCGGCGATGCAAGGCATGTCCAACCGCCGCACGCCGTCTTCCAGCGCCGCACGCAGTTGATCGTCGACGATGGTGTGGATGACCACGCCAGGCGCTTCCTCGATATCGGTCAGGGCCCGCTCGAGCTGCCGGGGCGAGCGCACCAGCGCATAGATATGTTCGATCGGCAGGACGTTCTCAAACCGGGCGCAGACGGCGCGCGCCATGGCGTTCAGGGTTTCGCCGGTCGAATCCGACACCAGATGGACGTGGAAGTAGGTCGCGACGCGCGGGGTCGAGGTCATGGGCCTCTTGGGGCTGCAAGGACGAAGTACGGGAACTGAGCGGGAAAACTGGGGACGAAAGAGTCGATACCTTCTTAACGAAGGAGGATCGCTTTGTGGAATACCCCGCGCCGCGACAGCCCCCCTGTGTACGGGCGGGACGAAGTCGGGGTTTCGCCGTCCGGTCGTCCACTGGAACGATGGTTAAGATTGCATGAACAGGGCTGTTGGCGACCTGGCCGTTGATGACTCCGGTTCGTCAAAGTTAACTCCCCATTAACCTACTAACGAAAAGTAAACTCCATCAGGGGTTGGGCGGTTCTCCCCGCAATTCACAGGGTGGTCGCAGGAGGGGTCGTTAACCACCAATCGCCTTGTTGATAAGGGGTTGCGAAGGTATGGCCGGCGAAAGTTGTCCCCGTATGTCCACGGCCCTACCTCTTCCTCAACATCCAATATCTAGATTCTTATTAGGAAGAAGGCAGGCGGGCGGCGCCCATGGGCTTGAGCCTGGGGCCGTAAGCCGGTTTAACGGCGTACATGTCAGAAGGTTCAAAACCGCGCCTCTTGCGGGCGCTCGCCGGTGAAACCCTGGATAGGCCGCCGGTTTGGTTCATGCGTCAGGCAGGGAGGTCGCTTCCCGAGTACCGTGAGCTTCGCACCCGGGCGCCGGACTTCATTGCGTTTTGCCACAATCCGGAAATGGCCGCCGAGGCCACGATGCAGCCGATGCGCCGGTTCCCGCTGGACGCGGCTATCGTGTTCGCCGACATCCTGCTGATCCCGCAGGCGCTCGGTCAGGAGGTCTGGTTCGAAGCCGGCGAGGGTCCCAGGCTTGGGGAACTGCCGTCCATCGAGTCGATGGCCGATCAGATTGAAGCCTCGACGGGACGGCTGTCGGCGATCGGTGAGACCCTTTCGCGGGTCCGGGCGGAGTTGGAGCCTGACCGCACCTTGATCGGCTTCGCCGGCGCTCCCTGGACCGTGGCGACCTATATGATCGAGGGGAGGGGTTCGGATCGATCCGGGGCCCGCACCTACGCCTATCAGAACCCCGAGAAGCTCGATCGTCTGATCGAGGTGCTGGTGGAGTCGACCGCACGCTACCTGGTGATGCAGGCGAAATCCGGCGCCCAAGTGCTGAAGCTTTTCGAGAGCTGGGCCGAAGGCCTGGCCGAGGACGTCTTCGAACGTATCGTCATCAAACCGCACATCGCCATTATCGAGAAGGTCCGGGCCGCTGGGATCGACACCCCGTTCATCGGCTTCCCGCGTGGAGCCGGCGCCCTGGTCGAGAACTATGCGGCCAGGGTTCCGGTCAACGCCGTAGCCCTGGACACCCAGGCCTCGGCCGCGCTCGGCCAGAAGATCCAGGCTGGCGGCAAGACCATCCAGGGCGCGCTCGACAATCTGCTGTTGCGCGCCGGCGGTCCGGCGCTCGACGCTCGGGTCGAGGCCTTGATCGAGCAGTGGAACGGCGCTCCCTATATCTTCAACCTCGGTCACGGCGTTCTGCCCGACACCCCGATCGAGCATATCGAGCGCACGATCCGGCGAGTGACCGGCAAGTGAGCCCCCTCCGTCGCTCTGCGCGCGCTACCTCCCCCAGAGGGGGAGGATATCTTGGCCTGGATGCTCCCCCTCTGGGGGAGCTGTCAGCAAAGCTGACTGAGGGGGAAGCTTGACCAAGCTCGCCGTCGTTCTATTCAACCTCGGCGGCCCCGATGGACCAGGCGCGGTGCGCCCGTTCCTGGAAAACCTGTTCAAGGATCCCGCGATCATCAGCCTGCCGGCGATGGCGCGGATCCCGCTGGCCAAATTCATCGCCGCACGGCGGGCGAAGACGGCCAGGGCCAACTACGCGATCATGGGCGGCGGCTCACCTTTGCTGCCGGAAACGCTGAAGCAGGCCCGCGCTCTGGAGGCCTCGCTCAACGAGGCAGATCCCTCGCGAGAAGCGCGGGTGTTTGTCGCCATGCGCTATTGGAAACCGTTCGCCGCGCAGACCGCGAAAGACGTCGCCGCCTTCGCGCCCGACGAAATCGTGCTGCTGCCGCTTTATCCGCAGTTTTCGACCACGACCACGGCCTCGTCGGTGAACGACTGGGCGCAGGCCTATAAGGGGCCAGGCCGCACCCATACGGTCTGCTGTTATCCGACCGAGCCTGGCCTGACCGACGCCCACGCCAAGCTGATCCGCCAGACCTGGGAGCAGGCTGGCGGTCCGGCCAATGTGCGCCTGCTGTTCTCGGCTCACGGCCTGCCGGAAAAGGTCATCGAGGCGGGCGATCCCTACCAGGCTCAGATCCAGGCCACAGCCCAGGCCGTGGCTATGCGGTTGCCCGAACTCACCGACTGGAACGTCTGCTACCAGAGCCGGGTCGGGCGGTTGAAATGGATCGGTCCGTCTACGGACGATGAAATTCGCCGGGCCGGCGCCGAGGGCAAGGGCGTGCTCATTTGCCCGATCGCCTTTGTTTCCGAGCACGTCGAGACCTTGGTCGAGCTGGATCACGAATATGCCGAGCTGGCGGGCCAGGTCGGCTGCGCGCCTTATTTGCGGGCGCCGACCCCCAGCACCGAACCGGCCTTCATCCGGGCCCTGACGCGGGCGACCACCCAGGCGCTGGCCCGCAATAGCGAGGTGGCCCCGCACGGCGCGTGGCGTTGCCCCGAAACCTATGGCAAATGCGCCTGTCGAAACGGGGCGAGGGGAGCCGCAGCGTGAATTACGATCTGCTCAGGGGTCTGCATATTATCGCGGTCATCGCCTGGATGGCTGGAATGATGTACCTGCCCCGGCTCTACGCCTATCACACCGAGACAGCGCCCCCCGGCCACGAGTTTGATGAGAAGTTCCTGGTCTGGGAACGCAAGCTACTGAAAATCATTATTAATCCGTCGATGATCCTGACCTGGATCCTCGGGGTGAGCTTGATCCTCTGGCATGTCTATGCGGCGAAGGAGGGCTGGGGCTTCCTGTTGCAGCCCTGGATGATCGTGAAGTTGGCGGCGGTGTTGTTCATCTCGGGCTGGCACGGCTTCCTGGCCGGTTCGTACAAGAAGTTCCTCGCCGGGCAGCGTCCGAAGTCCGCGAAGTTCTGGCGCGCCACCAACGAACTGCCGTTTTTAGCCGCGATCATCGCCGTACTCGCCGTGACCCTTCAATTCGGCCAGCACTGACCCCAATGATCGGCGAGGCCGCCGGCACGATTTGGAGCGGCCACGCTTGACCGCGGCCCGCGCATGTGGTTCCGCTCTCCCTACGTGTCGACGGTTTTCGTAGATACGCCCCGCCTTTTTCCGTGCGTCGCGCGCTTAACCAGCAGCTGCGGCCCGGCCCTCGAGACAAATCCGGCGTCCTAGAACGCCTCCAACGATTCTCTCCGCGCCCGAGAACTGCTCGGTTGGCGGAGTCTATCTCAGAGTATTTTCATGACTGAAGACACCCCGAACGAAACCTCGGCCGACGAAACCCCGACCCAGGAAACGGTGGTCGAAACGACGGAAGCCGCTGAAGCCGCGGAAAACGCCGAATCCCATCACGACGCCAGCGACGATGACGACGATCACGACGACCACTCCGAGGTCGCCGCGGCCATCGCCGCCATGGGCCTGACCCGGATGTCGCTCCAGGAGCTGAAGGACAAGTCGCCGGCCGACCTGCTCTCCTTCGCCGAGACGCTGGAGATCGAGAACGCCAACTCCATGCGCAAGCAGGACATGATGTTCGCGATCCTCAAGGCCTTGGCCGAAGAGGGCGTGCAGATCTCCGGTTCCGGCACCCTGGAAGTGGTGCAGGACGGCTTCGGCTTCCTGCGCAGCCCGGAAGCCAACTATCTGTCCGGCCCCGACGACATCTATGTCAGTCCCTCGCAGATCCGTAAGTTTGGCCTGCGCACCGGCGATACGGTCGACGGCGCCATCCGCGCGCCGCGTGAAGGCGAGCGTTACTTCGCCCTGGTCAGCGTCGAGTTGATCAACTTCGAGAACCCCGAGAACGTCCGCCACAAGGTCCTGTTCGACAACCTGACCCCGCTGTATCCCGACGAGCGGCTGAAGATGGAGATCGACGATCCGACCTTGAAGGACCGCACCGGCCGGGTCATCGACATCGTCGCCCCGCTCGGCAAGGGCCAGCGCTGCCTGATCACTGCTCCTCCCCGCGTGGGCAAGACGGTGATGCTGCAGAACATCGCCAAGTCGATCGAGACCAACCACCCCGAGTGCTATCTGATCGTCCTGCTGATCGACGAGCGCCCGGAAGAGGTGACCGACATGCGCCGCACCGTGCGTGGCGAAGTTGTCTCCTCGACCTTCGACGAACCGGCCACCCGCCACGTGCAGGTCGCCGAGATGGTCATCGAGAAGGCCAAGCGCCTGGTCGAGCACAAGCGCGACGTCGTCATCCTGCTGGATAGCGTGACCCGTCTCGGCCGCGCCTACAACACCGTCGTCCCGTCCTCGGGCAAGGTGCTGACCGGCGGCGTCGACGCCAACGCCCTGCAGCGTCCCAAGCGCTTCTTCGGCGCGGCGCGGAACATCGAGGAGGGCGGCTCGCTCACCATCATCGCCACCGCCCTGATCGACACCGGCAGCCGGATGGACGAAGTCATCTTTGAAGAGTTCAAGGGCACCGGTAACTCGGAAATCATTCTGGACCGCAAGGTCGCCGACAAGCGGATCTACCCCGCCGTCGACGTCATCAAGTCGGGCACCCGGAAGGAAGAGCTCATCACCCCGAAGGAACACCTGCAGAAGTCCTTCATCCTGCGCCGCATCATCACCCCGATGGGCGCCCAGGACGCGATCGAGTTCCTGCTCGACAAGCTGCGCTCGTCCAAGAACAACGACGACTTCTTCCAGTCGATGAACACCTAGGGCCACCGGCCTTAGCGGACATGAAAAAAGGGGCTCGCGGCGACGCGGGCCCCTTTGTTTTGGTGAAGTATCTGATTTCAGGCGTGTTTCACGTGGAACGCTGACTATTCCTCTCCCCGCCGGGGCCTGTTGCGAAATTCGGTGATCGTGATTCTCTGGTGCTGAGCCAGGGAGA
>JBEBYB010000122.1:0-8535 GCA_040391295.1 Phenylobacterium sp. | reverse complement strand
TGGAGCGTGACCCTGTACCGGCCGGGCCCGCGGAGGCACGTTACTTTTTTGTTACGTCAGGCGGCGGGGGCGGACCCCCAGCATAATTCCTCTCCCTCGGGAGAGGTTATTAGGTGAGGGGGCCGCGAAGCGGCGCTCCCGCGTGGTCGGCGGTGAACTGGCTCAGCCGCTCCCCCTCACCCGGCCTCTCCCCCGGCGGGGGAGAGGAGAAGGTTTCTCTCAGCGGCGACTACGCCGTCGCCGACAAGGCTTCCAGCGCCTGGGCCTTGATGCCCTTGTAGTCGAGCTTGCCGTTGGGCGCCCGGACGACCGAGGCCAGCACCAGTTCGCGCGGCGCCTTGTAGTCGGCCAGCAGGCCCTTCACGTGGGCCGACAGTTCGGCCAGGGTCGGGGCCTTGTCGCCGGTGAAGTCGACCACAGCGCAGATCCGCTCGCCGAAGCGCGGGTCGGGCACGCCGACCACGGCCGCGTCGCGCACGCCGGGGAACTTCTTCAGGGCTTCTTCGACTTCCTCGGGGAAGACCTTCTCGCCGCCGGTGTTGATCACCTGCGAGCCGCGGCCCAGCAGGGTGATCGAGCCGTCGGCCTCGACGGTCGCCCAGTCGCCGGGGACGCTCCAGCGCGTGCCGTCGAAGATGCGGAAGGTCTTGGCCGACTTTTCCTCATCCTTGTAGTAGCCGACCGGGGTGTAGCCGCCGACCGCGACCAGGCCGCGAACGCCCGAGCCGGCTTCCACTCGCACGCCGTCCTCGGTGAACACCGCCGCGTTCGGGCCGGTGGCGAACTTCGCCGTGCCGGCCGCCGCGCCGCCGCCCGAGGTGGACGAGGCCAGGCCGAGCGCTTCGGACGAGCCCAGGCTGTCCATCAGCATGATGTGCGGCAGGTGTTTCAGCAGGCCCTGCTTGTTCTCCAGGCCCCACATGGCGCCCGAGGAGACGATCCGCTTCAGCGACGGCATCGCCCAGCGGCCGGGATTGGCGTCTAGCACGTCCAGCATCGGGGCGGCGAAGGCCGGGCCGACGATGATCAGGCCCGACACGCCCAGGCGCTCGACTTCGTCGAACAACTGCGCGGGGTCGAACTTGCGCGGGACCAGGGTCGCCACCGCGCCGCCGCCGATCAGGGCGCCGAACGAGATGAACTGGCCGGTGGCGTGCATCAACGGCGCGACCGGAATGGTGATGTTCAGCGGTGCGCCGCTGGCCTCGACCGCCTTCGCACGTTCGCCGGCTTCCTCGACGCGCTCCAGCGCCGCCAGGCCGAGCAGCAGGTTGGCGCCGCCGCCCAGAGCCTTGAACAGGTCTTCCTGGCGCCACATCACGCCCTTGGGCATGCCGGTGGTGCCGCCGGTGTACATGATCAGCAGGTCGTCGCCCGACCGGCCCCATGGCGCTTCGAAGTGATCGACGTCCGCCGCGACGATCGCGTCATAGTCCAGCGCCCAGGCCGGAACCGGGTGGCCGACTTCGCCCACGGCGATCCAGGCCTTCACCTTCGGCAGGCGTCCGCGGACCTTGTCGGCCATTTCGGCGAACGAGGCGTGGAACACCACGACCTCGGCGTCGGCGTTGTCGAACAGGTAGGTCAGCTCGTCGCCGCCATACCGGTAATTGGTGTTGAACGGGACCAGGCCGGCCTTGAAGGCGGCGAAATAGGTCTCGAGGTATTCGGGGCCGTTATAGAGATAGGCGGCGACCTTCGATTGCTTGGCGACGCCGGCCTCGACCATGACCTTGGCCAGCGCATTGGCGCGGCGGTCGAAGTCTTTCCAGGCGATGGTCTTGTCGCCGTGGATCAGGGCGGGGCGGTCCGGCGTGGCCTGGGCCACCGACTCCCACAGGTTGGCGTAATTCCAAACCATTGCGATCCTCCATTCTTCTTAAAATATGGGCGGCATAGACGACGGCGCGGGCCGGGCTGTCAACGTCGGCCGGGCGCCTGTCCAGGGCCAGGCCGGAGCTTGGCTGTCAGCCTTTGCGATTCGCGTTCGGGTTCAAGCGGCCCGCCAAGGCCGCTTCAGCCCCGATTTCGGACTTCTTTGGCCGAACGCGCCGGTCGGGCCGCTTAAGGCCGCCAGCGTGGGTTACGCGCCCGGCCGCAAGGCCCCATAGTGCCGCTCACCACATCAGGAGAACGCATGGAAGGCCACGTTTCGCCCGGCGAATATAAGGACGTTATCCTGTTCCTGGCCACCGCCGGCGTCATCGTGCCGCTGTTCCGTCGTTGGCGGATCAGCCCCATCCTCGGCTTCCTTGGCGCCGGCGTCGTACTGGGACCGTTCGGCCTTGGGGCCCTGACCGGGATCTTCCCCTGGCTCGGCTATCTGACCATCGCCAACCCGCAGGAGATCGCCCAGCTCGCCGAGTTCGGCGTGGTGTTCCTGCTGTTCATGATCGGCCTGGAGCTCTCCTGGGAGCGCCTGAGGCTGATGCGCAGGTGGGTGTTCGGCATGGGCGCCCTGCAGGTGGCCCTTTGCCTGCTGGCCATCGCCGCCGCCGCCATGGCCTTCGGGCAGCCCGTCTCGTCGGCCGCCGCCATCGGCGCGGCCCTGGCGCTCTCCTCCACCGCCGTGGTCATGCAGATCCTGACCGAGAACAAGCGCCAGCATTCCCCCGCCGGCCGGGCGACCTTTTCCGTGCTGCTGTTCCAGGACCTGGCGGTCGCGCCGATCCTGGTGACTCTCGCCATCCTGGGGCGCAGCGGCGACGGCGAGGCGTTCTCCCCCGGCCTGCTGCTGGCTTTCGCCCCGGCCGCGCTGGGGGTCATGGTGCTGGTCGCCTTCGGCCGGCTGCTGCTTCGCCCGATGCTGAAGTCGGTGGCCCGCGCCAAGAGCGAAGAGCTGTTCATGGCCGCCTGCCTGCTGGTGGTGATCGGCGCGGGTCTGGTCAGCGCCCTGACCGGCCTCTCCATGGCGCTGGGCGCCTTCATCGCCGGCCTGCTGCTGGCCGAGACCGAGTACCGTCACGAGGTCGAGGTCACCATCGAGCCCTTCAAGGGGCTGTTGCTGGGTCTGTTCTTCCTGTCGGTCGGCATCGGGCTCGACGTTTCGCTGCTGGCCGCCCATCCGTTGCTGATCCTCGGCATCGCCCTGGGGCTGGTGACGCTGAACGCCACCGTCGTGTTCGGTCTGGGCCGGCTGTTTGGCCTCACCTCGCGCGGGGCTCTGGAGGCGGGCCTGCTGCTCGCCGGCGGCGGGGAGTTCGCCTACGTCATCCTGGCCTCGGCCATGGGCGAGGGGATCGTGCCGCGAGGCCTGGGCCAGATGGTGCTGGTCTCGTCGACCATCTCGATGATGTGCATCCCGCTGCTCGCCGCGATCGGGCTGAAGCTGGGCGGCCGCAAGGTCGGCGGGCAGGGGCTGTCGCCCGAACCGGCCATGCCCGAGGACGCCGACGAAACGCCGAAGGTGCTGGTCGTCGGCTATGGCCGCGTCGGCCGGCTGGTCGGCGACATGCTGCATCGCCACGACATCGCCTGGGTCGCCGCCGAGCGCGACCCCCGGCTGGTCGAGCGCGCGCGTCATGCCGGCGAGTCGATCTATTTCGGCGACGCCTCGCGCCAGGAGTTCCTGAAGCGGTGCGGGCTCGAGACCGCGCCCGCCCTGGTGGTGACGATGGACGCCCCGGACGGGGTGGAGGCGATCGTCGCCACGGCGCGGGCCATGCGCCCCGATCTGACCATCGTCGCCCGGGCCCGCGACGCGCGCCAGGCCGCGCGGCTCTATGAACTGGGGGCCACCGACGCCGTGCCGGAAACCGTCGAGGCCAGCCTGCAGCTCTCCGAGGCGGTGCTGGTCGAGATCGGCGTGCCGATGGGGCTGATCATCGCATCGATCCACGAGCGCCGCGATGAGTTCCGCAAGGCGTTGAACCGGCCCGAGGCGCTTGGCGGACGCGCCCGGCGCTATCGCCGGGCGCAAGAAAGCTGAGCTTATTTCGGAACGAAAGCTGCACGTCCGCGTTGAGGGCTCGGTAGGAAGCGAGGATTCGCGTCCTGGGCGAGGGGCCTGATGTCTTTTGACATGTGTGACGGATTTATCGCGTGCGCTGAACGTCATTCGACTGCGGCGCGTGCGGCCAGACTCGCTTTATATGAATTTACAAAGGCTTCGGCCGAAGTTGGGGCGCGTCGATTGAACGCGACTCAGCTAAGCTTACGCTCTAAACAACGAGATTCAGCTCTCAGGCGGGTTCCAGGCGTGCCGTCGAGAAGCTGGACGGGAGATGTGTCTCTCGCCCCGAAGTTGATTACCGAGGGGAAGAATGTTTATCGTCCTGGGGTATTTCGTGGGCGCCAGCGAATTGGCGGAGGTGTTGCCTCGGCGACACTTTCGTAATGCTTCGGCCTTGATATAACTGAGCTGGGTCATTTGGCCGCAGCAGAGGGCAAGAGAGGGCTCTGAATATGAAATTCAAACTCCTAGCGGGGGCCGCCCTGGCTGCGGTCTTCGCCGCTTCCGGCGCTTCCGCGCAAGTCGCCGGCTGGTACGGCGCCGTCGACCTCGGGTATCACCTGCCGGAAGGCATCGACGCCGATTCCTCCAACAACGGCCAAAACGGAACGCCGTTGAACTGGGACATCAGCCAGGAAGACGACTGGGCTGGTTTCGCCCGTCTCGGCTACCAGCTGAACGAGCATTGGCGTGTGGAACTCGAAGGCGGCTACCGCCCGGGTGACATCGATTCGATCCGTGGCGGCGCCAACAACCAACCGCTCGGCCTCTGCACCCCCGGCGTCGTCCGCACCGCGGCGGCTTCCCAGTGCGGTTCGCCCTCGGGCGAGGTCGAAGCCTGGACCGTCATGGGTAACGTGATTTATGACATCCTTCCGGGGTCGGTCATCAATCCGTTCATCGGCGCCGGCATCGGCATCAACCACGTCAAGGTCAACACCGTCGGTCAATTCGCGACCACGACCCTGACCTCGCCGCCGACCTTCTCGGCCGCCAACCCGGCCATCCAGAACCTGACCATCGACGACGATGACACGGCTCTGGCCTGGCAAGTCCTGGCCGGTCTGGCCTGGCGCGCTACGGACCGTCTGAACGTCGACCTGACCTACCGCTACCTCGGTGGTTCGGATCTCGACTTCGCTTCGACCGGTTCGCATGCGATCCAACCCGGCGTGTTCTCCGGCGAATACCGCGACCAATCGGTGACCCTGGGTCTCCGTTACTCGTTCGCTCCGCCGCCGCCCCCGCCGCCGCCGCCGCCGCCCCCTCCGCCCCCGCCGCCTCCTCCGCCCCCGCCGCCGCCGCCTCCGGCTGCTGCCGAGGCTAAGCAATTCGTCGTCTACTTCCCGTTCGATCAGTACGTCCTGACGCCGGAAGCCCAGGCGGTGGTTCAGGAAGCTGCGACCTACGCGACCAGCGGCAATGCGACCCGCGTGATCGTGGTCGGCCACACCGATACGTCGGGCCCGGCTGACTACAACATGCGTCTCTCGGAGCGCCGCGCTAAGGCCACCGCCGATGCGCTGGTTGGTCTGGGCGTTGGTCAGTCCACGCTGCAAGTGGATTGGAAGGGTGAAACCGATCTCGCCGTTCCGACCCCGGATGGCGTGAAAGAACCGCTGAACCGCCGTTCGACGATCGACATCAACTTCTAAGATATCGATCTTCGGCGCTAAGCCGATCTAGCGAAGAGCCCGGCCGAAAGGCCGGGCTCTTTTGCTTTGTGAAGGCAGCCTCCAACGCGGTCTCCGGGGCGATGGCGCGCCATAAACAACACCGCGATCGTGCCTCGTCGTCCCGGTCGGGGCGAACTGGGGTTAACCGCGAGCGTTCCTGACGGCGGTGGCGGTCGGCGCAGTCAGAGGCCTCTGGATGGCGGCCTGATCGTGATCCCGAAATCGGCCGCGGTCGCCGGCGGCGACGTCCTGCCGGATATCGGCCCGGAGGACGTCTATCGCGCCATGGCCGGCGTTCGCCACGGCTATGACCAGCCCGGCTGGGAGCCCAGCGCCCGCCGTTTGATCGGCGTGTTCATGGCTGGGCTCAAGGCGCCGGGTTAGCCCGCGATCAGGATCCAGACGCCGATCGCCGCGAACGAGGCGGCGGCCGCCCAGCGGATGTATTTCAGCGGCAGGCGCGTCGCCGCGGCCTCGCCGATCAGCACCGCCGGGACGTTGGCGATCATCATGCCCAGCGTGGTGCCCGCGGCGACCAGCAGCACCTGGTCGAACTTGGCGGCCAGGGCCACGGTCGCGACCTGGGTCTTGTCGCCCATCTCCACGAAAAAGAACGCCACCATGGTGGTGATGAAGATCGAGGCGCCGGCTTTCTCGCGCGGCGCGTCGCCGTCCTCGAACTTGTCGGGAATCAGCGCCCAGCCGGCGAAGGCGATAAAGGCCAGGCCCAGCACCCACTTCATCCACGGGCCGTCCAGGAACTGGCCGGCGGCCACCCCGACCATGGCGGCCAGGGCGTGGTTGGCCATGGTCGCGACCAGGATGCCGAGAATGATGGGGGCCGGCTTGCGGAGCCGCGCAGCCAGCAGAATCGCCAAGAGCTGGGTCTTGTCGCCGATTTCGGCGACGGCCACGAGGCCGGTTGAGACGAGGAAGGCTTCCATGAGAGCTGACGTCCGGGCGGGGTCGAGACATACCAATGGCCTTCCGCGCCGCCGACCCCGCAATGGACCGGCACACGAAAGCCAAAGGTCTCGCCAAGCAATCTGCCGAATGCGCCATGCAGCGAGCCGAAAGGCCGTTTGCAAGTTTGTTGACGCATCCCCCGTTGGAGCTACGGGCGGCTACTCCCCAGTGACGAGGTGTGGATAGGGTGGGGACGATCTGGGGGCAAGTGAGAACGACTCGCGTCTTCGCCGGCGGGCTGGTATTCACATCCGCGTGAGCAGAGCCTTCCCGTGGCGAAAGCCAGCCTGTGGAAAACTCAAGCGCAGCAACCAGTCAAGATGGCTGTTAATCTCTCGTTAAAGAAAAACTCATGGGGACGAGTGCTCATCCCCGTTGACGAGTCAGGACCCTTCTGGCCCCATATGATGCGTATCGGGGGCGGGGCTGCCACTAGATATAGCGATGGAAGCGGCCGGGCGGTGTCCCGGACAGAAACGTCTGATAGTTATGGGTTTTGGGTCATGAGCAGCGGCGAAGCGGCAATGCGGACGGTTTCGGAAGCGACCCAGGCGGCGTCTGAGCGGTCCGATCGACCGCAACTGCAGCTCGTCCGCAAGGTCGAGGTCGACCGTTCGCGCGACGCCCTGCTGACCGATTTCGGCAAGACCACCCTGGAAGACCGCTACCTGCTGGCCGGCGAGAGCTACCAGGACATGTTCGCCCGCGTCGCCACGGCCTATGCCGACGACGCCGACCACGCCCAGCGGATCTACGACTACATCTCCAACCTCTGGTTCATGCCGGCCACCCCGGTGCTGTCGAACGGCGGCGCGGGGCGCGGCCTGCCGATCTCCTGCTTCCTGAACGCGGTCGGCGACAGCCTCGAAGGCATCCAGAGCGTCTGGAACGAAAACGTGGCCCTGGCCTCCAACGGCGGCGGCATCGGCACCTATTGGGGCGGCGTGCGCTCCATCGGCGAAAAGGTGAAGGGCGCGGGCCAGACCAGCGGCATCATCCCCTTCATCCGCGTGATGGACAGCCTGACCCTCGCCATCAGCCAGGGGTCGCTGCGCCGCGGTTCGGCCGCGGTCTATCTCGACATCCACCACCCGGAGATCGAGGAGTTCCTCGAGATCCGCAAACCCTCGGGCGACTTCAACCGCAAATCCCTGAACCTGCACCACGGCATCTCGATCACCGACGAGTTCATGGAAGCGGTCCGCGCCGGCGAAATGTTCGGCCTGCGCTCGCCCAAGGACAACGAGGTCCTGCGCGAGGTCGACGCCCGCTCGCTCTGGCAGAAGATCCTCGAAATCCGCCTGCAGACCGGCGAGCCCTACCTGATCTTCTCCGACACCGTGAACCGCTCGATGCCGCAGCATCAGCGCGAGCTCGGCCTGTCGGTGCGCCAGTCGAACCTGTGCTCGGAGATCATGCTCCACACCGGCGTCGACCACCTCGGCAACGACCGCACCGCGGTCTGCTGCCTCTCCTCGGTCAACGCCGAGAAGTTCATGGAATGGCGCGACCATCCGACCTTCATCGAGGACGTCATGCGCTTCCTCGACAACGTGCTGCAGGACTTCATCTCCAGCGCCCCGGCCGACATGAAGAACGCCGCCTACGCCGCCATGCGCGAGCGTTCGGTGGGCCTGGGCCTCATGGGCTTCCACTCGTTCCTGCAGATGCAGAACGTGCCGTTCGAGAGCGCGCTGGCCAAGTCCTGGAACATGCGCCTCTTCAAGCACCTGCGCCGTCAGTGCGACGCGGCCTCGCGGGTCCTGGCCGAAGAGCGCGGTCCGTGCCCCGACGCCGCCGACCGCGGCGTGATGGAGCGCTTCAGCCACAAGCTGGCCATCGCCCCCACCGCCTCGATCTCGATCATCTGCGGCGGCACCAGCGCCGGCATCGAGCCGATCCCGGCCAATATCTACACCCACAAGACCCTGTCGGGCACCT
>JBEBYB010000121.1:0-8559 GCA_040391295.1 Phenylobacterium sp. | reverse complement strand
CGGATGGCTCGGTCGACGCTGCTGATGACCCCGACAAAGCAGCCCGGCTTCTCAAAAATGGGCGGCCCACCGGAACTCCCCGAAGGCCAGGCTTGGCCATCCGGCAAGCGCTCCCTCTCGTTCCTGGTCCAGATCGATCTGGCCGAAACGCGCGCGGCGGATGGCCCAGATTGGCTGCCCGGGGAGGGTCGCCTCTACGCCTTCTTTGACGAGATGCGCTTCGGCTTCGCGGACCTTGTCCGCGTCATCCATAGCCACGCGCCCGCCAGCGAGCCCGCGCCCTATCCAGCCGACGTTTCGCCCAAGCTTCGCTTTATCGAGCGTCGCGTGGCGTTTCTGCGGCTTCGGTCCGTCCCCAGTTTAGATTGGCTCGGCGTCGATGTCCGCGAACTGGATGACGGCGTCGACCTCGACGAACTCGCCGACCTGCCGAATGAACCATTCGGCGACGAACTCCAACACCGGATCGGCGGCTATCCCTCCGAGATCCAGGAGGAGCAAATGGCCCTCACCTGCGAGCGGATTCGCCGCGGGCGGGATCCCTACGAGAATGAGGAACCGACCCCGGCGATGCAGCGCGCGTCCAAGGCCTGGCGCCTGCTGCTGCAAATCGACTCCGACCCTGGCCTCAAGATGAACTGGGGCGACGGCGGGATGCTCTATGTCTTCATTCGCGAGCAGGACGCGCGCAAAGGCGACTTCTCCAAGACCGTGACGATCACCCAGACCTACTGAGGCGGTATGCAAACCGCCCGCTCCCCCTTAGCTTGACCACAAATCATAAGAGCAAGCGGGGAGACGACGGGGATGCTGAAGATGAAACTGGCCATGGCGGCCATGGCGGCGGCCCTGCTGCCGACCGCAGCGCTGGCGCAGCAGAGCGCGCCGCCATCGATGGGCGCCTCGATCCTGATGTGGTCCCCCGACCAGCAGAAGGAAGGCTACAAGACCATGGAGAAACTGGCCGCGCACAAGGTGGTGCCGCGCGGCCCCAGCGTCTTCCCCCTGCCCGCCGGCCAGACGATCGACCCGAAGGTGAGCGTCGACGGCAAGCAGATGAGCGTCAACGACTTCATGGCCGCCTATCGCGTCTCGGGCCTGCTGGTGATCAAGGACGGCAAGGTCATCATGGAGCGCTACGGCCTGGAGCGCGGGCCGAACGACCGCTGGACCTCGTTCTCGGTGGCCAAGTCGATGACCTCGACCCTGGTCGGGGCGGCGATCCAGGACGGCTACATCAAGAGCCTGAACGATCCGGTCACCACCTACATCCCGGAGCTCAAGGGTGGCGGCTACGACGGCGTCACGGTCGGTCAGTTGATCACCATGACCTCCGGCGTGAAATGGAACGAGGACTATACCGACCTCAATTCCGACGTCGCCAAGGTCGGGCTTTCGATCACCGAGCCGGGGGTCAATCCGGTGGTCAGCTATATGCGCCGCCTGCCGCGCGCAGTGACGCCCGGCACCAAGTTCAACTACTCGACCGGCGAGACCGATCTGGTCGGGGTCCTGGTCTCCAACGCGGTCGGCAAGCCGCTGTCGCAATATCTGTCGGAGAAGATCTGGGCGCCGTTCGGCATGGAGCAGGACGCCATCTGGGTCGAGGACGTCGCCGGTCACGAGCGCGGCGGCTGCTGCATGTCGATGACCCTGCGCGACTACGGCCGGGTCGGCATGTTCATGCTGGGCGGCGGCAAGGCGGGCGGCAAGCAGGTCGTCCCGGAGACCTGGGTCAAGGAGGCCACGGCGTCTCACATCCTGGTCGACCCGGCCAATCCGGAGGCCGGCGGCTATGGCTATTTCTGGTGGATCAACCCGAAGGCCAAGGCTTACGAGGCGCTGGGCATCTTCGGCCAGTCGATCACCACCTTCCCGGACGACAAGCTGGTGATCGCCATCAACTCGGCCTGGCCGGCCGCCGACACCGACGAACTGAACGCCGCGCGGGACAGCCTGACCACGGCGATCCGGGCGGCGACGCATTAGCGTCTTCCCTGCGGTTCAGCTCCACACCCTGAAGGCGCCCGGTGCGGGTTTCTACTGATAGGAGGCGCCGGGCGACGAGGCCACGATGAGCGAAACCGGCAAGCGGTTTGCCAAGGAGTTCCGCCATGTCCCATCGCATGATCGCGCTTTGCGCCGCCCTTTGTGTCATCGGAACCGCCGCGCCGCCGGCGTTGGCGGCTCCCGCCGCCGCCCCGGCGAGCTGGGACGGTCTGACCAAGGTGACGTCCAAACGCGTGGACGCCGTCTATCTGCTGCCAGGCGCCGACTTCCGCACCTACACCAAGGTGATGATGGATCCGACCGAGGTCGCGTTCCGGAAGAACTGGGTGCGCGACTATAACGCCGACGCCATGGGCCTTGAGGACCGGATCAGCGACGCCGAGGCCCAGAAGATCCTCGACAAGGCCCGGACCGGCTTCGAGGAGGTGTTCAAAAAGGCCTATACCGACGCCGGCTACCAGGTGGTCACCACCCCGGGTCCCGACGTGTTGCGCCTGCGCACCGGCGTGGCCAACCTCTATCTCTCCGCGCCCGACCTGCAGACCGCGCAACGCTCCCGGACCTATAGCCGCGACGCCGGATCGGCGACGGTCATTGTCGAAGCCCGCGACTCCCAGAGCGGCGCCCTGCTCGGCCGCGCGGTGGACAACCGGACGGCTGGAGACGCCGGCCCGTTCATCCGCAACAGCGTCACCAACCGCTCCGACTTCGAACAGATGTTCCAGAGGTGGGCCAAGATCAGCGTCGACGGCCTGGCCGAACTGAAGGCGATGTCGCCGATCCCCGGCGGCTCCTAGGCCAAGATCGAGAGGCGCCCCTAGGCGGGCGCCTTCTCCCACTTCGCCCACAGCCTGGCCTCATCGGCCTTGGCGACCTTCACCGACGCGTCCTTGACGTGACCAAAGCCGCGCACGCCCTGCGGGACCGATGCGATCTGCACGGCCAGCGGCAGGTTTTCAGCCGTCAGACCGACCAGCAGCTTGTCGAGACCCGCCTCATAGTCGGCGATCAGACCGCGCTCCATCTTGCGCTCCTCGCTGGCGCCGAAGATGTCGAAGGGCGTCCCGCGCAGCCCCTTCATCCTCGCCATCACCGGGAAGGCGATATCCAGCATCCAGCCGCCGAATTCGATCTTCCTCGGCTTGCCGTCAGCATCCTTGGGAGCCAGGAGCGGCGGGGCCAGCCAGACCTTGGTCTTGCCGCCCTTGAAGGTCCCGCCCCGTTCGGCGGCGAAGCGGCCGTCGGTATAGAGCCGCGCGACCTCGTACTCGTCCTTGTAGGCCATCAGCTTGTAGAGATTGGTCGCCACCGCCCGCGTCAGCATCTCGCTTCCGAAAATCGCCTCGGCCGAAGCCGCCTTCGCCACCTTGTCGAGATAGCGCTTGGCGTAGGCGCCGTTCTGGTAGGCGATGAGTTCGCGGCCGCGATGGGCGATCAGATCGGCCAGCGGCATGGTCTCCGGCGTCGGCACGTCGGCCTCGGCCGGACCGCGCAGCGACGGGTCGTGCGCCACCCGGCGGCCCAGTTCGAAGGCCTGGAGATTGGCGTCGGCCTGGACGCCGTTGAGGCGGATGGCCCGGTAGAGCGCACGGCTGGAAAGCGGAACCAACCCCTTCTGCCAGGCGAAGCCGACCATGATCATGTTGGCGTAGATGGCGTCGCCGAAATTGGTCTCGGCCAGATGATGCGCCGGGCACTCGTCATAGGATTTGCTGGCCGCCTTGATCCGCCGCGCCATCGAGCCGGAGTCGAACCTCACGTCGCGGTCGGTGACGAAATCGGCCGTCGGCGCGAAGTCCTCGTTGCCCACCGCCACGGTGCGGTCCTTGGCGTAGAGCGCCAGGGCGTCGGCGCCGGCCGCTGAGAGAATATCGCAGGCGATCAGCACGTGGGCCGAGGCCGCCGGCACCCGGCCGCCGACCACCGTCTCCTCGGTCTCGCCGATGCGGACGTGGGAGAAGACCGCCCCGCCCTTCTGGGCCAGGCCCGTCATGTCCACCACCGACGAAGCGCGACCGTCCACGTGGGCGGCCATGGCCAGGACGGAGGCCACGGTGGTCACCCCTGTGCCGCCGATGCCGGTGAAGACGATGTTGCGCACACCTTCCAACGGCTCGAAGATCGGCAAGGGCGTGGAGTCCGCCGTCAGGGCCGGCATGGACCTGGCCTGGGCGTTCTCGCCGCCCTCGATGGTGACGAAGGACGGGCAGAAGCCGTCGAGGCAGGAATAGTCGGTGTTGCAGCTCGACTGGTTGATCTTCCGCTTGCGGCCGAACTCGGTGTTCAGCGGCTCGATCGAGACGCAGTTCGATTTCTTGGAACAGTCGCCGCAGCCCTCGCAGACCAGAGGGTTGATGAAGACCCGCTTGGTCGCGGTCTCCATCTTGCCGCGCTTGCGGCGGCGGCGCTTCTCGGTGGCGCAGACCTGATCATAAAGCATGACCGTGGTGCCTGGGATGTCGCGCAGTTCTTTCTGCACGGTGATCAGGTCGGAGCGCGGCCGGACCTCGACGCCGGGCGCCAGGTCGCGAACCCCGTCGTAGCGGCTGGGGTCGTCAGCCACGATCACCGTCCTGGCCACGCCTTCAGACGCCAGCTGGCGCGTGATCTGGGCCGGGGTGAAACCGCTCTCGGCCGCCTGGCCGCCGGTCATGGCGACGGCGTCGTTGAACAGCAGCTTGTAGGTGACGTGGGAGTTGGCGGCGATCGACGCGCGGATCGCCAGCGAACCGGAGTGATTATAGGTGCCGTCGCCCAGATTCACGAACACATGCGGCTCCGTGGTGAACGGCGCCGAGCCGACCCAGGTCAGACCCTCGCCGCCCATGTGGCTGTTCAGGTCGGTCTGCGGGTCGGAGAAGCTGGCCATGTAGTGGCAGCCGATCCCGGCCAGGGCGCGCGAGCCGTCCGGCAGGCGGGTCGAGGAGTTGTGCGGGCAGCCCGAGCAGAAGAACGGCTTGCGCTGCTGCTCGGCGGCCAGGGTCACGGCGGCCATCGAGGCGGCCGAAACCCGGCTGAGATAGTCGTGGACCCGCTCCATATGCGGGCCGGGGGGCAATCGGTCGGCGATGGCCAGGGCGACCTCGGCCACGGAGAGCGAGCCGAGTTGCGAGAGCAGCGGATGGCCCTGTTCGTCGGTCTTGCCGATGATCCTCGGCCGGGCGTGGGCCGGCAGATCGTAGAGGGCGGCGCGGGCCTGGACCTCGATCAGCGGGCGCTTGTGCTCGATGACCATCAGGGTCTCGAGGCCGGCGGCGAACGCCCGCAGGCCGATCGGTTCCAGCGGCCAGGGCATGCCGACCTTGTAGATCGCCACGCCCAGGTCCGAAGCTTCCTTGGCGGAAAGGTCCATCGCCGCAAAGGCCTCGACCACGTCCTTGTAGGCCTGACCCTGGCAGACGATGCCCAGGCGCGGGCGGGCCGATCCCAGCATCACCCGGTCGATCTTGTTGGCGCGCGCAAAGGCCAGGGCGGCGGGGATCTTGAAATTGCGGAGCCGTCGCTCCTTCTCGAGCGGCTGGTCCTTCAGCCGGATGCCGAGGCCGCCGGACGGAATGTTGAAATTGGTCGGGACCACGATCTTGTGGCGGTCGATGGAGACATCGATGGTCACGCCGCTGTCCATGGTGTCGGCCAGCGCGATCAGCCCGACCCAGAGCCCTGAGAACCGCGACATGGCGATTCCCATCAGGCCGTAGTCGAGCACCTCCTGGACGTCGGCCGGCGACAGCACCGGCATCTCGAAGTCCTGGAACGCGTATTCCGACTGCGACGGCAGGGTGGAGGACTTGCAGTTATGGTCATCGCCGGCCACGGCCAGGACGCCGCCCTTGGCCCAGGTCCCAGCGAAATTGGCGTGCTTGAAAGCGTCCCCGGTCCGGTCGACGCCAGGCGCCTTGCCGTACCACATGCCGGTCACGCCATCGAACTTGGCGCCGGGAAAGAGATTGGCCTGCTGGCTGCCCCAGACGGCGGTGGCGGCGAGATCCTCGTTGAGACCTTCCTTGAACACCACCCCAGCTTCCTGGAGAAATTTCTCGAACCGGTGGGCCTGTTGGTCCAGGCCGCCTAGCGGGGAGCCGCGGTATCCGGAGACGAAACCCGCCGTGTTCAGGCCGGCCGCCTTGTCCAGGCGATGTTGGTCCATCATCACACGAAGGAGCGCCTGCACTCCGGTGATGAAGACTCGACCTTCCGTGAGCAGGAACTTGTCGTTGAGCGTCACATCCACGTGCCGCATAGCAATATCTTTCCTTTTGGGCTCCCTAATGGCTATAGAAGATCATATAAGCACGATGGAATTGCTTGCCAAAGACATGCCCCAACCTACGCATTTCGGGGCAAGAATAACGCTGTTAAGCGCCGATTGATGGAGGAAAAATTGCCCGAGGCCCTTGACGCGGTCGATGCCAAGATTCTGGACCTTATCCAGCATGACGCCGGATTGTCGGTCGCCGAGATCGCCGAAAGGGTCGGTTTGTCCTCCAGCCCCTGCTGGAGACGCATCAAGAGACTTGAAGACTCCGGCATCATCCAACGCCGGGTGACTATTCTGGACCGCGACCTGCTCGGTCTCGGCTTCGAGGTCTATTGCACCGTCAAGCTCAGCCTGCCGACCAAGGACAATCTCGACGCTTTCGAAACGGCGATCACCAAGTTGCCCGAAGTGGTGCAGTGCGCGACCGTCACCGGCTCGGCCGACTACGAACTGCGCGTCGTCACCCGCGACATGCACGCCTTCGACGACTTCCTGCGCGAGAAGCTTCTGTCGCTGGGCCTGGTTTCCAATATCGAGAGCCGCATCGTGATCCGCTCGGTGAAGCACACCACCGCCGCGCCGCTCGGCCTTGTCAGCCCCTATGTGAGCGCGCAAGTCTAGGCCTCCAATATGCTCCCTATCCGCATGGGACAAACGCGCGGAGGCGTAAAATGATCGACCTTGTCATCGACCAACGGCGCAAAGACCTCGGCGGGTTCGAGGTCGGGCGCGTCTTGCCCTACGCCAAGCGGCGGATGATCGGGCCTTTCATCTTCTTCGACCGCATGGGCCCGGCCGACTTCCAGGCCGGGTTCGGCAAGGAGGTCGATGTCAGGCCGCACCCGCATATCGGGCTCTCGACGCTGTCCTACCTGTTCGACGGCGCCATGACTCACCGGGATTCGGTGGGCGTCACCCAGCCCATCCGGCCGGGCGAGGTGAACTGGATGACGGCCGGGCGCGGCATCACCCACTCCGAGCGTTTCGAGACCCTGCGCGAACATGGAGGCCGCATGGACGGCATCCAGACCTGGATCGCCCTGCCGGTGGAGGACGAGGAGATCGCCCCTTCATTCGACCACTACGCCCCCGAGGTGCTGCCGACCTTTGAGGAAGCCGGCCTGTGGGGACGGCTGATCGCCGGCGAGGCCTTCGGCGCCAAGTCGCCGGTGAAGACCCATTCACCGATGTTCTACGTCCACTGGCATCTGAACGCCGGCGCCCAAGCCCAGCTCCCGGCCGAGTACCCGGAACGCGCGGCCTATGTGGCGAAGGGCCTCGTCGAGGTGGACGGCCGCCAGTACCACGAGGGCCAGATGATGGTCTTCCTGCCTGGCGAGCCGGTGCTGTTCACCGCGCTCAACGACGCCGTCGTCATGCTGCTGGGCGGCGAGCCGATCGGCCCGCGCCTGATCGACTGGAACTTCGTCTCCTCGTCCAAGGACCGCCTGGAACAGGCCAAGGCCGACTGGCGCGCCGGCCGGATGAAGTTGCCCGACGCCGACGACCAGGAATTCATCCCGCTGCCCGAGCCCTCCCCGCCCGCCAATCCGATGTCGTGAGCGCGAAACCGGCTTGATGGCCCCAAGGTAAAGCGGGCGATATGCCGGCTGAACAAGAGTCCTGGGAGGACGGCATGAAACTCTACTCTTCGATGGGCCCCAATCCGGCGGTCGTGGCGATGTTCCTGGCCGAAAAGGGCGTCGAGCTTCCGACCCAGAAGGTCGATCTGATGGGCGGCGAAAACCGCCAGGAACCCTATGTGGCCAAGAACCCGGCGGGTCAGATTCCCTGCCTGGAACTGGACGACGGCTCGCACCTGGCCGAGATCACCGCCATCTGCGAGTACCTCGACGAGAAGTACCCGAACCCGCCGCTGATCGGCACGACGCCGGAACAGCGCGCCGAGACCCGCATGTGGGTGCGCCGCGTCGACCTCAATATCTGCGAGCCGCTGACCAGCGGCTTCCGCTACGCCGAGGGCCTGCCGCTGTTCCAGAGCCGCATGCGGACGATCCCGCACGCCGCCGGCGATCTGAAGGAACTGGCCCAGGAAAGGCTGACCTGGCTGGACGGCCTGATGACCGGCCGCACCTGGTTGGCGGGCGATCGCTTCACCCTGGCCGACATCATGCTGTTCTGTTTCCTGCAATTCGGTACGCAGGTGGGCCAGCCGCTGAACGCCGACAACAAGAACATCGCCGCCTGGTTCGACCGGGTCGCGGCCCGCGCGGCCGAAAAGACCCCGGCCTAGTTTTCGCTGCGGTCGAAGGGGCGATGCGCCGCTACGC
>JBEBYB010000120.1:0-8638 GCA_040391295.1 Phenylobacterium sp. | reverse complement strand
TGCGCGCGCCGGGGGCCTGGGACGGCTTCGAGCTGTCGGTGCGCGCGGTGCTGGGCCAGCAGATCACCGTCCAGGCGGCGCGGGTGCTGGCGGGCAAGATTACGGCGGCCCACGGCTCGGCGCTGGAGGACGAGGCGGCGAACAAGCTCGGCCTGACGCATTTCTTCCCGACGCCTGATCAGTTGTCGTTGATCGACGTCGAGACCTTGCCGATGCCGCGCGCCCGGGGCCGAGCCCTGGTCGGCCTGGCCAAGGCGGCCGCCGCCGATCCGGACTTGTTCGGGACACGGCGTAGTCTGGACGAGGCCGTCGCGGCGCTGCGCGCCTTGCCGGGGATCGGCGAATGGACGGCCCAGTACATCGCCATGCGGGCGCTGCGCGAGCCCGACGCCTTCCCCAGCGCCGACATCGGCTTGATGCGAGCTCTGGAGGGTCCTGACGGCGTGCGCCCGACCCCGGCCGAACTGCTGGTCCGGGCCGAACGCTGGCGTCCCTGGCGCGCCTATGCGGCGTCACACCTGTGGTCCGCCGATCCCAAGAACCCGTCCGAGGCCAAACATGCCAAAGCCGCCTGAAGCTCTCTACCTCGACCGTATCGCCACGCCGGTGGGGGAGGGGTTGTTGGTCACGGACGCCGAAGGACTTCTGCGGGCCTTCGACTGGACGACACATGAGGATCGGATGCACCTGTTGCTGCGTCGCCAGAACCCGCCGGTCAGCCTGAGGGACGGGCGAGCGCCGAATGCGATCCGCGGCGCTCTCGAGACCTATTTCGCCGGCGATCTTGGGGCGTTGTCGAAGATCAAATGGCGGACCGGCGGCACCGCTTTCCAACGCGCGGTGTGGACGGCGCTCTGCACGATTCCGGCGGGTGAGACCTTGAGCTACAAGGGGTTGGCGGAGCGGATCGGCAAGCCTAGCGCCATGCGGGCGGTCGGGCTGGCCAATGGCGCGAACCCCATCGGGATCGTCGTCCCCTGCCATCGCGTGATCGGCTCGAACGGCGCCTTGACCGGCTATGGCGGCGGCATGGAGCGCAAGCAGTGGCTGCTGACCCACGAAGGCGCTGCGTTCCTGCGGGCCGCGGCGTAGCTGTCACATGACCGAAATTTCATGTTGAGATGCGTCGCCCAAGTGCGAACACTAACGTATAACGACGGTCGCTGGAATCGTATCGGACGGACGGGAGAGTTCCGATGCAGACATTGACCGAGATCGTCGCAGCGGTGGTGGTGTCATCGTCGGCTGCAGCCTATTCGCATTTTGGCGTGACGCTCGACACCCAAAAGGTCGATGAGCCGGTCCCTGCCGAGCGGACGGTCGCCCGCACGATGAACAAGAAATACCCGACCGCTGTGGCCTCGAAAGTGGTCGTCGGGGCTGGCAAGGCCGGTAAGCTTGTTCGCGACAATTGCCCTGAGGCCCGCGCCAAAATGTTGAAAGCCTAGCGCGCGTCCGGTTGGCGCCGATCTTGCCGCCCGGTGGTTGGCGAAAATTCCCATTGATGACGCTTTGCGTGGCGCCTGTTCGCCGGTAATCCTTGAGGTTGGCGCGAAGGCGGGGATGAGACGCGGCTCATTCACGCTCGCAGGATGGGAAGGCCGCTTCAGACTGGCCATGAAGATCAAAAAGCGGCACCAACCGATTGATTTCCAAACCCTTGACGGCGACGAGGGCCTCGACCCGAGCGCGGCGGCCCAGGCCGCCGCCCAGGAGGCCGACCGTGCATTCGCCTTCGCACCGCCGCCCGCAGGGAATTTGACCTTAGAGCCGAAACCGGCGCCGCCGACCGCGACCTCCGCGCGGCCCCTAGCTCAGCGCGCCGAAACGCTGCGGCCCGGGAGCGAGATGCTCGCCTCCGGCTGGCCGATCTACATGATCGCCTTGGTGGTCTCGGTGCTGTGGGCCTGTGGCCCCATCGCGTTCGCCTGGGGTTATCGGCGCGCGGTCGCGCCATTCGATTTCGAGCCGTTCGCCCTGCTGGTGTTTGCGATGCTGGCCGTGGGGCCGGCCGCCTTCGTCTGGCTGGCCGCCTACATGGTGCGCCAGGGACAGAAGCTGGGCGTCGAGGCGCAGCGCGCCAAGGCGTTGGCCGACGAGATGGTGACGCCCGCCATGGCCGCGGGCGCGCAAACCGCCGACGTCATCCAGGCCGTGCGCGACGAGATCGTTCGCGCCGGGGCCGCCGCCAGCGAGGCGCGCGAAACGATCCTGGCCTTGCGCCAAGCCCTGGCCGCCGAGAGCGAAAAGCTGGTCGAGGCCGCGGCGAACGCCGTGCGCACCGCCGGGGGGCTGACCGACAGCCTTGGCCGCGAGCGCGCGGAGATGGGCGGCTTGGCCAAGACCCTCGACACCCAAGCTACGGCGGTGACCGACGCGATCGCCCAGCAGGCCAGGATGGTGGCCGAGGCCTCCGACCTGGCCGAGACCCAGTTGCGGGAGGCCGAGGCCTCCCTGGCGGCGCGCGCGGCCGATCTGGCCGCCGCCGCCGGCGAGACCAGCGACGTGGCGCGCACCGCCGCCGACGACCTGACCCGCCACATCGCCCGGCTGGAGACCGCCGGCCTGGGCGTCACCGACCAGATCAAGTCGGTGCAGAGCGGTCTGACCGAGCAGCGCGCCGGTCTGGTCAATGTCGCCCACGCCCTGCGCGCCGATCACGAGTCCTTCGCGGCCCAGGCCGAGACCCATGCCGCTCAACTTGCCGAATTCATCGGCCAGGCGCGGCTGTCGGCCGCTGAGATGGGCGACCGCGCGGTCAAGGGCGGCGAGGCTTTGCGTCAGCTAATGGCCGAGGCCACCGACCAGTTCCGCGAAATGGCGGACTCGGCCAAGGCCGAACGCGACGAGTTCGGCCAATCGACCCTGCACTCCATGGAGGCGGTGTCGCGCGCCGCGTCCGCCGAGCGCGCGCGGCTGGAAGAGCAGACCCAGACGACGATCGCCGCCCTGACCGGCGCGGCCGAACGGACCCGGCAGGCGGCCGAACGCCACGCCGAGAGCGCCCGCGACCAGGTGGATCAGCTTTCCGAAGCCGCCTTCACCGCCGGCCAACAGGCCAACAAGGTGTTCGAGGCGCGGCTGGAGGAAGCTCGCGCCCTGATCGAGCAGTCGGCCCGGATGGTCGACGAGGCGGGGTCGACCACTATTCGCAAGCTCGACGAGGGCGCGCGCGCCGCGCGGGCGACGCTGGACGAACTGGCCGCCATGCTGGCGACCATCGAAGATCGCGCCGTCAGGCTGCCGGCCGCCGCGCGCGGTCAGGCCGAGGAAGTCCGCCAGGCGGTGTCCGACAGCATCGACGATCTGATGGACCACGCCCGCCGCACGGCGGACGAGACCCAGGCGATCGACGAGGCGTTCCAGGATCGGGTGCGCCGCAACTACGAGATGCTGAGCGACGCCGTCCGCATGATGGGAACGGTCGCCACCACTGCCAATCTGACGCCGCTGACCCCGCCGCGTGAACGTCCGGCGCGCGCCTCGCGCAAGCCGGCCCAGACCCTGGCTCAACCGGAATCTGTTCCAGAGCAGGTGATCGAACCGGTCGCCGAGGCGCCGACGCTGGCGGAAGTCGATGACACCGAGTTGGAGCTGAACCAGCCGATCCCGGCGTCGCGCGATCCATCCCGGCCGCGCCTGCGACTGACCCCGACGGCCACAGACGCCGAATTCTCCACGGTCTTTGACCAGGCCGGCGGCCGCAGCGAGGAGCCGGGCGGCGAGGGCTGGACCTGGAAGGACCTGCTGTCGTCGATCGACGAGTCCGAGGGCGCTGAGCCTGAAATCCTGCATGCGCCGCTGGAGGAGGTCCTGGCCGCCGAGATCGGCATGATGGGGATCGATCCGTCCGCCCTGCTGCCGCGCAGCCGGCTGCAGGAGATCGCTAAGATCCTGTTGGCGCGCGACGCCGATGGCGCGCGGACCATGGTGCGCAAGCTGGCTCCGGCGGCGACCCGCCGGTTGGCGCGGCGGCTGTTCACCGACGAGGCCCTGAAACGCCAGGTCGTCCAATATCTCAGCCGCTATCATGAGCGGCTGGAGGACACCGTCACGCGAGACCGGGACGGCCGCCTGTTGGAGGGGCTGCTGAACTCGGAAGCTGGCCGGACCTATCTGTTGTTCGACGCGGCGGCCGGCGACCTGGCCTGATGAGAACCCTCACCGTTCGCGCAGAGCATTGGCCGCTGGCCAGCGCCTTCGTGATCGCGCGGGGCGGCAAGACCAAGGCCCATGTCCTGGTGGTCGAGATCGCGCAGGGCGGCGCGGTCGGCCGCGGCGAGGCCGTCCCCTACGCGCGCTACGGCCAGACCATGGACGGCGAGATCGCGCGGATCGAAGCCCTGAGGGCCGCGGTGGAGGGCGGTCTGTCGCGCCTGGACTTGCAAGCGCTGGCGCCGGCCGGGGCGGCGCGGAACGCTGTGGATTGCGCGCTCTGGGACCTCGAGGCCAAGCGCTCGGGCGTGCCGGCCTGGCGAACGGCGGGGCGCGTGCGGCTCGACCCGGTGAAGACCTGCTACACGATCAGCCTGGATACGCCGCTGGCGATGGCGCAGGCCGCGCGCGACGCCGCGCGGCGGCCGTTCCTGAAACTCAAGATCGGCGGCCGCGACGACCTGGACCGGGTGGTCGCGGTGCGCGAGGCCGCGCCCAAGGCTCGGCTGGTGGTCGACGCCAATGAGGGCCTTGAGTTCGAGGACCTGGTCCGGCTCGCGCAGGACTTCGCGCGGCTGGACGTGAAGCTGATCGAGCAGCCGCTGAAGGCGGGTGAGGACGGAGTTCTCGAGGGTTATGAGAGCCCGGTGCCGCTTTGCGCCGACGAGAGCCTGCATACCCGCGCCGAGCTTGCGGTCTGCGCGCGCCGCTATGGCGCCGTGAATGTGAAGCTGGACAAGGCGGGCGGCCTGACCGAGGCGCTGGCGGTCGTCGCCGAGGCGCGGTCTCTGGGCCTGCAGGTCATGGCCGGCTGCATGGTGGCGACGTCGCTGGCCATGGCGCCGGCGATGATCATCGCCCAGGGCGCCGACGTGGTGGACCTGGACGGGCCGCTGCTGCTGGCGCGCGATCGCCAGCCGGGACTGGTCTATGACGGGGCGCTGATTCACCCTACGCCTCCAGAGCTTTGGGGCTAAGGTGGAGCCTTCCTCCGGCGGCGGCGTTTTGGCGTGATGGCGGACGATCGAGAAAAAGCTCATAGCGCCTGGCGCTCAGCCGAACGCATCAAGGTGCTGTCGGACCGTTTGATCGGGCTCGGGCCCTTCGGCATCGGCCTGGACGGGGTCCTGGCCTGGGTGCCCATCGCCAGCACGGTCTATAGCGTCGGGGCCGGCGGACTGCTGATGATGCACGGCGCCTCGGCCGGCGCCTCGCTCGGAACCCTGACGCGGATGGCGGCCTATATCGCCTTCGACTCGGCGGCCTCGGCGATCCCGGTGGTGAGCTGGACGGTCGACATGCTGTTCCCTGGACACCTGCTGGCGGCCAAGGCCTTGCAGAAGGACATCGAGGCCCGTCATGGCCCGTCCGAACTACCCGCGAGTTGGTATCGCGGGGCCAAGCTGAAGCCCAGGGCCAAGAAGGCGGGCCCTATTCGCGTCTGAAGCGCCGGGGTCGCCGGCCTGGAGGGTGAGATGTTCAAGCATGTGAAGTTCTCGGGCCTGCCGGTGACCGACCAGGACCGCGCGGTGGCCTTCTATCGCGACGTGATCGGCCTGAGGCTCGCCACCGACCAGCAGTACGGAAGCGGCTGGCGCTGGATCGAGCTGGAGATCCCGGGCTCTCCGACCCGTGTCCTGTTCGAGCGCCGAGAGAGCGAGGAGCCTGGCGAGCAGCCTAGCCTGAACATCGTGGTGGAGGACGTTGACGCCGCCTATCTGGTCCTGCTCGCCAAGGGCGTCGTCTTCGACCAGGAGCCGATCGACGCGCCCTGGGCCCCGGGGGAGCGCTACGCGCTGTTGCGCGATAGCGAGGGCAACCTGATTCTGATCGGATCAGGTTGAGCCGTCAGGCCTTCTCAAGCTGGGCGTAGCCCATCTGTTCGTTCAGGCGCTCCATCACCTCGATGGCGGCCTCCGGGATCACCGTGCCGGGCGTGAAGATCGCGGCGACGCCGGCGTCGCGCAGGGCCTGGAAGTCCTCGGGCGGAATCACCCCGCCGACCACGACCAGGATGTCGGGGCGGCCGAGCTTGGCCAGTTCGTCCTTCAGTTCGGGCACCAGCGTCAGGTGCCCGGCGGCCAGGGAACTGGCGCCGACGACATGAACGCCGTCCTTGACGGCCAGGGCCGCGGCCTCGGCGGGGGTCTGGAACAGGTTGCCGATATCGACCTGGAAGCCGAGGTCGGCGAAGCCCGAGGCGATCACCTTCTGGCCGCGGTCGTGGCCGTCCTGGCCCATCTTGGCGACCAGCACGCGCGGCTTGCGGCCGTCGGCCTGGAGGAAGGCGCCGGTCATCGCCTTGGCGCGTTCGGCCTGGGGCGTGGTTCCAGCTTCGCGCAGATAGACGCCGGTGACCGCGAAGGCCTCGGCGGCATGGCGGTTGAAGACCTTTTCCAGCGCCAGGCTGATCTCGCCGACCGTGGCCTTGGCGCGCGCGGCGTTGACCGACAGCTCCAGCAGGTTGCCATCGCCGCGCGCGCCGTTGGTCAGGGCGGTAAGGGCGGCTTCGACGTCCTGGGGGTTCCGCTCGGCGCGCAGGCGGGCGAGCTTTTCCAGCTGGCGTTCGCGCACGGCGCTGTTGTCCACCTTCAGCATCGGGATCTCGTCGGCGCCTTCGGGGCGATAGCGGTTCACCCCGATCAGGCTTTGGCGGCCAGCGTCGATGCGCGCCTGGGTGCGGGCCGAGGCCTCTTCGATCCGGCGCTTGGGCAGGCCTTCCTCGATGGCCTTGGTCATGCCGCCCAGGGCCTCGACCTCGGCGATGTGCTCCAGGGCGCGGGCGGCGAGGTCGGCGGTGAGGCGCTCGACATAGTAGGAGCCGCCCCACGGATCGATCACCCGGGTCTGGCCGCTCTCGAGTTGCAGGAACAGCTGAGTATTGCGGGCGATGCGGGCCGAGAAGTCGGTCGGCAGGGCCAGGGCCTCGTCCAGCGAATTGGTGTGCAGGCTCTGGGTCTGGCCGCCGGTCGCCGCGATCGCCTCGACCAGGGTGCGGGGGACGTTGTTGTAGACGTCGTGGGCCGCCAGGCTCCAGCCGCTGGTCTGGGTGTGGGCGCGCAGGGATAGCGAGCGGGCGTCCTTGGGATCGAACTCGTCCTTCATCAGCTTGGCCCAGAGCAGGCGGCCGGCGCGCTGCTTGGCGATCTCCATGAAGGCGTTCATGCCGGCGTTCCAGAAGAACGACAGCCGCGGGGCGAACTGGTCGACGGTCATGCCGGCGGCGACGCCGGCGCGCACATACTCGATGCCGTCGGCCAGGGTGTAGGCTAGCTCCAGGTCCAGCGTCGCGCCGGCTTCCTGGATGTGATAGCCGCTGATCGAGATCGAGTTGAACTTCGGCATTTCGCGCGAAGTATATGAAAAGATGTCTGAAATTATCCGCATCGAGGGCGTTGGCGGATAGATATAGGTGTTCCGGACCAGGAATTCCTTGAGGATGTCGTTCTGGATCGTGCCCGACAGCTTGTCGTGGCTGACGCCCTGTTCCTCGGCCGCCACGATGTAGAGCGCCAGGATCGGCAGCACCGCGCCGTTCATGGTCATCGACACGCTCATCTTGTCGAGCGGGATGCCGTCGAACAGCGTGCGCATGTCGAAGATAGAGTCGATGGCGACCCCGGCCATGCCGACATCGCCCTTCACGCGCGGGTGATCGCTGTCATAGCCGCGGTGAGTGGCCAGGTCGAAGGCGACCGACAGGCCCATCTGACCGGCCGCGAGGTTGCGCCGATAGAAGGCGTTGGAATCCTCGGCCGTGGAGAAGCCCGCATACTGGCGGATCGTCCACGGATTGGTCAGGTACATGGTCGGATAGGGGCCGCGCAGGAACGGCGCGAGACCAGGATAGCCCGAGGCCAGGCCTTCGACGTCCTGGGGACCGTAGGACGGCTTCACCGCCACGCCTTCCGGCGTGTCCCACACATCGCCGGTGGTGACGGCGCGGGTGGAGGCGAGCCCGTCGAAGGGCAGGGTCGCGAAGTCGGGGAACTTGCTCATCGTGCAGCCTCGTGGGGCTCGGCCAGGCGGATGGGACGTAGCGGCGGGCAATGGCCGTCTGGACCCGGCAACCTGGTGGAGGGCGCCTGGGCGGTGCGCGGCGCGGGATGCTGGACCTCGACCGGAGCGTCCTGGGTCGGCGGGAAGGCGGTGACGCCGACGATCTTGGGCGGGCCGGCGGCGTCGCGGGTCGCGCAGACCGCTTCGACCTGAGCGGCGATCTGGCCGGCGGCGAGGGCGGCGATCAGGCCGCCCGCGGCTTCGATCGCCTGGAACTGCGCCCAGGCGGCGCGCGCCATCTCGTCGGTCAGGGCCTCGACATAGCCGGAACCGGCGGCCGGATCGGAGACGCGGCCAAGGTGCGCCTCCTCCATCAGCACCAATTGGGCGTTGCGGGTCTGGCGACGGGCGAATTCGGTGGGCAGGCCAAGCGGGTCGGTGAAGGCGCCGAGCACCACCGCGTCGGCGCCGCCGACCGCCGCGC
>JBEBYB010000119.1:0-8737 GCA_040391295.1 Phenylobacterium sp. | reverse complement strand
GGTGCGTATGGATCCCCGGCACGCATACGCGGCCGGGGATGACGATCGGAACGGGTGGGACCAGCCGGCCGGCCACATATGCGATAGCCCTGGCTTCGCACGGGAGGAAAGCGTCCGCGACTACGGCGCGGGGGAATTCAGGCTCTGTTCGAAGTCCATGAAGATGTCGACGAGTTCGTCGACCTGCACCCGCTGGAGTTGCTTGGGCGGGAAGCGGTAGCACCAGAAGCTGGCGACATGCTCGATGCTGCTCAGACGTTCGCCGAGGTTGTGGAACATGGCCGGCGCGCGGAGCAGGAACTCGCGGAAGGCGGCCGGCTCGTTCTGCCTGGTCATCGCCGCATAGGCGGTGTCGTAGACCGCCAGCGACTCGGTCACGCTCTCGACCGCCGCGAAGATCCAGCTGCGCAGTTCGACCTTGATCTTGGCGATATAGGCCTTGTCGTCGAAGTCGACATTGCCCGTCGGCCGGATGGCGGCGATCTCGTTCAGCACCTCGCGGATCCGGGGCATCAGATCGCGAAGCTGCCATTTGTAATAGAGGAAGGCCTTCCAGCAGAAGATGCCCTCCTGGAACTGCCGCGCGTCCATGCCCATCACCCGGCGCAACGGCTCCAACTCGACGCTGTTGGCGTCCGACAGGATCTTGTTGAGGAAGGTCGCCGCGTGGCTGGAGAAGGCCAGGTCGGCGCCGAACGACATCTGGATCAACGGCTCGAGCTCGGCGCGGGCGGACTCGAACATCCGCTGCAGATCGGCCTCGGAGATGTTGAAATAGCAGGGCGCGGGCTGGTAGCCGTTGGTCTTCAGGATCTCCCGCATCAGGAAGGGGTCCAGCGAAGGCAGGCGGTCGATGATGTCGAGGACGTTGCGGTCGCGCATACCGACCTGCAGGTCATCGCCGAACGAGACGGCGACCACTTCCTCGAAATTCTTCTGGCCGACGAAGACGAAACGCGCGCCGTAGCGCAATTCGCGCTCGGCGATCGGCAGCAGGATCTTGGTGGCGTTCTGGACGGGATAGTCGAACAGGTCCGCCTCGCCGCCGCGCACCCGGTGTTTGACGATGATGCCCTTGTTGAGCAGCGAGTTCTTGAAGAGCGGGTTGGCTTCGTAATCCTGCTTGCCGCCCTCCTTGAGGGAGATTTGCCACAGGTTGAGCACACGGGAGGTGGCGGCGCTCTTCTTGAGGAATTCCAGGCTGCGATACGACCGATCTCGCGCCACTGATCAGAACCCCCGACGAAATCGTGTCACAGCAAAGCTAAGCCGCAGCCCATCGCTTTACACAAGATTGAGCGCGCAGGTTCACTATATCGAGGCGAGGCTCAGACACGCAGATCGACACCGGCGCCGGGATCGCGGCCAACCGGCCCCGCCGGCACCACGCGGGTTTCGTCGGCGAAGCCGATCGCACGCAGCGCGTGGGCGTGAGCGGCCGCGACAAGCTCCGTCATCGGCGCGGCCCCCCGATTCCAAAGCCCCTGCCCCTGGTAATGATACTCCACCCTGAACATCGCCGGTCCTTCCGTGCGCTCAGTGCACGCAGGGTGAGCCGGGATCGTTAGCGCAGGGTTAAATTACACATCGTTCCGCGAACGACGTTCTTCATAGTGACCTGAACGCCTCAATAACGGCGACCATGCCCCTGCGACGCCCAGCGCCTGGCCGGGCGTCGCAGGGGTCAACGGTTTAGGCCGTGGTCGTCGCCGCGACAGGCATCGGCATCGGCGAGCCGGGCGGACGCCCGATCCAGATCTGGCCCGAGCGGGCCATGACCTCGCCCGCGCCATCGAAGAGGGCGACGCCGGCGAAGTGCTTGCGCCCCTCGACCTCACGCGCCCAGGCGACGACGACATAGGTCTCGCCGGCCTTCGGCTTCTTCAGGACCTCGCCGGCCATGGTGCCGAGCAGGCCCACCGGCGCGCCGGCCTTGATCCACCAGGCCATCGAGCCGGAGCAATCGAGCGCCCCCCAGGTGATCTCGTCAGGAATGTTTCCGTCGGCGTCGGCGAAGTTGGCGTGCGGGGTCCAGATCCCGGCGCAGTGGCCGATCGGCGCGCCGTCGATCTGGCCGACGTGCACGCCCAGACCCTCGCCGTCCTCGCGTTCGATGCAGCACGAGAAGCAGCCGCGATGCAGCGACTTCTGGGCGAACTGGCCGGCGGACGCGAAGGCCCTGGCCTCCTCGACGGTCGGGGTGGCCGGCGGCGGGTTGGGGATCTGGCTGTCGTCGGCGGGCTTGGCCGAACCGAGCACGACACCTTCGGCGTTGACCAGCGACACCGCGCCGTCTTCGCCAGCTTGCAGGGTCACGCCGACGTCAAGCGGCACGCCCGAACGCAGCATGGCCACGCCCCGGCCGCCGACGGCGTTCGACAGCACCCCGCAGATGTAGCCGCCATTGGCAGTGAAAGGAGGCCCGCGAAATTGGCGGGGCACGACGATCTCGGTCATTTGAAATGATCTCAGGCTGGAATGGACAATCGAAACAATATGGTCGCCATAATGACCCAGGCTGGGGCCTTGAGGGAAGCGTGACGCTGGGGAAAGTCGCGCCTTCGCTGCGGAACCCCAAGGCCGGCGCCGGGTTGAACTTACAGCACCTCAACCCAGGATCTGGCATGAACATCGACATGAACGACCGGATCGCCGTTGAACGGCGACTGTGGGACGAGATCGAGCGCCATCAGGTCGGCATGCTGGGCGTCGTCGGCGTCGGCGTTGGCGCGCATCACACCCAGCCGATGACCGCCTTCGTCGAACCGGAGCGCGAGCAGATATGGTTCTTCACGCGCGCCGACACCGAGCTGGCCCGTCGGGTCGGCGAGGGCCACGGCGCGATGTTCGTCTTCCAGCAAAAGGAGATGCAGGCCTGCATCTTCGGCGAATTGACCCTGCAGCACGATCCGGCGCGGATCGCCAGGTACTGGAACGCCGTAGTCGCCGCCTGGTATCCGCAGGGCACGGGCGACCCACGGCTGACCATGATGCGGCTGGAATGCATGGACGCCGAGGTCTGGATCTCGCAGGCCGGCCCGATGAAGTTCGCCTGGGAGATCGCCAAGGCCAACGCGACCAAGCACCAGCCCGATCTCGGTGGGAAGGCCAACCTGCACTTCCATTGAAACACCCAGCTTTTCCGGGCGACCTTGATCGCGCTTCAAAAGGCTTGGCGCCGCCGCCCGCCCAATACTGCAGGCGATCTATAGTGACACAGAACGCAGTTCATTCAGGAACAGTTCTTGGATGGCGTACAACAACCTGTCCTTATTTGTGACCACCTCGCGAGGTTGTGTCGTCTTCTCGACAGTTTTTACTGTCGAGCATCGATAGGTTGAGTTCTCAGCCGCAAGGCGATTTTCGATTCCCTACGCAAAGGCCCGAACGTTCGGTGCAAAATCGCCTGCTCGCCGCGCTTCCCCCCGACGATTACGGGCTGATCGCACCGCACCTGACGCACATCGACCTGGAACGGGGGCGGGTGCTGTATGAGCCGGGCGACCGGATCGACGTGATCTACTTCCCCCACGGCGGCGTGATCTCGCTGCTGACCCTGATGGAGAACGGCGCGGGAATCGAAAGCGCCACCATCGGCCGGTAGGGCGCGCTGGGCCTGATGTCCGCGGTGGCGCCGCGCCAGTCGCTGTCGCGCGCCATCGTCCAGACGTCGTGCCGTTGCGCGCGGATCGGGTCGGCGCCGCTGCACGAAGCCTTTGTGAAAAGCCCTCGCATCCGGGAAATGATCGACCGGCACACCGAGGCGCTGCTGAGCCACGCCAACCAGTCGGTCGCCTGCAACGCCCTGCATTCGGTGGAGGCGCGATTCTGCCGTTGGCTGCTGACCTGCCATGACCGGATATCGACCAACACCGTGGCCCTGACCCAGGAGTTACTGGCCGATAAGCTGGGCGTGCAGCGCACCACCGTCACCGCCGTCGCCCGGACTTTGCAGGAAAAGGGCTTCATCCGCTATCGGCGCGGCGTGGTGGACATCATCGACCGCGAGGGGATCGAGGCCTCAAGTTGCGAGTGCTACGACGTCGTGCGCCGTCACTATGAGCGTCTGCTGCCCGGAGTTGGCTAGAGGGCAAGCTAGAGGGAAAAGGCCAGCCTCGCGGCGACGCCGGCATGGCTGTCCAGCTTGAACTCGCCCCGCACCTGGGCGGCCAGGCTACGCACGAACCACAGGCCAAACCGCTCGCGGGCCGCGGGCGAGGCGGGATCGAACCCGCGCCCGTCGTCGATCACCGCCAGTTCGTAGCGGCCGGCCTGCTGGCTGGAGAGACAGATCCGCACGACGCCGGCGTGACCGTCGACATAGCCATGGGCCAGGGCGTTGGCGACCAGTTCCTGGACGATCAGGGCCAGGGTCGAAGCCGCCTGATCCGAGGTCATGACCGGTTCGACCTCGAGCACGATCCGGGCCCGTCCTTCGCCGGCGCGGCGGCCCCAGACCGGGGTCATTTCGTCCAGATAGGCGCAGAAATCGACGCCGCCCGGGTGACGGTGCCGTTCGAGGGCGCCGAGCGAGCCGATGGCGTCGGCCATCCATACCAACTGACGCCGGGCCTCGGGGTCGCCAGCGCGCTGGCTGCGCATGCGGGCCAGAGCCGACATCAGTTGGAACGTGTTGGCGATGCGATGGCGCAACTCAACCGCGCCGGTATCGTCCGAGCTGTATTCGCCAGTCATCGCCGCAGACGCCCCACGCCACGCAAACCAACATCAAGTAGATCGATGCCGGGCCCGGCCGTCCGTCGGAGAGTCGACAGATGTTCCAGGCATTCGAAGCCTAGGCTGCGGGCTCGGAACGTGAAAGCGGAATAACACGCCGATAGCGCGACCATTTGTCCTGCCGCTCAGCGTGCGCCGGCGAGCGCAAAACTCGCCGAAACGCCCAGGACAAAGCCAAGCTCGAAAACTTGCTCAATGGCGCCGAGCACATCACCGGTATATCCACCAAGCAACCTACGCGCGAGCAAGGCCATCACCACGGCGAGGAGCGCGCCGCCCGCGAGCGCGAGCCCGACCACGCCGCCTGGCGACAGCGCCAGCGGCAGGCCCGCGACGGCGAGCGCGGTCAGCACCTCGGCCAGGCTAAGATCGGCGGGCGAGGGCTTCCACTTGCCGGTCTTGGCGTCGCCGACATAGGGCAAGGCGCGCATGGCCAGGACCGAGGCGCCGCGCCCGGCGCCGTGGGCGGCGACCAGGGTCCAGGCGCCGAGCCCGGCCGGCAGGGTGGCGAGCGCCGCGGCCTTGACGGCGAGCGTCAGGCCGAGCGCCAGGGCGCCGTAGGTCCCGATCCGGCTGTCCTTCATGATGGTCAGGCGCTTGGCTACCGTCGTGCCGCCGCCCAGGCCGTCGGCGGTGTCGGCCAGGCCGTCCTCGTGGAAGGCCCCGGTGATCAGCACGCCCGCCGCGATGGCCAGCAAGGCCGGCAGCCAGCCGGTCCAGACCAGCGAGGCGGACCAGAACACCCCCGCGCAGGCGCCGCCGACCAGCAGGCCGACCAGCGGGAAGTAGCGGGCGCTGCGCGAGATCCAGTCCGGTTCAAAGCCGTGCAAGGCCGGGGTCGGGATCCGGGTCAGGAACTGGACCGCGCAGAGGAAGAGCTGAAGCTCGCGCCAGAGGCGGTTCACAACCGGCCCGCCAGGACGTCGTCGAGGCTGGCCACCTCCGACAGTAGGCCGGCGGCGGCGCGCACCAGCGGCAGGGCCAGCAGGGTGCCGGTCCCCTCCCCCAGGCGCAGGGAAAGATCGAGCAGGGGCTCGGCGCCTAGGGCCGCCAGCATGACCTCATGCCCCCGCTCGGCCGAGCGGTGGGCGAAGATGCAGTAGTCGGCGCAGGCGGGGTCGAGGCGGATGGCGAGCAGGGCCGCGGCGCTGACGATGAAGCCGTCGATCAGCACCGGCAGGCGCTCGGACGCCGCCCCCAGGATGGCGCCGGCCATCATCACGATCTCCAGCCCGCCGAATTCGGCGGCGACCTGCAAGGGCTCGACCGCCGGCGTGCGGGCGGCGGCGGCTTCCAGCACCGCGCGCTTGCGGGCCATGCCCTCGGCGTCGTGACCAGCGCCCGCCCCGATGCAGTCGGCGAGCGGCGCGGGGCCGAGGCGATGCAGCAGCAGGGCGGCCGAGGCGCTGTTGCCGATGCCCATCTCGCCCAGGGCCAGGATGTCGAAGCCGTCGTCTTGGGCGCGGCGGGCGATGGCCGCGCCGCGCGCCAGGGCCGTTTCCACTTCGTCGGCGGTCATCGCGGGGCCGAGGGCGGCGTTGCGCGTGCCCTTGGCGACCTTGGCGTCGATCAGCAGCGGATGGGGGGCGAGATCGGCGGCGACGCCGGCGTCCACCACCTTGACCTGCGCGCCGACCGCGCGGGCGAAGGCGTTGGCGCTGGCCCGGCCGGCCAGCAGGGTGGCGACCATGGCGGTGGTAACCGCCGAGGGATAGGCCGAGACGCCGGACTCGGTCAGGCCGTGGTCGCCGGCGAAGACCAGCAGCAGGGCGCGCTCGTAGCTGGGGTTCGGGCGGCCGGCGATCAGGGCCAGGCGGACGGCGAGGTCCTCGACCTTACCCAGCGCGCCGAGCGGCTTGGCCTTGCCGTCGATCAGGGCGCGGTAGACGGCCTCGTGCGTGCGATCGAGCGGGGCGATGGCGGGCCGCCAGTTCATGGTCGTGGCTCCAGGCCGGCGATCGACGCCAGGAGGGGGATGTCGAATTGCTGTTCCAGCCGTTCGGCGATCTCGTCCAGCGCCGCATCGACGCGGGTCGCTTCATCGACGCCGTCCGAGGCCGCGCCCAGTTCGGCCAGGAAGGCGGCGCGGGCGGAAGCGAGACCGAACAGGCCGTGGACGTAGGCCCCCGACACCCGGCCGTCGGGCGAGATCGCGCCCTCGCCCGCCCCGTCGTCACGGATCAGCAGCGGGCGTTGCAAGGCCGGGCCGTGAGTGCGGCCGACATGGATCTCGTAGCCCTCGAAGGCGCCGCCCGAGGCGAGCCGGCCGGACGTCGGACGCAGCACCTTGTCGCCGGTCAGGACGGTGTCGATGTCGAGCAGGCCAAGGCCCCGGGCCTGGCCCGGCGGGCCTTCGACGCCGTCGGGATCGCTGATCGTCGCGCCCAGCATCTGGAAGCCGCCGCAGATTCCCAACACCCGGCCGCCGCGCCGGACATGGGCGGCGATGTCGATGTCCCAGCCCTGGGCGCGCAGGAAGGCCAGGTCGCCAAGCGTCGCCTTGGTGCCGGGCAGGATGACCAGATCGGCGTCGCCGGGCAGCGGGCTTCCCGGCGGCACGAAGCCGAAGTCGACCTCCGGTTCGGCGCGCAGCGGATCGAAGTCGTCGAAGTTGGCGATGCGCGAGAAGAGCGGCGCGACGATCTTCACCTTGCGGCCTTGGCGCGCGCCAAGCTGGTCCAGCACCACCGCGTCCTCGGCCGGCAGACGGCGAGCGGCGGCGAGCCAGGTCGCCATGCCGCAGTCGGGCCAGCCGGTGCGGCGCACGATCTCGGCACGACCGTCGTCGAACAGGGCCGGATCGCCGCGGAACTTGTTGATCAGGAAGCCGGCGATCATGTCGCGGTCCGCCGGCTCCAGAACTTCATAGGCGCCGACCAGGGCGGCGATCACATGACCGCGGTCGATGTCGCCGACCAGCACCACCGGCACGTTGGCGGCGCGAGCGAAGCCCATATTGGCGATGTCGCCGGCCCGCAGGTTGATCTCGGCCGGGCTGCCGGCGCCCTCGACGATGACCAGGTCGCTTTGCGCCTCCAGGATGCGGAAGCTCTCGACCACCACGTCGAGCAGGCTGGCCTTGCGGTCCTGGTAGGCGGCGGCCTTCCAGGTCCCGGCCATCTGGCCGCGCACCACCAGCTGGGCGCCGACATCGCTCTGGGGCTTCAGCAGCACCGGGTTCATGTGAACCGTGGCCGGCGTGCGGCAGGCGACGGCCTGCAGCGCCTGGGCGCGGCCGATCTCGCCCCCGTCGATGGTGACGGCGGCGTTGTTGGACATGTTCTGCGGCTTGAACGGCCGCACGGTCAGGCCGCGATTGGTGAACAGCCGGCAGAGGCCGGCGACCAGCACCGACTTGCCGACATCGGAGCCGCAGCCCTGGATCATCAACGCGGCCATGCCAGACCTCCCAGGGCGAGGGCTGCGGCGAGGACCCCGCAGGCGCGCAGATAGAGCCCAAGCCCCCGGTGCAGGTCCAGAGGCGATGGCCGCGGGCCATCCCCAAAGGTCGGGCGGTCATGGTAGGCGCCGTCATAGCTGGCGGGGCCGCCGAGCTGGACGTCGAGCGCCCCGGCCATCGCCGCTTCGGGCCAGCCGGAATTGGGCGAGGCGTGCTTGACGGCGTCGCGCAGCATGATCCGCCAACCGCGTCCGGCGACCAGGGCGATCAGGGCGCCGGCGATGCGGGCCGGGATCAGGTTCATCAGGTCGTCGGCGCGAGCCGCCGCCCAGCCGAAGCAGCGATAGGGCTCTTCGCGATGACCGATGATGCTGTCGGCGGTGTTGACCGCCTTGTAGGCGAACAGGCCCGCGAGCCCGCCGACCAGGAACCAGAACAGCGGCGCGACCACGCCGTCGTTGAAGCTCTCGGCCAGGCTTTCCAGGGCGGCGGCGGCGACGCCCTCGCGGTCGAGGCTCTCGGTGTCGCGGCCGACGATCATGGCGACGGCGGCGCGGGCGGCGGGGAGGTCGTGGTCCCCCTCAGTCGGCTGCGCCGACA
>JBEBYB010000118.1:0-8766 GCA_040391295.1 Phenylobacterium sp. | reverse complement strand
GAGGCCAGGCCGGTGCTGAACCGCTCCAAGGCGGCCTTGCACATGCCGTAGACCGTGCCGCCGCGCCCGCCGCGATAGGGCTTCTGCGGATGGATGCCGGCCGGCGAGGAGATGTTGACGATCCAGCCCTGCTTGCGCGCGCGCATCCCCGGCAGCACCAGCTGCGACAGGTGGAAGGGCGCATAGACCTGCACCTCCATCATCAGCTTGAAGCGCTTCTCGGGAAACTCCTCGACCGGGATGAAATAGGTGATGGCGGCGTTGTTGATCAGGATGTCGATGGGGCCGAACGTGGCCTCGGCCTCCTCGACCAGGCGCTCGCGCTCGCTGGCTTGGGCCAGGTCGGCCTTGATGAAGGCCGCATGGCCGCCGGCCTTCTTGATCCGCTCGACGGTGTCGTGAAGCGTGCCGGGCAGCCGGCTCTCGCCGCTCTCGGCGGTGCGGGCCGACACCACCACCTTGGCGCCCTCCATGGCCAGACGCGCGGCGATGGATTCGCCGATGCCTCGGCTGGCCCCGGTGACCAGGGCGACGCGGCCCTTCAACGGGCCCTCAGGATTAATGCGGGCTTCGCTCATTGAAATTCTCCCTAATGAAAGTCTTTGTTTTTAAATTAGAAAGGGGCGGACCAGCCCCTACTCCGCCGGCTCCCTCAGTTTGGAGCCGGCGCCCGCGGCGTTCGCCATGGGCCACGCATCCACGGTCACCCGCCGCATATGGCGGCGCTGGCCGGGATAGTCGTTCAGTGCGAAGTGCCAGACCGAGCGGTTGTCCCAGAAGGCCACCGACCCGGCGGCCCAGGCGAACCGGCAGGTGAAGGCCTCATAGCGGGAATGCTCGAACAGGAAGTCGAGCAGCGCCTTGCTCTCGCGCTTGCTCCAGCCCTCGATCCGCATCGTGAAGGCCGGGTTCACATAGAGCGCCTTGCGGCCGGTCTCGGGGTGAACCTTGACGATGGGGTGGATGAATTCCCCCACCGCGCCCTCGGCCTCGACCACCTTCATGGTCTTGCGCTCCTGGGCCGAGTGGCCTTGGGACGAATATTCCCGCCCTGCCGAATGGACGGCGTTCAGCGTCTCCAGCGTCGCCTTCAGGCCCGGCGACAGCGCGTCATAGGCGGCGGCCTGGCTGGCGAACAAGGTGTCGCCGCCCCACTCGGGGATCTCGACCGCATAGAGGATCGAGCCGATCGAGGGGTTCTCCAGGAAGCTCATGTCGGAATGCCAGCCGCCGCCGAAGTTCACGCGGTCCTCGGGCTCCTTGACGATCTCCATCACCTCGGGATGACGCTCCATGCCGGCGACGTAGGGATGGATGTTCAGGGGACCGAACCGGCGACCGAAGGCGAGCTGTTGCTCGGGCGACAGGTGCTGGTCGCGGAAGAACACCACCTGGTGCTCGGCGAAGGCCCGGCGGATCTGCGCGATCACCTCGTCCGGCAGGTCGGCGCCGAGGTCGACGCCGGAAATCTCCGCGCCCAGGGCGCCGGCCACCTTGCGGATCGTCAGAGCAGACATCGCCTCATCTCCCTTGGCTGATCCCGATGAAACATCGCATCGGCGCAAAGGGCGAGTCAGAAGCTCTCATTTCGGCTGCAGCAAATCCCACCGGTTGCCGCGTCCCATGTCGTCGTCACGGGCGAGGGCGAAGCCGAGCTTGCGTTGCGAGCCCGAGGCTCTGTTTCATTTGATTACCGTTGCGGTCTGGACGGCCCAGCTTCCCAGGGTAGAGTGCGGCGCATATTTAGGGGGAGTTTTCATGCGTATTGTTTCGGCTTCAATCGCCGCCGCCGTTTTCAGCATGGCCGCGGTCAGCCCGGTGCTGGCCCAGACCGCCGCGCCAGCCAAGATTTCAGTCATTCATGCCGGCGCTCTGCTGGACAAGCCGGGCCAGGCGCCGCGCGGCGCCTCGACCATCGTGGTTCGCAACGGCAAGATCGAAGCCGTGCGCGACGGCTTCGTGACGCCTGAGGCCGCCGGCGTGGCCGGCGCCCCCGTGCTGGACCTGCGCGACCAGTTCGTGCTGCCCGGCCTGATCGACATGCACGTCCATATCTTCAGCGACGACGACAAGGTGCGCGCGCGCATGGAGTTCCCGACCCGCGACCACGAAGACAACATGGTCATCGGGATCGACAACGCCCGCCGCACGCTGGAAGCCGGCTTCACCACCATCCGCGACCTGGGCAGCGATGTTCACGCGGTCACCGCCCTGCGCGACGGCATCAATTCGGGCCTGCTGAGCGGCCCGACCATCGTGCCGGCCGGGCAGATGATCTCGATCACCGGCGGCCATGGCGACGGCTCCAACAACCTGAACCGCGACCTGGTCGACGTCGCCCACGGACATTCGGAAAACCTCTGCAACGGCGCTGACGACTGCCGCCGCGCGGTGCGCTCGCAGATCTCGCAAGGCGCCGAGGTGATCAAGTTCGGCGCGACCGGCGGCGTGCTGTCCAATGTCGCCGGCGGCCTTGGCCAGCAACTCTTCGACGACGAGATGAAGGCCATCGTCGACACCGCCCACATGTTCGGCCGCAAGGCCACCGCCCACGCCCACGGCAAGGAAGGCATCGAGGCCGCCCTGCGCGCCGGCGTCGATTCCGTCGAGCACGCCACCTATACCGACGACGCCACCCTGGCCCTGTTCAAGAAAACCGGCGCCTATCTGGTGCCGACCATGCTCGCGCCCCAGGCGGCGGTGAACCAGGGCCGCGCCGGCTCGCGCTCGGCCGCCTCGCTCGCCAAGGCCGAAGAAGCCAACAAGGTCGCCTTCGCCAACCACATCCTCCAGTACAAGTCCGGCGTGAAGATCGCCTTCGGCACCGACACCGGCGTCTCGGCCCACGGTGACAACGCCCAGGAGTTCAAGCTGATGGTCGACGCCGGCATGAGCCCGGCCGACGCCATCAAGACCGCCACGGTCAACGCCGCCGACCTGCTGGGTCGCTCCGCGACCCTGGGCACCCTGGAGCCGGGCAAGGACGCCGACATCGTCGCCGTCGCCAAGAGCCCGCTCAGCGACGTCACCCAGTTGGAACACCCGACCTTCGTCATGCACCGCGGCGTGGTCGCCAAGCAGGACGGCCAGCGCCAGGCCTTCCCGCCCAACTCCTAGGCAATACGCGCAAGAGTTGTCATCGCGCCCAACTAAGCTAGGTTTCTCTGAAACCTGGCTTGGGAGGGCTAGATGGAGCTGATGTTTCAACCGATCCGCAAATATGCGGACTTCTCGGGACGCGCGCGCCGCAAGGAGTTCTGGCTCTTCGCGCTACTGATGTTCCTGATCGAAGTGGTCATCATGGCGCTGCTAAGCGCCGTGGGCGGCTCGCCCATGATGTTGGTCGACCCTGCGCTGGCGCCGGCCGCCGGCGCGAGCGGCACGGTCCTGATGATCTACGGCTTGGTGTTGCTGGCGCTGCTGATCCCCAGCCTCGCCGTCGCTGTCCGCCGGCTGCACGACACCAACCGCAGGGGCTGGTGGATCCTGATCGGCCTCATCCCGCTGATCGGCGCGCTGGTGCTGTTTATCTTCTACCTGCTGGACGGCACGCCCGGCCCGAACCGCTTTGGCCCAGACCCCAAGGGGCGCGGCGAACTCGCTCCGGCCTAGGCCGGAACCGTCGCGGCGAAGGTCACGCGCTCATCACCGACGTCGGCGAAGATGCGGCCGCCGGCGTCCTTGGTGAACAGGTGAACATAGTAGGCCTGGACCCAATGACCGTGCAGGCCATCGCCGAGCGGCTCGCCGGCCAGGCCGCGCAGGACCTCGGGCCGTAGCCGCGCACGAGGGCCGACGGCCTCCACGGCGATGGCGATGGAGGCGCCCTCGGCGACGGCGCGGATCGTGGCGGTTCCGCCGGTCGGCAGGGCCGCGCCGCCCATCTGGGCCAGGTTCATCAACAACCGCGCCGCGGGCTTGTTCACGGCGTTTGCTTCGACCTGCCAGTCGAGCTGGGCGCGCATGTGATTGAAGACCCCCAGGGTCAGCTTGTTCAACTCGCGCGGATCAAAGGTCTCGGCCGAGGCCGAGGCGCCGAACGCCACCCGCGTGAACGACAGCAGGTCGGTCAGCTTGCGCGCCGAACCCGCGATCAGGTTCATCGCGTCTTCCTTCATGTCCTGGGCGCTGGGATCGTCCAGCAGGTCCAGGCCCGAGACGATGGCGCTGGCCGGACTGATGAAGTCGTGACACATGCGCGCGGCCAAAAACGCCGCCACCTCCGCGGTGCGCGGCAGGGCCGGAATTTCCGGGATCTTCTCGGGGGTGCTGTCGCCGTCCATCATCGTGCGGATACTTGGCCTGATTTGGCGCTTTGGCAAACGCGCCCCGGCGCTCTAAGGAACCAGGCATGAACGGTCCCGACCCCTTCCTCGAGCCCGGCGTGCTGGTCAGGCACCCGAGCCAGGACGATTGGGGGCTGGGCCAGGTGCAGACGGTGGCGGGACACAAGGTGACGGTGAACTTCGAGAACGCGGGCAAACAGGTGATCGACGCCAAGGTCGTGCGCCTGACTTTCATCGGCGACGATCCGCGAGACGGCCGATGAGCCGCGACATCGGCGCCGCCCTGGCCGACATCTGCGAAGAGGCGAGCGCCCTGATCCTGCCCTTGTGGCGCACGGGCCTGAAGGTGTTCTCCAAGGCCGACGAGAGCCCGGTGACCGAAGCCGACCGCCGCGGCGAGATCCTGATCGTCGAGCGCCTGACCGCGCAGTTCCCCGACATCCCGATCGTCTCGGAAGAAGACGCCAGTGAATTCGGCACGCCGGACGCCATCGGGCCGCGCTTCTTCCTGGTCGACCCCGTCGACGGCACCAAGGCCTTCGTGCGCGGCGACCCGAACTTCACCGTCAATATCGGCCTGATCGAAGACGGCCGGCCGGTCGCCGGCGCGGTGACGGCCCCGGCTTCCGACGAGACCTGGTTCACGCAAGACGGCCGGGCGATGAAACGCAAGATCGGCGGAGCCGCCCAGCCGGTCAGCGTTCGCCCCTGGCCCCAGGGCGCGGCGGTGGCGCTGGTCAGCCACACCATGTCCGAGGAGACCGCGCAGAAACTGGCCGACCAGTACGGCTTCGACCTGCGCGAACCGATGGACTCCTCCATCAAGTTCTGCCGGCTCGCCGAGGGCGCGGCCGACATCTATCCGCGTCATGGACCGACCATGGAGTGGGATATCGCCGCCGGCCACGCGGTGCTGCTGGCCGCCGGCGGCCAACTGACGACGCCGGAGGGCGAGACGTTCGCCTATGGCAAGGCTGACGCGGGCTTCCGCAACGGCTGGTTCGTCGCGCGCGGCGGCTAAGCCGCTCGCAGATCCATCGGCGGCGGGGAAGCGGGCGCGAAAGCCTGCACCGTCGCCGACGCCTCCTGGGCGTAGAGGCGGTCACCGCCTGCGCTGGCGATCAGATAGCCGGCGAACCCGATGACAAAGGCGAACGCCCCGATCCAGACGAACGGGCGGACGATGTCGAACACGCTGAACGGCGCCATGGACTTCCCTGGAGCTGCCGGAAGGACCTAGGGGGAACAGCGCAAATCGCCTGCGGTTGCGAGCCCCGGGCGACAAAGTTCGCCCTTTCATCGACGAGGCTTGTTCGGCGACGATTTGCGACCATTTGGCCACAATCGCCGCACTTGCGACTAATTCGCATTGCCAACGCATAACCATGTAACTAATAGCGCCTCTTAGTTTCATTCTCATCGAGGCGGGCATTCTCGTGAACAATCGACGGACGAGCGGCGTGCGCGCCTATGCTCGCAAGGCGCTGACCCCGGCCGCAGTGGCTGGCGTCGCGGGGCTGGCCTTCGCGCCGCAACTCGCTCTGGCTGACGACGCGGCGGCGGACGCCGTGACCGAAGTCTCCGGCGTTCAGGTCGAGGGCAAGGCCGCGCTGCAGCCCACCTCGCCGAAGTACACCTCGCAACTGCTCGACACCCCGCGCAACGTGACCGTGGTTCCGCGCGTGATCATCCAGCAGACGGCGGCGACCTCGCTGGCCGACATCCTGCAAACCTCGCCGGGCATCACCTTCGGCGCCGGCGAAGGCGGCCAGCCGCTGGCCGACCGCCCGTTCATCCGGGGCCAGGCCTCGGGCAACAACATCTTCGTCGACGGCGTCCGCGATTCCGGCGGCCAGGTCCGCGAGGTCTTCAACCTTGAGCAGGTCGAAGTCATCAAGGGGCCGGACTCGGCCTATAACGGCCGTGGTTCGGGCGGCGGCAGCATCAACCTGACCACCAAGCGTCCGAAGCTGGAAGAGCAGATCGACGTCTCGGCCCAGGTCGGCACCGACAGCTATCTGCGCGGCACGATCGACGCCAACCTGCCGATCAGCGAGACCAGCGCCATCCGCATCAACCTGATGGGATCGCAAGGCGACATCCCCGGCCGCAACGCCGTCGACTTCGACCGTTGGGGCGCGGCCATCGCCGCCGGCATCGGCATCGGCACCGACACCCGCGTGACGTTCAGCTACTATCACCTGACCGCCAACAACATGCCCGACTACGGCGTGCCGCTGTACACCAAGACCCCGGGCGTGCCGCGCGCGAACGCCAGCGGCGTGCTGAACGTGCCGCGCGACTCCTTCTACGGCCTGACGGCGCGTGACTTCCAAAAGTCCGAAGCCGACATCGCGACGCTGATCACCGAGCACGACATCAACGACGCGATCACGTTCCGCAACGTGTTCCGCTATTCCAAAACCCTGAACGACTATCTGGTCACCAACCCCGGCGACGGCGGCGCGGCTCAGTTCGTGGCCGGCGAATGGTGGATGAAGCGCGGAATCAAGTCGCGCTGGAACCCGACCACCACGGTCGCCAACGTCACCGACTTCTACGGCAAGTTCACCACCGGCGGGATCGAGCACAGCTACGACGTGGGCCTGGAGCTGTCGCGCGAGACCAACCGCAACGCCTCGTACATGATCTATACGACCGCCGGCTCGGCCTGCCCCGCCGGGTTCGCCAACGACGTCACCGCCGCAGGCGTCGGCGACTGCACCCGCGTCTTCGCCCCGAACCCGAGCGATCCGTGGCAAGGCGTCGTCAATCGCCCCGACGCCTCGGTGAACTATACCCAGACGGTCGGCGTCTACGCCTTCGACACCATCTCGTTCGGCGACAAGTGGCTGCTGAACCTCGGCGTCCGCCACGACGAATATTCGGTCAAAGGCCTCGATGTCGGCGTGACCAGCGCCCAGGGCGTGCAGACCGCCACGACCCTGACCCCGCGCAAGGGCGACTGGAGCTTCACCAACTATCAGGTCGGCCTGGTCTACAAGCCCACCCCGAACGGCAGCATCTACGCCTCCTACGGGACCTCATCGACCCCGCCGACCATCAGCGGCGGCGACCAGAACACCACCGGCGCGGGCTCCGGCAACCTGGTCAACGTGCTGCTGGACCCGGAAGAAATCACCTCGGCCGAAATCGGCGTGAAGTGGACCTTCTTCCGCGAGCGCCTCTCCACATCGGCGGCGCTGTTCCACATGACCCGCGAGAACGCCCAGGTCCTCATCGACACCGGCATCTACGCCCAGGTCGGCGAGACCATGGTTCAGGGCCTGGAAATCGGCGTCACCGGCCGGGTCACCCCCGCCTGGATGGTGTTCGGCGGCTACACCTACATGGACAGCGAGCTGGTCAAGGGCGCGTTCAACGACGTCAACCAAGGCGACCCGCTGGCCAATACGCCTGAGCACTCGTTCAGCCTGTTCACCACCTACGACCTGACCGACGCCTTCAGCTTCGGCGGCGGCGCCTACTACGTCTCCGACAGCTATGGCGGCAATCAGGGCGGCGCGGGCGGCGGGGCCAACGCGGTGTTCGCCCCGGCCTACTGGCGCTTCGACGCCTATGCGTCCTACCGCTTCACCGACACGCTGAACCTGCAGCTCAATGTGAAGAACGTCACGGACGAGGATTACATCGCTCGGACCAACGGCCGTCACCATGCCGACTACGGCCCCGGCCGCCAGGCGATCCTCACCCTCAACGTCCGCTTCTAACCTCCCCCCAGAGAGAACGGACGCAAGGCCCCGCCCTCCTCCAGGGCGGGGCCTTTTCCTTTTCGGAACCCCGCGCCTAAGGTCACCGCCATGATGCTGCATATCCCCGAGGTGCTGACGAAGCCGGCCGTCGCCGAGTTGCGCGCCCTGATCGACGCCGCCGACTGGATCGACGGCAACGCCACCTCCGGCTCGCAATCGGCGCTGGCCAAACGCAACGAGCAGCTACCCGAGGGCTCCGAAGCCGCCAGGATCGCCGGCGACAAGGTGCTGGACGCCCTGGCGAGGAGCCCGCTGTTCGTCACCGCCGCCCTGCCCCAGACCGTGTTCCCGCCGCTGTTCAACCGCTATGGCGGCGGCCAGGCCTTCGGCGCCCATATCGACAACGCCGTGCGCCAGACCCGCGCCGGCGATCTGCGCATCCGCAGCGACCTCTCGGCCACCCTCTTCCTCAGCGAACCCGAGGACTATGACGGCGGCGAACTGCTGGTCGAGGACACCTACGGCGTCCATGAGGTGAAGCTGGCCGCGGGCGACCTGATCCTCTACCCGGCCTCCAGCCTGCACCAGGTGACGCCGGTGACACGCGGCGTGCGGACCGCCAGCTTCTTCTGGATCCAAAGCATGGTGCGCGACGACAGCCGCCGCGCCCTGATGTTCCAGATGGACATCGCCATCCAGCAGCTGGCCGGCAAGGTCGGGGCCGGCGCGCCGGAACTGATCTCGCTGACCGGCGCCTATCACAACCT
>JBEBYB010000117.1:0-8823 GCA_040391295.1 Phenylobacterium sp. | reverse complement strand
TTCGCGATCGGCGCCCACGTCGCCACCAATCTGATGCTCGCCCTCATCCAGGGGCCGATGCTGCCCGAGGACACCGGCGTGGCCGGCGAGGTGGACGACATCCTCGGCGAGGTCGGGCTGGCGCTCTACATGATCTGGGCGGTGGAGATCACCCGCCGCATGCCGCGGCTGATGGGGTCTATTTCTTCTCCAACATGAGCTGGCCTTCCTTCTTCAGCCGGCCCTTCACCTTGTCGGCGATCATGGCGAAGAACGGCGGCAGGTCGACCTCCATGCGGACCGCCTCCTCCATCACGTCCAATCGCCCGGCCACCGCCTGGCCGACGACCTTGGCCGAGAAGCTCAGACGATCGCCGTCCCAGGCCTTGGTCAACTTCACCCCGTCGAACTGATGACCCAGACGGCTGATCCCATCCTCGATCCGCCTGCGCGCCTCGGCCTGGCCGAGTTCATGGGGGATGGTGACGGTGACAGGCTTGGACATGGGGCGTCCTCCAGATGGCCTAGGCATAACGGCCGGCGAGCCTAAGCGCTCCCGTCGTGAAGTTCGGCCGGCACAAGAGACCGAGGAACGAAAGGCGGTCTGTCGGGCTTTAGAGACAGGACCAGAAAGGCCCCCCGTGTCCCGCTCAAAGCGCATCCTGATCGCACTTGGCCTGTTGCTCGGCGTCGCCCTGGCGGCGACCGAGGCTCAGGCCGGCGTGTGCGGCGGACAGGCGCCCGCCGTGGGCGCGCAGCTCAAGGGTCCAGTGCTTCAGGTCATCGACGGCCAGCACCTGTGCGTCGCGACAGACGCCTCGCCCAGCACCTGGGTCGAGGTCCAGGTTGTAGATCCGGCGCTGGTCCGCGCCTCGAGCGCCGATAATGCAAAGAGCCGCCTGATGGCCGCAGCCTTCGCGCGTGACGCGGTCTGCGTGATCACCGGCGCCAACGAGGGCAGGGCCACGGCCGCCTGCACGATCGAAGGCGAGCCCCTGGGCGCCCGCCTCAATCAGCCCGAAATCGCCAAGGCGGCGCAGATCTGGCGGTAGATCACTCCCATCCCCATGCTCGTCATCCTCGACTGAGCGTAGCGAATGTCGGGGATCCATAAACGCCGGCGCTGGAGAGACGTTTCGAACGCCGCCGTTTATGGATGGCCGGGACAAAGCCCGGCCATGACGAGCTATTGAGGAAAGCGGTTCCCTACGCTTCCTGGATCGCCGAAAGCTTCCAGGCCTGGCCTGGCTGACGCACGAAGGTCCAAAGCTCGGTCGTCTCGGTGACCGCGTTCGGATCGCCCTCGACCACCGCGCCGGTGTCGCGGTCGACCATCCAGTCGCGGCTCGAATAGCGCAGGGCGGCGGTGGCGTATTCGGCGTCGCCTTCACGCCAGGCCTCGGCCACGTCGCCTTCCAGCATCTGGACGTCGGTGACCTGGTTGCGCACGCCGCGGGTGGCGTTCTGGCTGAGCTCCTCGGCCAGGTAGCTCATGATCTCGGGCGTGCTGCGCTCGCGGATCGCGGCGTAGTCTTCCCGGCCAAAGGCTTCCTGAACTTCGCGCAGCATGCGCTCGAAGACCTCGCGGTCGGAGGTCTGCACGGCGAAGTCCTCGCCGGCATAGGGCGCGGCGGCGGGAGCATAGCCGCCGGAGGCCGGTTGCTGGACGTCGAAGGGCGAGCGGAAGCTGGTGTTCCCGGCCGCCATCGGGCTGGCCGCCGCGGCGGTCGCCGGACGACGACGATTGGCGAAGAACTTGAAAATCAACATGCCGGCCAGGGCGAGCAGGGCGATCTGCAGGATGCCGCCCAGGGCGCCGGCCAGGCCCGCGCCGAAGCCGTGGCCCAGCAGCATGCCGATCAGGCCGCCGACCATCAGGCCTTGGAACAGCCGATTGCCGAGGATGCCGCCGCGCTTGGGCGCGTTCATCGGATTGGCCGCCTGGGGACGAGCCGCATTGGCCGCGCCGGGCTGGGCGGCCTGCGGCGAGGTCATCGAACGTTCGACCGGGGCGGTCTGGGTCGGAGCGGTCTTGGTGGGCGGCGGCGCGCTATAGGTCCGAGCGCCCCGGCTACCGAAGCTTCCCCCGCGACGGGCGTCCGCCTCCGAGGCGAGCGAGAGGCCCATGACGAGCGACAGGCCAAGGACGGCGGCGACTTTCGGCAACTTCAAGACACGTTTCCTTTGGTGATTTGGGCCCTATGTCGGGTGCCCAGGCCCAAGTTTCCAGGGCAAAACGCTAAAGTGACCTTAGCTGTGCGGCTTTAACTTCAGCGCGACATAGAGCGCGCCCTCGCCGCCATGCCTTTGATGCGCCTCTGAAACGCCGGCGACGACGCCGCGCAGGGCCGGGGAGGCCAGCCATTCCGGGGTCCGCTTGCGCAGCACCCCGCCGCCGCGCGCGCCCTTGCCGGTGATCACCAGCACCGCCCGGCAGCCGTCGTCCCAGGCCCGCAGCACGAAGGCCTCGAGCGCCGCCTGGGCGCGGTCCTGGTCCAGGCCATGCAGGTCGATGCGCGCGCCGATCGGCTCGCGCTCCTTGGCGATCCGGTGCTTGCGGCGCGGCTCGATGTCCCGCTCGCCGGTATTGCGCAGCGGCGAGCCGGCGCGGGTCGGACCCTTGACCAGTTCGCCGACCGTGAATGGCGCGCCGTCCCACACCGGGGCCGGCGGCGGGGCGGCGGTCTTGGCCTGCGGCTTGGCGACCAGCGGCGGGGCAGGCGCCGGTTCAGGCGGCGGCGCCTTGCGGCCCGGCTTGCGGTGGACGGTGGCGGCGACCATCGACCAGAGCTTCTGCTCCTCAGGCCGGATGGGCCGTTTCACCGGCCCGGGCCGACCTTCGGGACCAGGCGGTGCATCCGCAGGGTGTGACGCACCCGCCCGGCCTCAGCGCCCGCGTCGGGGCCGTGACCCATATAGAGGTCGGCGCGCACCGCCCCCTTGATCGCCCCGCCCATGTCGAGCGCCATCACCGTGCGGCGATAGGTTGGGAACGCGCCCGACAGGGTAGGGGCCACGCCGTCGATGAAGAAGATCTCGCCCAGGCTGTTGCGGGCGGTGTCGACCGCGATCGCCCGGCCGGGCGGCAGCGGAATACCCGCCGCGCCCACCGGCTGACGGCCGTCGTCGGGGGCCAAGGTGAAGAACACATAGCGGGGGTTGAGGCGCATCACCTCATCGGCGCGGGGTCCGCGATTGTCGGCCAGCCAGGTGCGAATAGCGTCGCCGGAGGTGTTGTTGGCCGGCAGCAGCCCGCGATCGCGCATCGGATTGGCGATGCCGACAAAGGTCCGGCCGTTGGTGGCCGCGAACACCGCCTTGGTCCGGCGGCCGTTCGGATAGGTGAGCACGCCCGAGCCCTGGATCTGCAGGAAGAACAGGTCCTCGGGCCGCATCCAGGTCAGGGCCTGGCCGGGGGACGAGGCCTCGATCGCCGCGCGGTCGGGATAGGCGCTCATCTGGCCGTTCGGACCCCGTCGCAGGGCGTCCTTGCCGGGGATGCCTGAGCCCACCAGATCGGCGGGCTTGCCGCGCACCGGGGCGGAGAACTCGGCGCTGGGCCGGTCGCGCGCCTCGTACTCGGGCGAGAAGTAGGCGGTCAGGACGCCCTCGCCGATCAGCAGTTCGGGCCGGAAGCTCTCCTCGAAGAAGGCGCGGGCGCGGGGGCCGTCGAGCGGGCCGATGGCGCGGGCCCGGCGGCAAATCTCGCCCATGGCCGGATCGCGGGCCACGCCGCAGGTGGTGCGGAAGGCTTCATAACCAGCCGCATGATCGTCCTGCGCCCATCCGGGCAGCTGGGCGAAGGTCTCCGGTCTGGCCGGGGTCGGGATCGGCTGGGTCGGACCGGGCCGCGGCGGCTGCGGACGGGGCGCGGGCGGGGGGACCGCCTTGGGCGTCGCGCAGGCGGCGACGGCCAGGGTCAGCAACAGGGCCGGAACCAGCCGGAACTTGCCCAGATGGCCGCCAAGCCCCTGCGTCATGCGTCGAGAAACCAAGATCGCCCCCGGGATTGAATCAGAAGTCCCGGCATGGCCGGGAATTGAGATGTTTTCTAGCCTCCCGTTCGGGGCGGGAAAACGGCGAGCCGGCCCTTCTAGGCCTCGGCGGCGTCCACGTGGACGAGAATCCAGTTCGGGTCGCTGCTCTTCAGGCTGCGCTCGAAGGTCCAGAGTTCGGCGGTGCGCTTGTCGTCCACGGCTTCGCCCTCGGGTCCCTTGGTGCGGCTGCGGAACTCGGCCAGGAAACGCACGGTGATCCGCGCGACGTCGTCATGCAGGTCGGCGCGCTCCAGGTCGGCGCGCGGCGGATGCAGGAATTCCACGCTTTCGGTGGCCCCTTGCGCCTCGCGCTCGGCCAGCACGGCCTCGAAACTGGCCAGCACCGGCGGCGCCAGCAGGTTCTTCAACGTCTCGCGATCGCCGGCGGCGAAGGCGCGAACCACCATCTCGTAGGCGCCCTTGGAGCCGGCCAGGAAACGCGACAGGTCGAACGCCGGGTCGTGGTGCTTGATCGCCGGCAAGCCGGTCAGCCCCACGCCGTCATCGGCCGGATCGAGCGCCGGCGCCTGGCGCCCGGCATTAGTAACGGCGTCGGCCGCGGCCGTGTCCTCGGGCTGGCGTCCCACGCGCCGACCCAGCACTGCGTAGAGCTGGTAGAGCACGACCCCGGCCAGGCCGGCGAAAATGATCAGTTCTAGGACTTGCAACTTCTTGGGGCTCGCTGGACGTTGAACATTCAATATAGGGCAGCGACACGCCCTCGTCAGGGGGCGACGTTGCCATGGCTTAGGCCACATGTTAGCAGCCCGCGCCACAACAGGACGTGAATGAGCGTCCAATTAACCGGATTTTCCTGAAAATGACCGATACCGACGCCGCCGGCCCCGAGACCAACGGAGCGGATGCGCCCGAACCCGGCATCCGCATCCTGGCCCAGTTCGTCCGCGACCTGTCTTTTGAGAATCCCCGTGCGCCGGAAACCCTGCGCGCCCAGAACACCGCCCAGCCGCAAATCGAAATGGGCGTCGAAATGAACGCCCGCGGTCGCGAAGACGGCCTGTTCGAAGTCGACCTGAAGCTCTCGGCCCGCGCCACGCGCGACGACGGCCCGGTCTTCCACGTCGAGCTGCTCTACGGCGGCGTCTTCCAGATCACCGGCGTCAGCCAGGAAGAGCTCGAACCCGTGCTGCTGGTCGAGTGCCCGCGCTTCATGTTCCCGTTCGCCCGCCAGATCATCGCCGGCGTCACCGCCGACGGCGGCTACCCGCCCTTCATGCTCGACCCGATCGACTTCGGCGGCGTCTACGCCGCGCGCAAGGCTCAGGGCCTGGACGGCGAAACCGTCGGCAACGCCTGACTATCCTCGTCTTCCCCCGCCCGGCCGACGGCGGCGGGGGAGGCGATCTATTCTGGCGATCGATCTGAACGCCTCCAGCCCTAGCAGCCGCCCGACCTAGGGTTTCCCCGAATAGGCGCCGGGCGCCATCCGCGCCTTCATAAAGCTTCCATCGATCGAGCGAGGATCTCCTTGCCGGGAAGCGCGCCCATGACCCGAGCCAGCCCCCTGGAGGCCGTCCTCGACTGGCTGGATTCGAGCGCCGTGGTGTTGGGCAGCGGGCGCGTGCTGGTCGCCATCGCCATCATTGGCGTGACCTACCTGCTGGTCAGGGTGATGCAGATGGGGCTGGAGCGCCTGCGTCGACGCGCCAAGATCGCCTCGCCGCTGATCTACATCGTCGAGAAAGTGGCCAGCTACGCCTTGGTCATTGCGGGCCTGATCGCCGGCCTGGCCACCCTGGGCGTCGATCTCAATTCCTTCACGGTGTTCGCCGGCGCCATCGGGGTCGGAGCCGGACTTGGTCTGCAAGGCGTGGTCAAGGAGTTCGTCTCCGGCCTGGTGCTGATCTTCGACCCGGCGATCCAGGTCGGCGACTTCATAGAACTTGAGAGCGGCCTGCGCGGCGAGGTGATGGAGATCGGCCCGCGCGCCGCCCGGCTGCGAACCAACGACGACCTCCACGTCGTCATTCCGAACTCAAAGTTCATGCAGAGCCAGGTGGTCAACTGGACCTACGACGACGAATCCGGCCGCATCCATGTGGCGTTTTCGGTCGCCGACGAAGCCGACAAGGCAGTCGTGCGTGACGTGGTGATCGCCGCCGCCCACGCTCTGCCGTTCACCGCGCCCGACCGTCCCGACCGCAAGACCCAGGTGTGGCTGACCAGTTTCGCCGGGGAGGGCCTGGATTTCGAACTCATCGTCTGGCCGACCCTGGAATCCTCTCGTCACCCCTCATCGATGCGCGCGGCCTATACCTGGGCGATCCACGAAGCCCTGCGCGCGGCGGGGATCAGCAATGCCTCGCCGCAACTCGACCTGCGGCTTCGCAGCCTCTTCGGCCGGGAAGGCGACCACGCCCTGCGCGCCCTCGACATGGTCGACAGAGCCAGCGTCACCCCGCGCGAGCCCATTGCCGACAGCCCGCCCAACGACGCCGCCGCGGCGGTGTTCGACGACGCCGCCCGCAACAGCCGGGCCCGCGACGCCGAACCGCGCAGGCGAGAGACACAGGCCTAAGGCCGACAAACTCGCGCCATCAATCACGCTCAAGCTGCTGTAATGAGTTTTGCAAGACCTGCCCTCGCGGTCCTCGCCGCAGCCATTCTATCAATACCCACCCTCGCGACCGCCCAGCAGGTCGCCGTCTTCTCCCGTGAAAACAACCGCTTCTTCGTCGACTGCATGGTCGATCGGGTGCTTGAGCTCTGCCAGCTCGACACCGGATCCTATGGAGTCGGCCTGCGTCCACGGCCCGAGTTCCAGGCCTATCCGGCCCAAGGCGTCGGCGGGGTGATGGGAGCCAGCGGCCAGCCCTTGCCGACCCGCGAAGTGCGACTGGGCGCCCTGAGTTTTGGCCAATTCAAGCTGCAGGACGTCGCCGCGGCGGTCTCCGACAGCCCGTTCGACCACAGCATCATCGGCCTGGAATATCTCGAGCGCCTGGGCGCCTTCACCTTCGACTTCCGGCGCAATCAGCTGCGGCGCGGCTGGCCGGCCTCAAGCCGGGCCTGCGAGGAGCCGTTCGAGGTTACGACCCGGATGATCCGGGTGCCGGTCGATCTGCCCGGCGTTCACGTCAAGGCGGCCTGGGACACCGGGGCCAGCACCACGGTCGGCGACGCCGGCTTTATCGCCGCCCACCCGGAGATCTTCCGCTTCGTGCGCAAGCTGCCGCCGGGAACCGACGCCACCTCCACCGGCATGCCGGCCAGCCTCTATGTCGCCAGCCAGCTCTCGTTCTGCGGCCGCGACTTCCATGACGTCGCCGTGGTCGCCGTCGACATGTCGCGCTCCAAGGCCCTGGTTCCGGACTTCCCCGACCTGACGCTCGGGGCCAATCTGATGGTCGGCGACAGCTGGTCCTTCGACTTCGCCGACCGCAGATGGGCGTTCGGCCGAGGCTCCTAGCCAGGACCTCTAGGCGCCGCCGACCAGATGGGGTCATCTAGCGAGGGTTGAACACTCCCGAGACACAAGCGCGTGACGCTGCATTCCTCAGCCAAAGAACAGCGTCTCCTGCTGACCTCGATGATGGTCACGATCATCCTGGCCCTCGCCAGCATCGGGTTCGGGCTGTGGATCAGTTCCAAATCGGTGATGTTCGACGGCTTCTACGATCTGATCGACGCCGCCATGACCGGTGTCGCTCTGATGATCGTGCGGTTGATCTCGCGGGGTGACGACGAGCGTTTCCAGTACGGCTATTGGCACCTGGAGCCGATGCTGGCCCTGCTCAACGGGCTGATCCTGGCCTTCGCCTGCGTCTACGCCTTTATCGACGGACTCAACGGCCTGATCGTCGGCGGGCGCGAACTGCAATTCGGCGTCGGCGCGATCTATGCCGGGGTCAGCAGCCTCATCAACTTCGTCTTCTTCGCCTATATCCGCCGCTCGGCCCGCCATCTCGGCTCGCAGATGCTGGACGTCGACGCCCGCTCCTGGTTGATCGGCGGGGTGCTCAGCGCCGGCCTGTGCCTCAGCTTCATGGTCGGCGGATTGCTGACCCAGACCAGCGCCGCGCGGTTTGCGCCCTATGCCGACCCGCTGATCCTGGTGATTATCGCCCTCTGCCTGATCCCGTTCCCGCTGATGACCATCTGGAAGGCCGGCCGCGACATCCTGATGATCACGCCGAGCGACCTGGACGAAAAGATCAGCCAGCTGGCCAAGGAGGTCGCCGAACGGCACGGCTTCATCGACTTCGACTCCCATGTCGTCAAATCTGGTCGCCAGCAGTTCATCGAGATCGGGCTGGTCGCGCCTTCCGGCGACACCGAGACGAACTTCGCGCGCCTGGACGCCATCCGGACCGAAATCGCCGCCGCCATGGGCGGCGCAAGCCCAGGCTATTGGCTGACCGTCGACTTCACCGCCGACAAGCGCTGGATTTAGGAAGCGGCCAAGGCTGTCATCCCGGTTTGTGACGTCAGAGCCCGTGCTTGCTCCAGAGCTCGTCGTTCTTGACGACGTCACGGATAAAGCTGGCGTGGAGTTCGCGCTCGGCGTCGGTCGAGCGGAAGGGCAGGGGGCGCGGGCGCGCGCCATAGGACCCGGACTTGGCGTTGGCCACCGCTTGGGCGGCCATGGCGTGGGTGGTCAGTTCGAGCGTCAAGGCGCGGCCGCCCTTCAGCTCGAGATAAACCCCGGCCAGCAGCCGGGCGTCGATCAAGGCGCCGTGCTTCTCGCGGTCGCTGAGCGAGATCTTGAAACGCTTGCAGAGCGCGTCGAGAGAGTTGTGCATCCCCGGAAACTTCTTCCGGGCGATCGCCAGGGTGTCGATCCAGC
>JBEBYB010000116.1:0-9119 GCA_040391295.1 Phenylobacterium sp. | reverse complement strand
TCGGGCGGCGCATCCTTGGTCTCGAGATAGCGCCAGCCCTGGAAGGCCCGGCGCGGGGTCGGCGCGACCCGCACGAAGTTCGGATCCACCGTCACTTCGCAGCGCGCGTTGGGCCCCTCGCCCACCGTGTCGATCGCCAGGATCGGCTGGCGGCAGAGGATCACGCCCTTGAACACCCGGTAGAGCGAACCGCCGGCCGTCAGTTCGGCGGCGCGCTTGGGCGTCTGGCGCGTGTGCATGACCCACGGACGAGACTCGCCCGCGTGCCATTCCAGCAAGTCCTCGATGGTGTCGCAGCCCACCACCAGCTTGATCATATGCAGCGTCATGAAACGTCAGAGCGCCCAGCTGGGCTTGCGCTTTTCCAGGAAGGCGCGGACGCCCTCCTGCCCCTCGTCGCCGATCCGGATGCGGGCGATCCGCTTGGCGGTTTCGTCCATCACGTCGTCGATCGACTGATAGGCGACGTCCTCGACCAGCCGCTTGGACTCAGCCACCGCGCCGGGCGCGCAGGCCATCATCTCGCCAGCGATGCGGTCGCGGGCCGCGTTGAGTTCGGCCGCGTCGGCGACCAACTCGGTGACCAGACCGATCTTTTGCGCATAGGCGGCGTCAAACAGCCGGCCGGTGGCGAACAGGCCGCGCGCCTCACGCGGGCCGACCGCGGTCACCACATAGGGGCTGATGGTCGCGGCGATGATGCCCAGACGCACCTCGGAGAAGGCGAACTTGGCCTCGGTCGTCGCCACCGCCATGTCGCAGGCCGCAGCCAGGCCGGCCCCGCCGCCGAAGGCGCCGCCCTCGACCAGGGCGACGGTGAGCGCCGGGATGTCCCACAGGCTTTTCAGCATCTTGGCCATCTGATGGGCGTCGTCGCGGTTGTCGGCCTCGGTGCGGTCGATGGCGTCGCGCATCCATTCCAGGTCGGCGCCGGCGCTGAACGTGCCGCCCGCCCCGCGCAAGAACACCACGCGCACGCCCTCGGCGCCCTGCAGGGTCTCGAACGCCTCGTGCAGGGCGGCGATCAGCTCGGCGTTGAAGGCGTTGCGCCGCAGCGGCCGGTTGAGGGTCACCGTGGCCATGCCCTCGGGCGTCGCCTCGATGTGCACCAGATTGGAGGCGGCGTCGGTGTCGGGCACCTCCACCAGGGGGTCGGCGATAGGATTGGTCATGCTGCGTACTCCTGTACGACGCTACAACGCCGGATCCGGGCGTTTGGATCAAGCCAAGCCATAGCCGCCTGCGGCGACGCAAGCTAGGTTGGCGCCGTGATCAGCCTACCGGACATTCCAAGCGACTCAGCGCTGGCGCGGCTCTTCTACGAAGAGCGCAACCAGGGCGACGCCTCGTGGTTCGCCCTGCCCGGCGGAGCGACGCTGTTCGAGGTCGGAGAACCGGCCGATCACCTCTATTTCCTGCGCGCCGGGCGCCTGGGCGCCTTCCGCAAGGAAGAAGGCGGAGAACCTCAGTTCCTCGGCGTGATCCGACCCGGCGAGCCGGCCGGCGAGATGTCGTTGATCACCGGCCTGCCGCACAGCGGGACGGTCGTCGCCTTGCGCGATTCCGAAATCTTCGCCCTGCCGCGCGCCGTGTTCTTCGAAGCCTGCGAGGCCGATCCGGCGGTGATGACCGAACTGGCGCGGCTGATGATCCTGCGCAGCCGGCAGGCGGCGACCAAGGCCTCGACGGGCGAGCCCTCGGTGTTCGGCTTCGTCGCGGCCGGCGAGCCGACGGCGGTGCGCTCGCTGGTCGACAAGATCGGAACCGAGGTCGGCAGGCTCGGCTATTCGGTGACCGTGATCGGCTCCGAAGCCCAGCAGGCGCCGACCGAATGGTTCTCGGAGGTCGAGCGCAACTACGACTTCGTGCTCTACGCCGCCGAGGCCCGGGACCTGGGCTGGGGTCAGATCGTGGGCCGCCAGGTCGACCGGCTGTTCCGGGTGGCGCGCGGCGACGCCGCCCCCCCGACTGGCGGCTTTGCGCGCAGCACCGAACCGCTGCAGGCGCAGAACCTGATCGACCTGATCCTGGTCCAGCCGAAAACCCGCACGATGCCGCGGGGATCGCAGGCCTGGGTCGACGCCCTGAAGCCGGCGCGGCTCTTTCACGCCCGGCGCGACAATGTCGAAGACATCCAGCGGTTGGCGCGGGTGCTGACCGGCCAGTCGGTCGGCCTGGTGCTGTCCGGCGGCGGCGCGCGGGCCTACGCCCACATCGGCGCGATCCAAGCCTTGCGCGAACGCGACGTGCCGATCGATTTCGTCTGCGGCGTCTCGATGGGCGCCATCATCGCCGGGGGCCTGGCCCTGGGCTGGCCGAAGGAGGAGATGGACACCCGCATCCGCGACGCCTTCGTCTCCACCAGCCCGCTCGACGACATCGCCCTGCCGCTGCTGGCCATGACCCGCGGCGAGAAGGTGCGCGAACGGCTGGCTCGGCACTTCGGCGATGTCGAGATCGCCGACCTCTGGCTCCCGTTCTTCTGCGTCTCCTCCAACCTGACCACTGGGTTCTACCAGATCCACAAGAGCGGCCGGCTGCGCGACGCCCTGCGGGCCAGCATCTCCCTTCCCGGCGTGCTGCCGCCCGTCACCACCGAGGACAACAACGTCCTGGTCGACGGCGCGGTGATGAAGAACTTCCCCGCCGACCTGATGCGGCTGTCCCAGCCGGGGCCGATCGTCGGCGTCGATGTCAGCCGCGGCCGCTCGATCACAGCCGACGACGTGGCGCGGCCCGAGTCGGTATGGCGCTGGATCCGCTCGGGCCAGTGGCGAAAGGGACCGCCGATCGTCTCCCTGCTGATGCGGGCGGCGACGGTCTCATCGGGCCGCGATCTGGCCGCCGCGCGAGAGGCGACGGACGTGCTGGTCACCCCCGACCTGACCGGCGTCGAAATCCGCGACTGGTCGGCCTACGAGCCCGCGGTCGAAGTCGGCTATCGCGCCACGCTAGAGGCGCTGGACAAGCTGGGCAAGCCGGTCACCGAGCTGCGCCGGCGCGCCAGCCGGCATCCGAGCGCCAAGAGCCCGCCGGTCACGATCTCCTGACCACCCGCACGAAGTTGAAGAACAGGGTTTGCGACTCCGCAATCGCCCCCCATATTGGAGGTCCTGTTCAAACAGCTGAAAGGAGGTGACCCAGTGTCTCATTGTCTTCATCCGCAAGTGGAAACCGCGACTCGGGTTGCCGCTTACGAGGTCTCCAAGTAAGCGCCGAGTTTGCGGGCCGCTGATGCGGTCCGACAATGGAAGGGCCGGTCCCCCCAGGGGGATCGGCCCTTTGCGTATCTGGCTAGGCTTGGGCCATGATCGCAACCGCAGGCGACCACCTTCGCCGGCGGCGCCGCCTGAGCCAGATCGGTTCCGGCACGATCCAGTCCACCGACCTCGGGGCTGAACGCCTAGACCCGCCCCCGCGCCACCGCCAGCAGCAGGCGCAGCCGCATCTCCAGGTCCGACGGCCGTCGGCCCTTGGCGCGGGGCCGGGCCAGGGTGGCGTGGGCTATGGCCGGGAACGCTGCGACCGAGAGCCCGCCAGCCGCGCTCAGCGCCGCCTGAAGCGCCGTCTGGGCCTCATCGCCGGTCAGCCCGGCCGTTCCCATCAGCCGACCGATCGCCCAGGCCTTGCCGCCCTGCTCGGCCCGGCTCACATCGGGTGCATCGTCGAGCACATGGGCGGCGCTGATCGCCGCGCCGCCGCCGGAACCGGCGGCCCACTCCAGCGCGTCGGCCAGGTTCATCGGGGCTGGATCAAGTTCGCGGTAGCGCGCCTCGATCATCGCCTCCAGCGGCGCGCGCGGCAGGCCGCGACGGTCGATAGCGCGGGCCAGGGCCTGGGCGGTCGGGTGATGCCTGACGGCGCGGCCCTCATAGACCTCGTCCAGCACTTCGCGCCACCAGGCCAGGCGGATCTCGCCCATCAGGGAGTTGGAGGCGACCTTGGGCGCACGCGCCAGCTCGTGGTCGAAGGCGTAGATCGCGACGACGTCGGCGCGCGCCTGCGGATCGGCGATGAACCGACTGGACAGCCAACGTTCGGGATCGAGGCGCTTCGTCTGAGCGTCGAGGTCCTCGGCGGGGATTTGGAGTTCTTCGGTCTGGGACATGTCGCAAATGAAAAGGCCCGCCGATAAGGCGGGCCTTCCAATCTTACTCGGCTTCTATCGTTAACCGAAGATGGTCTGATTCATGGTCATGGTGACCAGCATCGGCAGCGAGAGCAGCGTATTGATGCGCGAGAACAGCATCGCGGTCTTGCCGGCCTTGGCCTTGGCGTCCGCGTCGCCGTCCACGATGCCCAGCGCGATCTTCTGGTTCGGCCAGATGAACACCCAGACGTTGAAGAACATCACCGTCGCCAGCCACATGCCGGTGCCGATGAAGGTGTGCTGCGCCACGCCGCTGAGCGCGCCCAGCGTGAAGGCGTCCACCAGATAGCCGCGGTTGAAGGCGAGGATCACGCCCATCACCCAGGTGGCGAGCGCCGCCCAGCGGAACCAGAACAGCGCCTCAGGCGCGATGTACTTGGAGATCGCCGGCTTCAGCTCAGCCGGGATTTCCGGCATTTTACGGATCTGGACGAAGTTGAAATAGTACAGCAGGCCGATCCAGAGGATGCCGAAGAAGGTGTGCATCCAGCGGAACGCCGCCTGCCAGAAAATGGCGTCGGCCGTCCCGTTGTGGGCGAGATAGCCGCCGATCATGACGAGCGAGAGCAGGAAGCTCACGATCATGGTGTTTCGGAAATTGGAAAGCAGTCCAGCCATCGTTCAGCCCCTTACGATTCCAGCCCTAGATGTTTGAATATAGGGCGTTTCGTCGGCGCCGTGAAGCTGGGCGCGAAACGAGCTAGACCGCGATCATGGCGGCGGCGAGCTTGCGGCCCTCGGCGGTCAGGATGTTGTAGACCCGGCACGCTGCGGCCGTATCCATGAACTCCAGCCCGATGCCCGCCTTTTGCAACGCTTCGCGTACCGCGCGAGGCGGCAAGGCGTTGACCGCCCCGACGCCCAGCAGCACGAACTCCACCTCGGCCCGGCCAGCAGCGAAGACCTCGGCGAGGCTCTCCAGGGTGAGATCAGCCATGGACTGCACCGGCCAGACCTGGGCCTGGTCACGCAAGATCAGCATCGAGCCTTCGTGACGCCCCGTGGAGAGGCGGAAGCCGCCTCCCCCATAAGCGTCGATCTGCGGTGCGTCGCGAGCCATGGAGGGCGCCTAGCGCGCGACGGCCGGCTTCAGCGGCTCGGCCGGTTCGTCGCCGCGCTTCACGCCCCAGAGCAGGATCACCGGCGCGGCGACATAGATCGACGAATAGGTGCCGATGACGATGCCGAAGATCATGATGATCGAGAAGGCGAACAATGCAGGCCCGCCGAATATCGCCAGCCCGCCCAGCGCCAGCATCGCCGTGATGCCGGTGATGACGGTCCGAGACAAGGTCTCGTTGATCGACAGGTCGATCACGTCGCGCAGCGGCATGCTCTTGTACTTGCGAAGGTTCTCGCGGAGGCGGTCGAACACCACGACGGTATCGTTCATCGAATAGCCGATGATCGTCAGGATCGCCGCGATGGTGGTCAGGCTGAACTCGAGATTGAACAGCGCGATCAGGCCGAAGGTAAGGATCACGTCGTGGAACAGGCCCACGACCGCGCCGATGCCGAACTGAAGCTCGAACCGGAACCAGATGTAGAGGAGCATCAGCAGGATCGCGAGCAACAGCGCCATCAATCCGCTTTGGAACAATTCGCCCGAGACTTTTGGCCCGACGACATCGGTCTTGGTGAACGTCACCGTTCCAAGGACCTTGGTCAGGTCCGCCTTGACGCTAGCGACCGTGTCGGCCGGATGGGCCCCGTCCGGGGTCTGGAAACGCACCATGGCCGAGGTTTCGGATCCGAACGCCTGGACCTGGACGTCGCCCATCTGGGCGGCTTCGAGGGTCTGGCGCACCGCCGCCAGGTCGACCGCCTTCGGCGCGGTGGAGATTTCCAGCAAGGTGCCGCCCTTGAAGTCGATCCCGCACGACAAGCCGCCGCAGGGCGGTTGGAACGGGAACAACACCACGGCGAGCGAGCCGATGACCGCGATAGCCGAGAGCACGGCGGCGATACGAGAGAAGGCGACGAACCGGAAGTTCGTCGTGATCGGCAAGAGTTTGATCAGGGGCCACATGGTCAGGGTTCCCTAGACGATCGGAAGGGTCTTCGGACGTGCGGCGCGGAACCACAGGGCCAGAAGAACTTGCGTGATGAGCACGGCGGTGAAGACGGAGGTGATCACCCCGATGGAAAGGGTCCAGGCGAAGCCCTTCACCGGGCCGGCCCCGAACTGGAACATGATCAGCGCCGCCAGGATGGTCGTGACGTTCGCGTCGATGATGGTGGTCATGGCGCGCGAGAAGCCGGCGTCCATGGCCGAGATCACCGAGCGGCCCGCACGAAATTCATCGCGCATCCGTTCATAGATCAGCACATTCGCGTCGACCGCGACGGCCAGCGTCAGGATAAGGCCCGCAATCCCCGGAAGGGTGAGCGTCGCCTGGGTGAGCGACATAATCGCGACGATCAGGAGGCAATTGATAGCCAACGCGATCACCGAGATCCCGCCGAACAGGAAGCCGTAGGCCAGGACCATGAAGATCACGATCGCGATGAAGCCGACAATCGTGGAAATCAGGCCCGCCGTCACCGCGTCCGCGCCCAGCTCGGCGCCGACGGTCTGTTGCTGCTCGACATTGAGCGGGGCCGGCAGGGCGCCGGCGCGCAACAGGACCGCCAGGTCGTTCGCCGACTCGGCCGTGAAGCTGCCGCTGATCTGGCCGGAACCGCCGGTGATGGCGCTCTGAATAACGGGGGCGGAGATCACCTTGCCGTCCAGGACGATGGCGAACCGCTTGCCGAGGTTCTGCGCCGTCGCATCCCCGAATCGACGTGCGCCGACGCCGTCGAAGCGGAACGAGACGACCGCCTGGCCAGTCTGCTGGTCGAAGGCTTGCTGCGCGTCGGTCAGCATTTCGCCGGTCACCAACGCGCGCTTCTTGACGAGGTAACCGCCCGAGAAGCCGTCGTCGCTGGGGAGAAGCTCAGAACCTGGCGGGATCCGCCCAGCCGCAGCCTCTTCAGGCGAAACAGAGTCGTCGACCATCTGGAAGGTCAGTTTGGCCGTCTTGCCGATAACGTTCTTGAGCCGCTCCGGGTCGCTCTCGCCAGGCGCCTGCACGACGATCCGGTCAGCGCCCTGACGGACGATCGTCGGCTCGCGAGTGCCCAGCTCATCGATGCGGCGACGAAGGATTTCGATCGACTGATCGACCGCCTTGGAGGCCTCGGCCCGCATGGCTTCGGGCACGAAGTTGATCTGGATCCGGCCCGAACCGACACTCTCGATCGTCACGTCCCGACTGCCGGCGACGCCAGCCAGGGCCGCCCCGACATTGGTGCGCAACAGGTTCGTCGCGGCGTTCACCTGCGCCGGATCGGTGATCAGGACCGAAACGCTGCCGTTCACTTCCCGCAGGTCGCTGAACGGAATGTTCTTTTCGCGCAGATTGGTCCGAACGTCCTCGATCAGATTGACGAGACGCTCCTTGCGAAGCGCCTGCGTATCCACCTCCAGCAGAAGGTGCGAGCCGCCCTGTAGGTCGAGACCAAGGTTCAGGGTGTTCTTTGGCATGAACGCAGGAAGCGCGTCGCGGACGCTTTGCGGCAGGGCGTTGGGAAGTGCGAAGATCACGCCGAAAATCACCGACAAAACGGCAGCGGCGATCTTCCAGCGCGAAAGATTCATCATCTGGGGAGTGAGCCTTTAGGCCTTGGAATCGTTGGCGGGCGCGGGTTCGCCACGGACGCGAACCTCCGAGATCATGCTCTTGACCACCTTGATGGTGACGCCCTGAGCGATTTCGAGGCCGACTTCCTTGTCTTCGACGCGGACGACCTTGCCGATCACGCCCGAGTTCAGGACGACGGTGTCGTTGCGCTTCAGGTTGGAGACCATAGCCTGATGCAGCTTCATCCGGCGCTGCTGGGGGCGAATCATCAGGAAATAGAACAGCACGACGAGGCCGACCAACGGCAGGAACTGGATCAGCATTTCCTGCGGTCCGCCGCCAGCGGCGGCTCCGGCGGTTTGGGCGAAGGCGGGGGTGGCGAACATGGCGCTCCGGAAGCTCTTGGTCGGGCGCGCGTCGCGCACCGGTTTTCAGGTCGGCGGAAGCTATGCGCTACGCCTTCATTTTGCAATGGAACCACCATGCGGTTAAGCAGCCTAGCCATGGATGACACGCTGAAACCGGTTCTGACCCGCATCGCCGACGCCTTGGAGCGCCTGGCCCCGCCGCCGAAAGTACCCCCGGCTTTCGAAAGCGGGCGACTGTTCCGCCACGATCCCGTGACCGGGGCGTTCCATCCGGCCCCCGACTATCCCTTGCCCCTCGACTCGCTGGTCGGCGTCGATCGTCAGAAGGCGCGGTTCCTGGAGAACCTGGAGCGGTTCAGCCGTGGCTTGCCCAGCAACCACGCCCTGCTGTGGGGCGTGCGCGGCACCGGCAAGAGTTCGCTCACCAAAGCCGCCTTCATGGAGCTGGCCCGCAAATTCGACGATTTGAAGCTGGTCGAGGTCGATCGCGACGAGGTCACCTCCCTGCCCGCCCTGTTCGACGTCCTGCGCGCCCGCAGCGAGCGGTTCGTGGTGTTGTGCGACGACCTCTCCTTCGAGGAGGGCGCGGCGGCCGCCAAGGCGTTGAAATCGGCCCTGGAGGGCGGCGTGTCCGGCCCGCCGGCCAATGTGCTGTTTGTGGCCACCTCCAACCGTCGCCACCTGATGCCGCGCAGCAACACCGAGGACCGCGGCCTGGTCGCCTCGGCCGAGGACGCCGAGGAAGAGGTCAGCGTTTCGGATCGATTCGGTCTGTGGGTCGGCTTCCCGCCGATGGATCAGGCGATCTATCTGGAAGCGGTGAACGCCTATGCCGAGAAATTCGGCCTGACCGATCCGGATCTGGAGCGCCGCGCCCTGCAATGGGCGCAGCTTCGCGGCTCGCGCTCGGGCCGCGTCGCCTGGCAGTTCATCCGCGACCTGGCGGGCGAACAAGGCAAGTCCTTGCCGATGTAG
>JBEBYB010000115.1:0-9129 GCA_040391295.1 Phenylobacterium sp. | reverse complement strand
TGGACGACAAGGAGGTCGAGCTGACCTTGGCCGACACCGGCGGCGGCATGCCGACCTTCGACATTCCCGGCCAGCCGGGCGCGCAGATGGGCATGCTCAATCTCGGCGAAATGATGGGCAAGGCCTTCGGCGGCCGCACCAAGACCCACAAGACCACCGTCACCGGCGCCTGGGCGCCGCTGATCGCCGAGGAAAGCGACAAGCTGCTGGACCAGGAAGCCCTGACCCAGGAAGCCCTCGAACTGGCCGAGAACCAGGGCATCGTCTTCCTGGACGAGATCGACAAGGTGGCGACCAGCCGCGAGCGCTCCGGCGGCGCCGATGTCAGCCGCGAGGGCGTGCAGCGCGACCTGCTGCCGCTGATCGAAGGGACCACCGTCTCGACCAAGTACGGGCCGGTGAAGACCGACCACGTCCTGTTCATCGCCTCGGGCGCCTTCCATGTCGCCAAGCCGTCGGACCTGCTGCCCAGGGCCGCCTGCCGATCCGGGTGGAGCTGAAGGCCCTGACCCGCGACGACTTCCGCCGCATCCTGACCGAGCCGGAAGCCAACCTCATCCGCCAGCATCAGGCGTTGCTGCTGACCGAGGGGGTCACCCTCACCTTCACCGAGGACGCGATCGACGCCGTCGCCGACGCCGCCGTCACCGTGAACAACTCGGTCGAGAACATCGGCGCCCGCCGCCTGCAGACCGTGCTGGAAAAGGTGCTGGAGGAAGTCAGCTACACCGCCTCCGACCGCTCGGGCGAAACCTTCGCGGTCGACGCGGCCTATGTGAAATCGCGGGTCGGCGAGCTGGCCCAGAACACCGACCTCAGCCGGTTCATTCTGTAGGGCGCAGCCCTCCCCGCCCCTCCGATCGTCATGGCCGGCCTCTTCCGCCGGCCATCCAGAGACACCGGCTTCCAGGACGAGCCGGTGACGGGGTGATCAAAACCGCCCACGCCGGGCGTCGTAGATCGCTCGCTCCAGCGCCTGGGCGAAGTCGGCGCGCTCGGCCGGGCTCAAGGCGGCGGCCACATGGGCGTGGCGACCCGACAGGGCCAGGCGCACGCCCACCACCACGTCGTCCTCGTCGATTTCGCGCGCCACGCGGGTGAAGGCGGTCGGGCTCTCCCAGACCACCTGGCTGGAGGTCGGCGTCTCATAGACCACCCGCACCTCGCGCGAGGTCACCCGCACCCGCTCGGTCCGCTTGCCGGCCGCATAGCTGGCGAGGAAGGCGGCGATGATCGCCAGGACATCCAGCCCCAGAAACAGCGGCACCAGGGTCGCCCCCATGGCCAGGAACACCGCCGCCGCCACGCTGTTGCAGAGGGTGACCACGCAGATCAGCACCACGAACCCTCGCTGCGACAGCGAGCGATTGGGGGTGATCACGGCGTCCATGTAGACGAGGCCATCCATCGTATCGGCGAGTTTAGTCCGGAAAACCGCCGTGCAAAGCCTCAAGCTCTTGGCGAGCCGCGCGGCGCGGGCGATGGTCGCGCCGACATGGCCAAGCCCGTTACCAAGAAGCGCGTCAGCCCCGCCGAAAAGGCCCGGGTCGAGGAACTGTTCAGCCGCTTCCTGTCGCTCAGCGACGACCCGCGCACCGAACTGAACTACTACAGCCCCTACACCCTGGTGGTCGCCGTCGCGCTGTCGGCCCAGGCCACCGACGTCGGGGTGAACAAGGCCACGGCCAAGCTGTTCGCGGTGGCCGACACCCCCGAAGAAATGCTGGCCTTGGGCGAAGAGGGACTAATCCCGTACATCGCCTCGATCGGCCTGTTCCGCACCAAGGCCAAGAACGTGATCGCGGCGGCGAAGATCATCGTCGAGCAGCACGGCGGCGAAGTCCCGCTGAACCGCGCGGACCTGATGGCGCTGCCGGGCGTCGGCCGCAAGACCGCCAGCGTGGTGCTGAACGAACTTAGGATCGAACCGGCCATCGCCGTCGACACCCACGTTTTCCGCCTCGCCCACCGGCTGAAGCTGTCGTCGGCCAAAACGCCCGATCAGGTCGAGGCCGACCTGATGGCGATCGTGCCGCAGCCCTATCTGACCCGGGCCCATCACTGGCTGATCCTGCACGGGCGCTACATCTGCACGGCGCGGCGCCCTAAATGTGAGGAATGCGAGATCTCCGATCTCTGCCCGTCGAAGTCGATGTTCGTGGCGTCGTGAACGGACGACTGCCGCTCAATGCGTTGCGGGTGTTCGAGGCCTGCGCCCGGCACGGCAGCTTCCTGCAGGCCGCCGACGAGTTGGCCATCACGCCCGGCGCCGTCTCGCGCCACATCAAGGGGCTGGAAGCCGAGCTTGAGGTGCGGCTGTTCGACCGCTTCAACCGCGCGGTGCGGCTGACCGACGCCGGCCACCAACTCGCCGTCGGCGTCCAGCAAGGCCTCTCGACCCTGCAGTCGGCGGTGGACGCGGTCCGCTCGCGGCGTGACGCCCCGCTGGTGGTGACGGTGATTCACTCGCTGGCGGCGCGCTGGCTGGTGCCGCGCCTGCACGACTTCCAGCGGCGCTATCCCGACGTGCAGATCCTGGTCTCGGCCTCCGACGCCCCCAAGGACCTGGCGCGCGACAATGTCGATGTCGCCATCCGGCTGGGCCGCGGGCCCTATCCGGGCCTGCACGTCACCCACCTGTTCGACACCATCATGACCCCGGTGTGCAGCCCGGGCCTGCTGGAGAAGTTCGGGCCGTTCAATCATCCCAACGACCTGGCTCGCGTGACCCTGCTGCATGACGTGCTGATGCTGCCCGACGAACCGGAGTGGGTCGACTGGCTGGCGGCGGCCGGCGCCGACAAGGTCGATCCGCGCCCTGGCCCCAGGTTCTCCAACACCTATCTGGCGGTCGAGGCGGCGTTGTCGGATCGCGGCGTGGCCCTGGCCCACCACGCCATGGTGATGGACGACCTCGCCAATGGCCGCCTGGTGCAGCCTTTCGCCTTCACCGTGGCGAGCCCGTTCAGCCAGCGGATCCTCTCGTTGCCGGAAAAAGCCGACCAGCCGAACATCCGCCGGTTCCGATCCTGGTTGCTGGAACAGGCCCAGGCGGACGGCTTGGCCCCTCCAGTTGACCTGTAGTCAATTGAAACGCCCTAAGCTCGTTTGTCACGATGGCCCGGAAAGGCCAATATCCTAAGCGTTCACACGCTGTAGGAGCCTCCCCGTGACCTGCACCTATCCTCAATCGATTGAATTAAACACCCGCAGCCGCGCCGAGGGCGTCGTCCGCGACGTCATCCTGGCGATCGCCGTGCTGGTGATCTTCGGACCCTTCGCCCTGCTCGCCATCACCGGCGGCTAGGGCGCGCGCCGCGACGCGGTCAGGTGATCCGCTTCACGCTGACCGGGTCGCTGCTCGGGAAGCTCTCTTCCAGACCTTCGTCCAGCAGGGCTTCCTGCCGATCTTCGGCGTATTTCTGCTTCTCGGCCAGCTGATCGGGCTTTTCGTTTTCGCCCAGACTCTTGATCGGCCGCGAGTACGGCGCGTCGCTCCCATGGTCGCCATGCGGGCGACCTTCCACCGCGGAATCGGCCGCCGCGCCGCCGGAGCCGGCGATGATCGGACGGGCCGCCGCCTTGGCCTTGTCGTTCTTCAAAATACCCATGGTCGCTTCTCCGAACTGCCCAATATCAACACATGGGCCACGGAGCGGTTGCAGCGGCGGGCCCCCGCCCTTTCCCTGCAAGCGCTTTCCTTGTAGGACGCGAGCCTGATTATCGCGAAAGCCGACCCTCCCGCATGACTGAGCTCTACGACGTCGCCGCCATCGGCAACGCCATCGTCGACGTGATCGCCCCGGCGACCGACGAATTCCTGGCGCAGCAGGCCATGGACAAGGGTTCCATGATGCTGGTCGACGAGGCCCGCAGCGCCGCGATCTACGCCGCCATGGCGCCAGGCGTCGAAGCCTCGGGCGGTTCGGCCGGCAACACGATCGCCGGCGTCGCCTCGTTCGGCGGCAAGGCCGCCTTCCTGGGCAAGGTCGCCGGCGACCAGCTGGGCAAGGTCTTCACCCACGACATGCGCGCCATCGGCGCCCACTTCGACACCCCGCCCCTGCTGAACGGCAAGGCCACGGCGGTCTCGATGATCAATGTCACGCCCGACGGCGAGCGGACGATGTCCACCTTCCTGGGTGCCTCGACCGAGTTCACCTCCGACGACATCGATCCGGCCGTCATCGAGGCGGCGAAGATCGTCTATCTCGAAGGCTATCTGTTCGACGCCGACGCCGCCCGGCTAGCCTTCGCCAAGGCCGCGGGCCTGGCCCGCGCGTCCGGCCGGATGATCGCCATCACCCTCTCCGACGGTTTCGTGGTCGACCGCCACCGCGAGGCGCTGCTCGGCTTCCTGGAGACCCAGGTCGACCTGGTGTTCGCCAACGACACCGAGATCACCGCCCTGTTCCAGACCACCGACTTCGACGCCGCCGTCGCCGCGCTGCGCTCCAAGGTCAAGATCGCCGCCGTCACCCGCGGCGCGCAGGGCTCGGTGATCGCCGCCGGCGGTGAAACCTTCGCGGTTCCCGCCTTCCCGGTGGAGAAAGTCATGGACACGACCGGCGCGGGCGACCAATACGCAGCCGGGTTCATGTTCGGCCTCGCGACCGGCCGGCCGCTCAATGTCTGCGGCCGGCTCGGCTCTCTCGCAGCCGCCGAGGTGATCTCGCACTACGGCCCCCGCCCCCTGGTCAATCTGAAAGACCTGGCGGCGACCAAAGGACTCTAGCTTATGTCGCGAACGGCGGAAGTCAGCCGCAACACCAAAGAAACCCAGATCACCGTCAGCGTGGATCTGGACGGCTCCGGCGTGTCCGATGTCGAGACCGGCATCGGCTTCTTCGACCACATGCTGGACGCCTTCGCCCGCCATGGCGGCATCGACCTGAAGGTCCGCACCAAGGGCGACCTGCACATCGACTTCCACCACACCGTGGAGGACACCGGGATCGTCATCGGTCAGGCGATCAAACAGGCGCTGGACGGCTTCAAGGGCGTCCGCCGCTTCGGCCACGCCTATATCCCGATGGACGAGACGCTGGCGCGCTGCGCCCTCGACCTGTCCAATCGCCCCTATCTGATCTGGAACGTCGCCTTCAAGACCCCGAAAATCGGCGAGTTCGACACCGAGCTGTTCAAGGAATTCCACCACGCCTTCGCCATGAACCTGGGCGCCTGCGTGCATTTGGAAACCCTCTACGGCGACAACAGCCACCACATCGCCGAAAGCGGCTTCAAGGCGCTCGCCCGCGCCCTGCGCGCCGCGATTGAAATCGACCCCAAGACCCATGGTCACGCCCCGTCGACCAAGGGCGTGCTCTAGGATTCATCCCATGCAGAGCGTCGCCCTGATCGACTACGGGTCGGGCAACCTTCGCTCGGCCGAAAAGGCCCTGGTCCGCGCCGCCGACGGCCGCGCCAACATCGTCGTCACCAGCGATCCCGAGGTCGTGGCCGCCGCCGACCGCGTCGTGCTGCCTGGCGTCGGGGCCTTCGCGGCCTGCATGAAGGCGCTGGGCGAGCGGCCTGGCCTGATCGAAGGCATGACGCAGGCCGTGCAGGCCAAGGGCCGCCCGTTCCTCGGCGTCTGCGTCGGCATGCAGCTCCTGGCCTCGCGCGGCCTGGAGTTCGGCGAAACCCCCGGCCTCGGCTGGATCGAAGGCGACGTGCGTCGCGTCGAACCCGCCGATCCGAGCGCCAAGATCCCGCACATGGGTTGGAACAACCTGATCTGCCTCAGCGGCCCGCCGCTGGTCAGCGAGATCGGCGAGGCCCCCATGTACTTCACCCACTCCTTCGCCTTCTACCCGACGGACGAAAGCGATGTGGCGGCCTATGTCGACCATGGCGGAAAATTCCCCGCCGCGGTCGCCAAGGCCAATGTGGCGGGCGTACAATTTCACCCTGAAAAGTCGCAGAGCGCCGGGCTTGCCCTCCTGGCGCGGTTTCTGGAGTGGCGACCGTGATCCTTTACCCGGCCATTGATCTGAAGGACGGCCAATGCGTGCGCGTCCTGCATGGCGATCTCAGCACCGCAACGGTGTTCAACACCTCGCCCGCCGCCCAGGCCGCCAGCTTCGTGGAGTCCGGTTTCCACTGGGTGCACGTGGTCGACCTGAACGGCGCCGTGCAGGGCAAGGCCGTCAATGAGCGGGCGGTGGAGGCCATCCTCCAGGCGGTCTCGATCCCCGTCCAACTGGGCGGCGGCATCCGCAGCCTGAAGGACATCGAACGCTGGATCGAGGCCGGCGTCAGCCGCGTGATCCTCGGCACCGTCGCGGTGACCGAGCCGGAGATCGTCAAGCAGGCCGCCAAGCTGTGGCCCGAGCAGATCGCCGTCTCCGTCGACGTCCGCGCCGGCAAGGTGGCGACCCAGGGCTGGACCGAAAGCTCCGACCTCGACGCCGTCACCGTCGCCAAGCGCTTCGAGGACGCCGGGGTCGGCGCCCTGATCATCACCGACATCGACCGCGACGGCACCGTCATGGGCTTCAATGTCGAGGCCTTCGGCGCCATCGCCGACGCCGTGGCGATCCCGGTGATCGCCGCCGGCGGCCTGGCCACGGTCGACGACATCGTCCGGTTAAAGGCCCGCAAGGGCGTGCCGATCGCCGGCGCCGTGCTCGGCCGCGCGCTCTACAACGGCGCGATTTCGCCGCAAGAAGCCCTGAAGGTCGCCGCCTGATGCTGCGGGTTCGCGTCATTCCCTGCCTGGACGTCAAGGACGGCCGCGTGGTGAAGGGCGTCAACTTCGTCTCGTTGCGCGACGCCGGCGATCCGGTCGAACAGGCCACCGCCTATGACGCCGCCGGCGCCGACGAGCTGATGTTCCTGGACATCACCGCCAGCCACGAACGGCGCGGGGCGATCCTCGACGTCATCGCCCGCACCGCCGACGTCTGCTTCATGCCGCTCAGCGTCGGCGGCGGCATCCGTCAGGTGGAGGACGCCCGGCGTCTGCTGCTGGCCGGCGCCGACAAGATCTCCGTCAACACCGCCGCCGTCGAGAACCCCGATCTGATCAGCGCCTGCGCCGACGCCTTCGGCTCCCAGGCCGTGGTCGTCGCCATCGACGCCAAGCATGGCGCCACCGTCGCGGGCGGCGCCGGCCGCAACGACGGCTGGCGGGTCTTCACCTATGGCGGCCGCACCGACACCGGCCTCGACGTGGTCGAATACGCCGTCAACGCCGTAAAGCGCGGGGCCGGCGAGATCCTGCTGACCTCGATGGACCGCGACGGCGCCAAGAGCGGCTACGATCTCGACCTGCTGAAGGCCGTGACCAGCGCCGTGAACGTGCCGGTCATCGCATCGGGCGGGGCCGGCAACGCCCAGCACATGGTCGAGGCCGTGACCCAGGGCGGCGCCGACGCCGTGCTGGCCGCCTCGATCTTCCACTTCGGCGAGGTCTCGGTCGCGCAGGCCAAGCGGGCGATGGCGCAGGCACGCATTCCGGTCCGGGAGCTGGCATGACCCGTTTCGCCGAGACGCTCGAGCGCCTGGCCGCCACCATCGAGGCCCGCAAAGGCGCCGATCCGTCCAGTTCCTACACCGCCAAGCTGCTTGCAGGCGGCGTCGAGCGCGCCGCCAAGAAGTTCGGCGAGGAAGCCGTCGAGGCGGTGATCGCCGCCGCCCAGGGCGACCAGGACGGCCTGGCCGCCGAAAGCGCCGACCTGATCTATCACTGGCTGGTCCTGCTGGCCCGCAGCGGCGTCAGCCTCGACGACGTCGCCGCCAAGCTCGAAGCCCGCGAGGGAACCTCGGGCCTGGCCGAGAAGGCCGCGCGCCCGCCTTCCTAGGTTCGGCCGGCCCAGCTGTCGCCCTCATTCGTCATCCTCCGGTCGTCTGTAAGACGATCCGGGGGATGACGAATGAGAGGTGCGAGCTGATCGGGGATGAGGAAGGTTAGGGTAGGGGCCGCGCCCCGCCGACCGGCCTCCACATCATCTTCATGTAGACGTCGCCGTCTTCCAGCTCGTCCAACATCTGGGCGAGACGCTTGTGGCGGGTCTCATCCTTCCGAGCGCGGACGATCCAGGCCAGATAGTCATTTCGCTGCAACGGCGGGCGGGCCTCGTAGGCGGCCATCAAGTTCCGCTCTTCCAGCGCCGCCTTCACAAAGGCGGGCATTGGCGTGATGGCGCGGATCAAGGTCATGCAGGCAAGCTCCACTGTCTGACCTACCAACGAAGAACGCCGGCGAAAGTTCTGCCGGACCAGGAATTTGATCGCCTTAAACGGGAACCTCGTGCGTCAACGCCCCGGGTGACGCGCAGCATTCTTGAAGCCGTTTCGCGACGATTTCCTGCGTGCGGCGCGTGGATGCGGCTAAATGCCAAGGCCGCCGTGGCTCTGCTTCCCCTGGCCCAAGATAGTTAGCCGTGATCGCTCAATTTCCGTTCCTGCAAGCCATTACCGAACGTGACCGCCGGTGGCCGCGGATCGTCGCCATGGCTCTGGCGGCCCCGATCGTCTTTTTCATGCTCAGCATCGTCATCGCCCTGACCATGGCGCTGTCGGCCGACGGCGACATCTTCGCGGTGACGGCCGATCCAAAGCTCCAGCGCTCGGCGATCTACGTGCTGCAACTCGGCGCCGGACTGGGCGGCCTGGCGTTCGGGATCATGCTGGCGGCTCATTATGTCTTCGCCCGGCCCCTCAAGAGCTGGCTGACCGCCGCGCCTCAGTTCCGCTGGAACCTGGTGCTGTGGGGCGCGGCCCTGACCGTGATCGGCGTCGCCGTCGTCATGACCGTGGATGTCGTGATCCTGGACGGGGAGTTCCAGTATCCGATCTTCGACCCGACCTACGGCATGGCCCTCAAGCTCGCCTATGTCGCCGCGGTGCTGGTCGGCCTGTTCGTGGCGGCGACCGCCGAGGAAGTGGTGTTCCGCGGCTACCTGCTCCAACAGACCGCCGCCCTGACCAGGCGGATCTGGCTGGTCGTCGCCATCAACGCCGTGGTCTTCGCGCTCTTCCACCTGGAGTTCGACCCCGTCGCCCTGGCGGCGCGCGCCCTGGCCGGAGCCGCCTTCGCCTGGGCGGCGCTGCGGCTGGGCGGGCTGGAGTTCGCGATCGGCGCCCACGTCGCCACCAATCTGATGCTCGCCCTCATCCAGGGGC
>JBEBYB010000114.1:0-9144 GCA_040391295.1 Phenylobacterium sp. | reverse complement strand
CGAATTTGCGAGACCGTTTGGGTCCCCCGGATCAGCCTGCGGCTGACCGGAGGATGACGAGTGATGTGATGGGGGTGAGCCCCTACGCCGCCTTCTCCACCGACCACTTGCGCGGGTGCTGGGAGCGGAAACCGACGGCCAGGCGGTTCCAGACGTTGATCGCGCCGATCAGCATGGTCAGCTTCACGGCTTCGGCCTCGTCGAACTCTTCGCGCATGACCGCGTAGTCGGCGTCCGGCGCGCGGGTCTGGGCGATCAGGGTCAGCGACTCCGTCCAGGTCAGGGCCGCCTTCTCGCGCGGGGTGAACAGCGAGGATTCCCACCAGGCGGCCAGCACGTGCAGCCGCTCCTCGCTCTCGCCGGCGGCACGGGCGTCGCGGGTGTGCATGTGCAGGCAGAAGGCGCAGCCGTTGATCTGCGAGGCGCGGGTCTTCACCAGTTCGATCAGGCTGTACTCAAGCCCGGAGGAGGCTACCGCGGTCTCGAATGCGGTCATGGCGGCGATCATTTCGGGGGCGGCGGCGTAGGGGTTCAGGCGGGCTGACATGGGGGAGGTCCTTGTTGCGGCGGCGCCCACGCGGCGCCTTCAACAACAGGACGAGCCAACCAGGCCCCGTGTGACACGAACAGCTAGAGGAACCGCGGCAGGACGTAGATCGCCAGCAGCGCCAGGACGACCAGCACCAGGATCACGGGGGCGTGCTTGCGGCCGCCGAGCACCGAGCCGCCGGTCTTGGCCTGGCGCGCAGCCTTGGCCTGGGCCGCCTTCGCCGCGGCCTCCTTGGCCTGAATGGCTTTGCGGCGCTCGTTCAGGTCGACGACCTGGGGCTCTTCTTCGCGCTTCATGCCCATCGATCTAACATGCTCTCGCCGGCTGGCCACCCATAGGGTGCGTTGACAGGCGCTGGCCTGCAAGCCAACACCGAACCAACGATAAAATGGGAGGATGTCCAATGGGCGACTACATGCAGGCCGCGCTGGAGGCGGTGAACTTCATTGGCGCCCAGCGGCTGGAGGGGCGGACCAAGTGGCGCCGGGCCGACGATGCGCAGGGCTCCGACTACGGCCTGTATCATGGCTCCTCCGGGATCATCCTGCTGCTGCTGGAACTGCATGCGGCGACCGGTTCGGCCGACGCGCTAGGCCAGGCGATCGCCGCCGGCGAAGAGGTCGCCGCCCATCTGGCCCGGGTCGATAATCTCTCGGTCAGCGCCTCGAACGGTTGGCCGGGCTACGCCTTTGCGATGAGCGAACTGGCCCGTGTGAGCGGCCGCGAGGACTTCCGCGCCCTGGCCGGAACCTGCCTGCAACGGCTGCGCGACCAGGCCAAGCCCCTGGGCGCCGGCATCGGCTGGATCGAGCCCGCGCCGTTCTCCGAAATCACCGGCTTCACCGGCGAGCGTGAAATCTACGACCAGTCGGTCGGGGCGGCGGGCGCGGGGCTGGTCATGCTCTATGGCCATCGCAACGATCTGCACCCGGACGCCCTCGATTGGGCGGTCGCGGTGGGCGAGCGCCTGTTGGAGGTGGCTGAAACCGACCCGGACGGCCTGCGCTGGCGGCTGATGTCGGACATGCCGTTTGCGTTCACGGCCCCCAATTTCGCCCACGGCGGCGCTGGCGTCGGCTACTTCATGGCCGAGCTCTACAAGGCCACCGGCGACGAGCGGTTCCTGACCGCGGCCAAGGAGGGCGCGCGCTACGTGCTCAGCCGCGCCAGCTCGGTCGGCGACGGCCGGCTGGTCTGCCATACCGAAGAGGCCCGCACGCCGATCTTCTATCTGGGCGCCTGCCATGGCCCCGCGGGAACCGGGCGGTTGTTCCTGGAACTCTACAAGATCACCGGCGAGGCGCCGTGGCTGGAGGAGGCCAAGGCCCTGACCCGCGGCCTGCTCAGCCTCGGAGCGCCGGAGACGCGCTCCAAGGGCTTCTGGAACAACCACGGGCAATGCTGCGGCGACGCCGGGGTGGGGGAATACGCGCTGCTGATGGCGCGGCGCACCGGCGACGAGGCCTATCTCGATCTGGCGCGCCGCTGCGCCAAGGTGATCGTGGCCGGCAGCACGCTGGACGGCGATCGCCGCCGCTGGGTCCAAGCCGAGCATCGCGACCGCCCCGAGTTCGTGCAGGCCCAGACCGGCTACATGCAGGGCGCGGCCGGGATCGCCAGCTTCCTGATCCATCTGGATACGGCCCTGGCCGGCCAGCCGGTGAAGATCGCGCTTCCCGACTGGCCGCAAGAAGCCGGTTAGGCGGGCCGCGCGGTCCTGGGTTCCTTGACCATGGTGATCAGCACGATCAGCGCGGCCACCAGGAACGCGATCGAAATCGAGAACATCGGGCCGTAGCCGAGGGTGGAGGAAATCACCCCCCCGAGCAGCGGTCCGATGGAGCCCATGATCCCCTCGGCGGTGGCCGAGAAGGCGATGCGCATCGGCATCTCGTCGCGCTCGCCGAACTCCAGGATCATGGTGCCCGCGCTCATCATGTAGCCCGACTGCGCCGCGCCCAGGCCGAAGAAGGCCATGAAGATCGGCAGGAAGTCGTGGGCGCCCATCAGCAGCACGGTCGAGCCGACCCAGACCAGCAGCGACAGCAGCATGACCAGCCGGAAGCCGGTCTTGTCGCCGAGATAGCCCCAGACCAGGTTCGAGATGGTGTCGGCGCCCAGGAACGCCAGCGAGAGCAGGCCGAGGTTCTTGCCGTTCAGCTCGATCGTGGATGAGGCGAACAGGACGTAGAACGGCACCGCCATCCGCGCCGTGATCGCCAGCATCTGCACGATCATGAAGTAGAGGAAGCCCTTCTCGGCCAGCAGAGCCGGGAAGTCCTTGAACCGGTCGACCAGCCGCGAGCGGGGCCGCACGGTCGGCGGCTCCGGCTCGATCATCAAAAGGCGCAGCGCCGTCAGGCCCAGACTGGTCAGGGCGAAGGCGAAGATGAAGGTGGTCGAGTAGCCGTTGCCGAACAGGTTGGCGTCGATGAAGTAACGCCCGGCCAGATAGGCCAGGCCCGCGGCGATCAGGCCGCCGGTGGCGTTGCGCCAGGCCTGTAATCGCCCGCGCCGGCTGATCGGGATCACCTTGGCCAGCAGCATGGAGAACACCACCCGCTGGGTGCCCATGAACAGGCCGAACAGGAACATGAAGCCGATGATGGCGACCACCCGGCTCTGGCCCGACAGGAACCAGCCGGCGAGGGCCATGCCGATGATCTGCATCCGGGCCAGGCCGCCCATCCACATGGCGGCGGGCATCACCTTGGTGCGGTGCTCGATCTGGTTGGCGCCGACGATGGGGCTGAGCACCCCGCCCAGTTGTTGCAGCGCCAGGCCCAGGCCGACGACGGTGTTCGAGCCCGACAGCATATGCAGATAGGCGGGCAGGAAGGTCGGGGCGTTGATCAGCCGGAAGCCGGTCATGCCCAGCATGCCGTGCAGATAGTGGCCGATATAGTTGCGCTTCAGATTGGCCCAGACGAACTTTTCGTAGGCGGCTTCTTTTTCCGCCAGGGTCGGTTCGGTCGCGACGATAACTTCAGGCGCAGCCTCAGCCACGCCCTCCTCCTCAAATCTTGTTTCCAACAGCGTTCCGTCCGCGCGCGGATCGCAAAGGGTCGCGCGGGCGACTCCCTAATTATGACGGCTTAATTTAATGCCGACCCTCGTAGCAGAGTCTGGTGACGCGGGGGAAGTGGCCCGGCATCTCGCCTCAACCTTTCTCAACTGCGTGTCTTCAACGCCGCCGGCGCCGCCGAGGTCGGCGTCTCAGGACCAGAGCTGCGGCTCGGCGGTCATGGTCGCCACCAACTCCATCACCTGCGGCAGGGGGATGCAGCGGCCGAGGCGTTCGGCCTCATGGGTGGCGACATAGATGCCGATCCATTGCAGCAGGGTGCGGTCGCCGCGTTCGGCGCGCAGGGCGACCGGTCCGCCGGAGCAGCCGGCCCCGCCGATCCCGTCGACATGGAAGGCGAAGGGATTGAGCCGGTAGTCGGCGGCCAGCGTAAAGCCTCGGGCGATCGGGGCGCTGCGCAGGATCGCCGCCCCGCCGGGGAAGCCGTAGATCAGGCCCGTTGATCCGGCGGTCAGCGGCAGGCCCTGGGTTACGACATCGTAGTCGCCGAACGTGCCCGGCATGTTGATCGCCAGCGGGCGCGAAGGGAGCCGCACCGGAACCCCGGCGACGTCGACGGAGGCGTTGTGCGGGTCCTGATGCCAGCGGAACCGGGGCTGGGTTCCCTCATAGAGCGGCAGGCTGAAGCCGAGCGCCTCGCAGTCCAGGTCATGGCCGTAGGTGTCGGACCAGGTGGCCTCGGTCCCGCGGCTCTTGAAATAGAACGTGTTGGGGCGGAGCAGGCAGTGCAGGGCGGTCAGCACGATGTAGCGGTCGCCCTCCACATGGTAGAGGAAGCCGGAAAACACCTGGTGCGGCTCGCCGCTCTTGAGCCGGGTGACGAAGCGGGGCGTGGCGATCGCGAACGGGTCGAGGAGGTCCATCGCCGGCCACGCTACGACCCGGCGTGTCCGTTCGTCGAGTCGGGCATCGCAGGCGACGCCGAGCGGCGGCGCCTGTAGAACCGGCCCGCGAGTCGCTTGGACCCGTTTGGAGCACCCATGACCCTTTCCATGTATCAGGCCTCGGTCCCCGTCTTCATCCAGGGCCTGACCGGCCTTGGCGGGGTGATCGACAAGGCCGCGGCCCACGCCGCCGAACGCAAGATCGATCCGGCGGCGCTGCTGCAGGCGCGGCTCTATCCCGACATGTTCCCGTTCGCCCGCCAGGTTCAGATCGCCACCGACTTCGCCAAGGGCGGCGCGGCGCGTCTGGCGGGCGTGGAGTTCCCGACCTATGAGGACAGCGAAACCAGCTTCGAGGAGCTGAAGGCCCGGGTCGACAAGACCATCGCCTTCTTGCGCACGCTTGACGCCGCGCAGATCGACGGTTCGGAAGATCGCGACATCAGCCTGGTTCGCCGCGGCGAGACCAGCATCGTCAAGGGGCAGGCCTATCTGCTCGAACAGGCGATGCCGAACTTCTATTTCCACATCACCACGGCCTACGCGATTCAGCGCCACAACGGCGTCGAGGTCGGCAAGCGCGTGTTCCTGGGAACGGTCTAGGCGTCAGGAGCCACCCGTCTTGATCGTCATCACCGGGCTTGTCCCGGTGATCCATACGCGCCGATCCATCCAGAGAAGTCCCTGAGCGCGGCGTTTATGGATGGCCGACACAAGGGGTCGGCCATGACGAACTGAGGGAGCTAGGCTTGGAAGCCGGCTTCGGCGAAGTCGAGCATCCGCTTCAGCAGGGCGTCGACGTCGCCTTCCCCGGTCGCGCCGTCCGACAACACGTGCAGGCGGTCGAACTCGGCGAAGCGGTTGTTGTGCACCATGCCCAGGCAGAAGTGCAGCCGCCAGTAGACGGTTTCGCGCGGCAGGTCCGGGCAGGCTGCGATCAGGGCGTCGGAGAACCGCGCCAGGTGGCTGACGTCGCTGGTCAGGGCCTCGCGCATTTCGGCGGTGCCCTCGCTGCGCGAGCGGATGATGAACTGGACCGAAATCCGCCGGTCGTTGTCGGGCGTGGCCCACTTCAGCGGCGGGGCGAACAACGCTTCGAGGATTTCACGAACCGGCGGCTTGCCGGCGTTGCGGTCATTGGCCTCGTGCAACATCCGGGCGCGTTCGCGGTTCAGTTCCGCCGTGCGCCGGCGGAAAATCTCGAACAGCAGGGCGTCCTTCGACCCGAAGTGGTAGTTCACTGAGGCCAGGTTCACCCCGGCGTCGGCGGTGATGTCGCGGACCGAGACGTTCTGAAAGCCGTGCAACGCGAAGAGGCGCTCGGCCGCGCAGAAGACCGCCGCCTTGGTGGCGGCCTCGTGAGCCTCTCCGGTGTCGTTGACCTTGGCGCTGTCCACGGGCGAATCTCTCAACTGTCACATCAGCTTAGCAGGTGTGACGCAAACCGCGATGTAGCGCGCTAGCGCGCCAGTTCCCGCATCGCCTTGTCCAGACCCTCGATGGTGAGGGGGAACATCCGGTCGCCCACGAGTTGCTTCATCACCTCGATCGAGGGGGTGTAGTCCCAATGGCGCTCGGCCGTGGGGTTCAGCCAGACCGTGTGCTCATAGATCTGGGCCACGCGGTCCATCCAGATCGCGCCGGCTTCCTCGTTCCAGTGCTCCACCGAACCGCCCGGATAGGTGATTTCGTAGGGGCTCATCGTGGCGTCGCCCACGAAGATGACTTTGTAATCGCTGGAATATTTGTGGAGGATGTCCCAGGTGTTCAGCTTCTCGGCGTGACGGCGCCGATTGTCCTTCCACACGCTCTCATAGAGGCAGTTGTGGAAGTAGTAGAACTCCATGTTCTTGAACTCGCTGCGAGCGGCCGAGAACAGCTCCTCGCAGATCTTGATGTGGCTATCCATCGAGCCGCCGATGTCGAAGAAGATCAGCACGCTGATCTTGTTGCGGCGTTCCGGCCGCATCTGGATATCCAGATAGCCCTTTTCGGCCGTACCCCGGATGGTCCCGCCCATGTCGAGTTCTTCGGCGGCGCCGACCCGAACCCATTTGCGCAGCCGGCGCAGGGCGACCTTGATGTTGCGGGTGCCTAGCTCGACGCTGTCGTCGAGGTTCTTGTACTCGCGCTTGTCCCAGACCTTGATCGCCTTGCCGTGGCGGCCCTTGTCCTGGCCGATGCGAACGCCTTCGGGGTGATAGCCGTTGGCGCCGAACGGCGAGGTGCCGCCGGTGCCGATCATCTTGTCGCCGCCCTCGTGGCGTTCCTTCTGTTCCTTCATGCGCTCGGCCAGCGCTTCCATCAGCTTGTCGAAGCCGCCCATGGCCTCGATCTGCGCCTTCTCTTCTTCCGTCAGGAACTTCTCGGAGATCTTCTTCAGCCATTCGGCCGGAATGTCCGCCGTGCCGACGCCGTCGACCTTGTCCTGGCCCTTGAAGACGTGGCTGAACACCTGGTCGAACTTGTCGAGGTTCTTCTCGTCCTTCACCAGCGCCGAGCGCGACAGGTAGTAGAAGTCCTCGACGTTGCGCTCGATCACCACCTTGTCGAGCGCCTCGATGAGCATGAGGTACTCTCGCAGCGACACCGGGACCTTGGCTTCGCGCAACTCGGTGAAAAAGCGCATGAACATGGGGCAGGCTTCCCAAATAGGGGGACGAACAGATGTTTGACTTCAGAAGATGAAGCCGCCGACCGCCGTTGTCCAGCACCCCTTGCGCTCGGTGGTTTTCGCCGCACGTCGCCGGGCGGTTAGTGCGCGTGCCGACGCTTCCAGTTGACCACGTGGGCGCAGGCCAGCAGCAGGCTGCCGGCGACGGTCAGCGCGGTCTCATGGGCGTGGAAGGGCCAGAGCCCCAGGCCCATCAATGACAGACCGCTGAACGCCAGCGCGATCACCGCCGGCCGCTGACCGCGTCGCCATAAGGCCATGGCCGAAAGCGGAGCGGCCATCACGATCACCGCGACATGGACCCACTCGGCCTCCGCCCAGGCCGCCAGGAGGGGGGAGAGGGCGGCGACCAGGGGGAGGGCCAGGCAGTGAGCCAGGCAGAGGCCCGACAGGCTGATGGCCGAGGCGTCGAGGAGGGACGTGGAAGCGGTCTTCAAAAATCCCTCGCTCGGCTGACGATCAATGTCGTGGCGAGCTCAATGTAATATTATAACGTATCGCGTCAACCGATGGTCAGGATTTTTCGCCTCGCGGGCGTTCATTGCGTTCGTAAAGCAGACCAGGCCTAAGCTGGAAGGGCCTTCAGCTTCCGCCATACGGTCATCCGCGAGACGCCCAGGCGCCGGGCGATCTCGACCGGGCCGACGCCGGCGGCTTGCAGGGCGACGATGTCTTCGGTGGGGGCGCTCTTGCGACGGGGGGCGTCGCACTGGGGATCGACAGAGGCCACGGCTTCGAGCGCCGCGCGCAGGGCGCGGCCACCTTCGCCCTGGCTGCCGACCTCGGCCTCGGCCACGAACAACGTCGCGCCGCGGGCTTCGAGCCGGTCGATCACGTCCAGCAGATCGCGGCTTGAGGCTGCAAGATGGTTCAGGCGAGTGACGACGAGTTGGTCGCCTTCGCCGATGAAGTCCAGGATCGAGGTTAACACCGCGGAGTCGTCGGCCTGCGGAGCCACAGGTTCTTCAGCCCGAACCACATGGCAGCCGATCGTCTTCAGGACCGCAGTGTCCTCCGCCGCACGCTCGTCACGCAGACGCACATAACCGATTTTCAACATCCACCCGTCGCCGTTTATCTACTGCGATGATTGAGGCGGAACCTGACAAAACCTAGCGCCGGGGTCAAAGTCTAGGTTGTTAAATCGCAGCAATATTTCTCTAGTTCCTAATAGATATTCGATAATTTCTGAAAGTGGACGCTTTAGATTCTCGTAAAGGTGGAATCTTTTTGCGCAACACGCTTCAGAATGAACTCATGGTCGACCGTCGAGCCCACCTTGAAACCGTATTCTCCCACCTTGGAGAAGCCCTGTCGGGCATAGAAACGTTGAGCTCCAAGGTTCTCCGACCAGACGCCGATCCAGAGATCGCGGGGGCCGTCGCGTTCAAGCCAGGCCATGATCTCGGCAAATAGCCGGCGGCCCGTGCCGCCGTTCTGCGATGACTTCAGCAAGTAGAACCGCTTGAGTTCGCCGCACGCCGGCGTGACCTCGGCGTGGGGCAGGCCGCAGGGACCGGCGAGGGCGTAGCCGACCACGGCGCCGCCGGCCTCCACCAGCCAGATCGCCTTGGCGGGATCGGCTAGGTCGGCCCTTGTCTGCTCGAGGCTGTAGGCCTGCGCCAGGAAGTCGGCGAGGTCCTGCGGCGGATAGAGGTGAGCGAAGGTCTCGCTGAAGGTTCGCGCGCCGATCTCGGCGACGGTTTGGGCGTCCGCGACGTTCGCGCGGCGGATCACGGGTTCCTGCATTCGGCTTACGGGGCTCGACGGGTTAGGGTGGGATTTCATGGACACCGCCCTTTACACCCATCCCGACATGCTGGACCACCGACCAGGCGAGGGCCATCACGAGCGGCCGGCCCGGTTGACCGCGGTTCTGGACGCCCTGGCCGACAGCGATCTGCGGCTGGCGCCGCGCGAGGCGCCGCTGGTGACCCGCGCCGACCTGGAG
>JBEBYB010000113.1:0-9170 GCA_040391295.1 Phenylobacterium sp. | reverse complement strand
AGTAGTAGCCGCCGCCATTGGCGCACGAGCCCATCGAGATGACGTAGCGCGGCTCGGGCATCTGGTCGTAGACCTTGCGCAGAGCCGGGGCCATCTTGTTGCAGAGCGTGCCGGCGACGATCATCACGTCCGACTGTCGCGGTGAGGCGCGCGGCGCGAAGCCGTAGCGTTCCAGGTCATAACGCGGCATCGAAGCCTGCATCATTTCCACGGCGCAGCAGGCCAGACCGAACGTCATCCACATGAGCGAGCCGGTGCGCGCCCAGGTGATCAGGTCGTCGGCGGCCGCAGTGATAAAGCCCTTGTCGGCCAGTTCGTTCGACACGCCGTCGAAGAACGGGTCGTGGGCTTTGGGGTCGTAGCCCTCGACCGTTGTACGGCCGGCCGAACCCGCGGGAACGATCACTCCCATTCCAGGGCGCCTTTCTTCCACTCATAGATGAAGCCGACGGTCAGAATGCCCAGGAAGGACATCATCGACCAGAAGGCGAACTGGGCCACGTCCGGCGGCAGCTTCAAAAGCGTCACGGCCCAGGGGAACAGGAAGGCCACTTCAAGGTCGAAGATGATGAAAAGGATCGACACCAGGTAGAACCTGACGTCGAACTTCATCCGTGCGTCATCGAACGCGTTGAAGCCGCATTCATAGGTCGACATTTTTTCCGGGTCGGGAGCCGACGGCGCAAGCGTCGCCGACGCCACGAGGAAGGCGAGACCCAAAACGGCCGCGATCCCCAGGAAGATCACGATGGGCAGATACTGCAAAAGAAAGGCGTTCATGGAATCCTCGAAGGAGTCGCGCGCCCTTCTAGACCACCATTGCGCAGGGTTCAAACGGCGTGGTGCGACCGTTGGTATCGCAGCAGGACATTAATAGCATCGGCAGGAAATTTCACGGCGTCTGTGAGGTCCAAGCCCTTATGGGGCTTAGGAAAACGCCGGCTGGCGATGCGGTTATCTTCTCCTGCGATACGCGCCCGCTAGTAATAATCACTCTTAGCTGAGGGGGCTATTTGGCTGCGAGGCCGAGGCTTGGGCGGCGTTCGGGCGCATTTTTGTGTCGCAGGCGAGGTCGACGCGCCTTCCCGGCCCCCCTTGATCAGCGGCTCGCGCGCCACGGAGGCGATTGGACGATGTTATGCACGTCCCTCTCGCCTTCATTTGCAGATGGCCGTTGACACGATTCATGTCGGGTCATATCAGACGCCCCTCGCGGCGACGTAGCCGTCACGCGGATGTAGCTCAGTTGGTTAGAGCGCCGGCCTGTCACGCCGGAGGTCGCGGGTTCGAGTCCCGTCATTCGCGCCACTTCTTTCTTTCGCTTCTCAGCGGTTCCAGTTCCGGTCAATCCGGGGTTAGAACAGCCGGTCTGCGGATGTAGCTCAGTTGGTTAGAGCGCCGGCCTGTCACGCCGGAGGTCGCGGGTTCGAGTCCCGTCATTCGCGCCACCCCTTCCCGCACAATTCACGAAGACCTGGTCCCCGCCGCAAGGCGCGGAAAGCTTGGCCGTTCGCCCTACCCGTTCCTCGACGCCTCGGACCTTGGCCTGGCCAAGGTCCTGGTCAACATGGCGGTGATGAGCGGCTTTTTCCTGGTGCTGGGATTGGCCTTCATCCTCATCGACCGCCTGTTGAAGCGTCGGCGCGCGCCTAGCTGGCCGCCCGCATCGTCTTCAGCGCGCCGCCCCAGCGCACCAACTCGTCCAGCATCGCCTTGGCCGAGGTCTCATGCAGGTCGTTGGGCGTGAAGTTCTTGTCGGCGTCCAGGTGCTGCGGGAACATCGGGATCGTCACCTGCTCGGGCAGCGGCATGATCTTGAAGCTGGTCAGCATCAGCTTCTCGGCCTGCACGGCGCGAAGCCCGCCCGAGACGCCGCCATAGCTGACGAAGCCGGCTACCTTGTTTCCCCACTCGTGGACCAGATAGTTCATCGCGTTCACCAGCGAGGGCGGCGGGCCGAAATTGTACTCCGGCGTCACGAACACGAAGGCGTCAGCGCTCTCGACGCTGGCGCTCCAGGCCTTGGTGTGATCGCGCTCATACTTCCGCAGGCGCGGGTGATGCGGCTCGTCATAGACCGGAAGGTCGAAGTCGGCGAGATCGACCAGCTCAACCTCAAACCCCCCGTGCGCCTTGGCGTTGGTCTCGAACCACCGGCCGATAGAAACCCCGATCCGGCCAGGCCGGGTGGAACAGACGATGACGTTAAGCTTCAGGGACATGGTCGACCTCTTGGAATGTTGAGGTCAGCTATAGCCTGTTGAGCGCCGACCGCTAGCCGGGCGGCCCCTGCGGGAATGCTGGCAGACCCGGCGTCAACTGGTGCCAGGGCGGAGCCTCGGCCGTCCAGATATGCATGGCCAGCGACAGCGCCGACGGATCGTCCAAGCTGCCGATCTTTACCGCCAGGAACGGCGTGGCCGTGGGATCGGAATAAAGCGGCGTGCCGCATTCCGGGCAGAACAGTCGCTCCACGTCCGCGCCGCTGCCGCCGGCGCTCTTGAATCCCTTTGGATAGCCCTTGGTGAGCTCGAACGCCGCGCGCGGCGTCAGCGCCACATAGTTAGGCCCGCCGCCGGAGTTGTACTGGCATTGCCGGCAGTGGCAGACCCCGACCGCCATGGGCGGTTGAGTGATCTTGTAGCGGACCGATCCGCAGGCGCAGCCGCCTTCCAACGCGCTCATGTCGTCCCTTCCCTAGCCGACCAGTTCGACGCTCTTGGTGAGCACGAAATCTTTTGGGTCCGGCGCCAAGGTCGCGCGCCAGTAATCCACCAGGGCGAACGGCCAGTTCTGGCTCACCCGTCCCTTCTCGTTTTTGTACCAGCTCGTGACCTGAGGGGCGCCCCAGGCCATCAGGCTGTTGCCCGCATCGACCTTGGCGTTGAAGGCGTCGTGCACATCTCGCCTAGGCTCCATCGCCGCCGAGCCGGTCTCGGCGAGAAGTTGCAGGCATCCGAGGATGTAGCGCACGCTGCACTCGGAGAAGAAGATGATCGAGCCGTTGACCACGATGTTGGTGTTGGGCCCGTAGATCATGAACAGGTTGGGGAAGCCCGGCGTCGTCATCCCCAGATAGGCGCGCGCATCGCCGTCCCAACTCGCGTGCAAATCGACCCCGTCCAGGCCGGTGATCTTCATCGGCCACAGGAACTTCGAGGCGTAGAAGCCGGTGCCGTAGATGATCACGTCGAACTCGCGGGTCTGGCCGTCGGCGGTGACGATACCCTGTGGGGTGATCTCCGAAACGCCCTCGGTGACCAGTTCGACATTGTCGCGCTTCAGCGCCTCGATCCAGACGCCGTTGTCGAGCAGCGAGCGCTTGCCGCCCACCGGATAGGTCGGGATCACCTTGGCGATCAGGTCGGGGCGGTCAGGCGCCTGAGCGGCGATGGCCTGGGCGATCATCTCGCGGAAGCCAAGGTTCAGTTCGCTGACCGCCGTGGGCGATCCCGTCCAGTTGGGATCGGCGGTGACCATGGGCAGCAAGCCGTCGGTCACCGTCCAGAACATCCAGAACCGGTACCATTTGTCGTAGAATGGAACGTGCTCCATCAGCCAGTTCATGCCGCTTGGCACGTCCTCATGATAGTGCGCCACCGGGAATCCCCACGGCGGGGTGCGCTGGAAGACGGTCAGGCTGCCGACCTTGCCGGCGATCTCGGGCACGAACTGGAAGGCGCTGGCGCCAGTCCCGATCACCGCCACCCGCTTGCCGGTCAGATCGACGTCGTGGCGCCACTCGGCCGAATGGAAGGCCGCGCCGGCGAACCGCTCACGTCCCTTGATGTCCGGATAGCGCGGCCGATTGAGCTGGCCGACCGCGGTGATCACCGCCTGGGCCTCGACCTCTTCGTGACCGGAGGGGGTCTTCAGCCGCACCTTCCAGACGGCGCGCGGCTCATCCCAGACCATCTCTTCGACCGTGGTCTCGAACCGGACGTGCTTCTTGACGTCGTGGCGGGCGGCGATGCCGCGGAAATAGTCGAGCAGGACGGGCTGGGTGGAGAAGTGCTGCGGCCAGAAGTGGTTCGGCTCGAAGCTGTAGGAGTACATGTGGTTGGAGGAATCCACCCGGCAACCCGGATAGGTGTTCTCCAGCCAGGTCCCGCCCACATCGGCGTTCTTGTCGACGATCTCGAAGGGCACGCCGGCCTGGGTCAGGCGGATCGCCGCCAGGATGCCGGACATCCCGGCCCCGACGACCAGCACGTTCAGCCGGCGGGCGGCGGCCTTCAGCTTCGGCGAGGACCAGTTGGGATCCTTGGAGCTGTGGCCGTCCAGGGCCAGTTCGTCGGTAAGGAATTCGCCGTAGCCGTCGGGGATGTCCGCCCCGGCGACGAAGCTCATCATCTGGCGAACGGCTTCCGGCCCCGGGATCGGCGCCATCGGGCGCTTGCCGGTCAGGTAGTCGGCGATCGCGATCTTGGCCGCGGCCCGCATCTTGGCCTGCTCGGCTTCCGAGACGCCGGTCTCACCACGCGAGAGCGGCATGTACATCGGCCGCCACTCCGGGCGCAGCCACGAAAGGTCGCCGGTCAGATGCACCAGGGCGGCGGACAGCGCTGGAAGGTGAGCGCTCTCCAACGCCTGATCGAGGGGGGCCAGATCGACGGCCATGCGCTTCCTCCCTGGACAATCACCGTTATTGGAAGAGAGCTTACGCCTCTGGCGGTCGAGGAAAAGGGCGCCCTGGCGTCAGGGCGCCTTTCGCTCAGGCGACGATCCGCACCGGCAGGGTTTCATAACCCTTCACGAAGCTGGAACGGACGCGGCGCGGTTCCTCTACGACCTCGATGCGCTCGAACCGCTTGAGGATCTCCTCCCACACGACCCGAAGCTGCATTTCCGCCAGCCGGTTGCCGACGCAGCGGTGAATGCCGAAGCCGAAGGACATGTGCTGCCGGGGCCGTTCGCGGTCGATGATGAAGCGTTCGGGCTCGGCGATCGCCTCGTCGTCGCGGTTGCCCGAGACGTACCACATGACCACCTTGTCGCCCTTCTTGATGGTCTTGCCGCCGAGTTCGACATCTTCAGTCGCCGTGCGCCGCATATGGGCGAGCGGCGTCTGCCAACGGATGATTTCCGGCACCATCGAGGTGATCAGAGAATGGTCGGCCCGCAGCTTGTCGTACTGGTCCGGGTTCTGATTGAGGGCGTAGAGCCCGCCCGACATCGAGTTGCGGGTGGTGTCGTTACCCCCGACGATCAACAGGATGATGTTCCCGAGATACTCGTCGGGCGTCATGTTGCGCGTGGCCTCGCCGTGCGCCAGCATCGAGATCAGGTCGCCGCGCGGCGGCTCGTTGACCCGCTGGTTCCACAGCTCGGTGAATTCGGCCAGGCACTCCATCAGTTCGGCCTGGCGCTGGTCCTCGGTCTCGCAAATCCCGCCCGGCATCGGCAGGCAGGTCGCCACGTCCGACCAGCGGGTGAGCTTGCGACGCTGCTCGAACGGGAAGTCGAACAGGGTGGCCAGCATCTGGGTCGTGAGCTCGATCGACACCCGGTCGACCCAGTCGAAGACCTCGCCCCTTGGCAGGGCGTCCAGAATCTGGGCCGCCCGCTCGCGGATGATCGGCTCCATCATATGCAGATTGGTCGGCGAGACGATCGGGCTGACGGTCTTGCGCTGAACGTCGTGGCGCGGCGGGTCCATGGCGATGAAACTTGGCCGGCGCAGATCGGGACGGGCGTCGCGTATGGTGATCCCGCCCAGCGCGGCTTCTGAGGAGAAGACCCCGTGATTGGTGTCGACCGCCATGATGTCGTTGTACTTGGTCACCGACCAATAGGCGCCGAACTCGGAGTCGGCGCAGTAGTGGACCGGGTCCTCGCGCCGCAGCCGCTCGAAATAGGGCCAGTGGGTGTTGTTCAGGAACAGCTCCGGATCACCGGGGTGCATTTCCTCCAGCGGCATGGAATAGGCGCGGACCCGCGCCTCGTCGGCCAGCTTCATGGCGCCGTCAGCCATAGCGATCTCCCTGGTTCGACGCCCGGTTCGCGGCTGGAAGGCCGTGACCGGCGCTGTTCAGGCGATGAAATCCCAAACCGAGCGTGCTCACAACGCCTTAAAAATCCAAACTAAGTTTGGTTACGCTGTCTTCGAGGTCAGCTTTTCCGGGCTTTCCAGACCTCATACGGCGACTCATGCGCAAGGTCCGCCGGCCGGTGGCGCACGTCCAGGGCCTGATCCGCCAAGGGTTTCGCCAATTCGGCGTAGATCGAAGAGGTCGACAGCCCGAAGGGTTCGCCATCCGCATTGGAGTAGGCGAACCGGACCGCGCTCACCCCGGTCAGATACATGGCCGAAAGGCACATCGGGCACGGCTGGCCGCTGGCGTAGACGACACAGCCGTCGAGCCGCGGCGCCCCCAGGACCTGGGCGGCTTGCCGGATCGCGGAAAGCTCGGCGTGGGCGGTCGGATCGCCGGTCGCGCCGATCTCGTTGACTCCGGTGGCGATCACCTCGCCGTCCTTCACGACAAGCGCACCAAACGGCCGCCCGCCCGCCTCGCGCACATTGGCCAGCGCCAGTTCGATCGCCTGACGCAGGAACTGTTCGTCGCTGTGCATGATCAGCCTCTCCAGTTTTGCGCCCGCCTTACGCGGTCCATGACGTCGGCAGGCAAGGCTTTCCCCGACGCCGCCAGATTCTCCATCAAGTGGTTCATTCGGGTGGTTCCGACCACGGCGCACGACACATTGGGGTCGGCCAGGACATAGGCCAAAGCCGCTTGCGAAGCGCTCATCCCCGGCGTCTCGGCGAGAAAGCCGAAGCGGCCGCCCCTGGCGATGTCGGCCCGATGGTTCTTCAGCGCCCGCAGCGCATACCAGATGTCCCGAGGCGCCCGCAGACGCAGGACCTGGCGATTGGCGTGGCCCATGGCCAGCGCCATCCCGGCCAGGACGCCCTTCCCCTGCCCCGCCGCCTTCGCGATCAGCGGCGCGCGTTCGGGACGCAGAACATTGTAGTCGACCATCACCACATCGAAGACCGACAGGCCGATCACATGTTCAATCAAGGCCGGATCGAAACTGTTGACGCCCAGCGCCCGCACCAGGCCACGACGCTTCAAGCCCTCCAGCATCGACAGCATGTCGGCGTCCAGCTCGGCCACCGCCGGGCCGTGCAGTTGCAGGAGCGGCAGCGTCTCAAGCCCGAGGTTTCGCAGGCTGCGTTCGACGCTCGCCTCTATCGCTGTCGACGAGAAGTCCCGCACCACGCGGCGGCCGTCATGCCAGGTGCCGGCCTTTGTGGCGACCACGACGCCGTGCAGGTCGCGGCCCCTGAGGGCCCGGCCCAGCCGGGGTTCGGCCTCGCCGCCCGAATAGGCCGCGCCGGTATCGAAGAAGGTGACGCCATGATCGAGCGCCGCATGGACCAGGGCCAGGGCCTGGCGCTCGTCAAACGCCTTCTGTCCCCACCAGCTCGCGCAGCCGAGCCCGATCTCCGAGACGATCAGGCCGGTCTTACCGAGCGGGCGGTACTGCATGTCAGCGTCTTTTCTCGGCGAAGGCAGCCCCGAACCAAGCTTGCCGAGCCGGAGCCCGCCGGGTGGGCGAAGACTGGTGGGCGGCGAGGGGCTCGAACCCCCGACCCCCTGGGTGTAAACCAGGTGCTCTGACCAACTGAGCTAGCCGCCCGCATGGCGTCCTTACGGCGCGCCTGTAGATAGCGAAAGGGCGGCCTCCGGGTACGAAGACCGCCCTGAATGCAAAAAGTCTTGAACTAACCTAGTTCAACGAGCCCTTCAGGCCTTCGCCGACGCGGAAACGCGCGGTCTTCGAAGCCGGACGGCTAACCGTCTCGCCGGTGCGCGGATTACGCGCAGTACCAGCGGCGCGGTTCACAGGCACGAAGCTGCCGAAACCGACGAGCCGAACCTCTTGCCCCGCCTTCAGCGACTCGGTGACGCTCTCGATGAACGCTTCCAGCGCGTCTTTCGCCTGCGCCTTGTTAAGGCCCGCCTTATCGGCAATCGCCGTGACGAGTTCGGCCTTGGTCATTGTTTGTCTCTCCCAGCCCGTTATCTCAAACCGCGAACCTCTCGCGGAAGCGCGAGGCTGCTTCGCGTCGCGCGATTATGGCGGCCGATTCCGGCGCGTCAAACAAAGGCGGCGCGGGAAATACCCACGCCGCCTGAATTTATCTCACTTTTCCACCGATTAGTGGGTGATGACGCTCTCGTCGCCGACGTCGTCAACCGCGACCGATACCGGCGGTTGGTCGGCCGGGTTCCACTCGATCGGAGTCAGGGGCTGAGTCAACGCATTGGCCAGCACCTCGTCCACGTTGGAGACCGGGATGATTTCCAGAGCCGACTTCACGTTTTCCGGGATGTCGGCCAGGTCCTTCACGTTCTCCTGCGGGATCAGCACGGTCTTGACGCCTGAACGGTGAGCCGCGAGCAGCTTCTCCTTCAAGCCGCCAATGGCCGTCACCCTACCCCTCAGCGTGACCTCGCCGGTCATGGCGATGTCTTTGCGGATCGGGATGCCCGTCAACACCGAGACAATGGCCGTGGCCATCGCCGCGCCGGCCGAGGGGCCGTCCTTGGGCGTGGCGCCGTCCGGCACGTGGATGTGCACGTCGGTCTTCTCGAAGATCGGCGGCTCGATGCCGAAGTGGGTCGCGCGGCTGCGAACATAGGAGTTCGCGGCCGAGATCGACTCCTTCATCACGTCCTTCAGGTTGCCCGTGATGGACATGCGGCCCTTGCCGGGCATCTTGACCGCTTCGATGGTCAGAATGTCTCCGCCGAACTCGGTGTAGGCCAGGCCGGTGATGATGCCGACTTGGTCTTCCTCGTCCGTCTCGCCGTAACGATACTTCTGAACGCCCGCGTACTTGGCCAGCCGTTCGGCGTCGATGGTGATCGACTTGACGTTTTCACGCGCCAGGTCCCGCACCGTCTTGCGCGCCAGGTTGCCCAGTTCCCGCTCGAGCGAGCGGACCCCGGCTTCCCGGGTGTAGTAGCGGATCAGGTCGCGCACCGCTTCGGTCGGCACCACGAACTCCTCGGCCGTCAGGCCGTGGTCCTTGGTCAGCTTGGGCAGCACATGCCGCAGCGCGATCTCGACCTTCTCATCCTCGGTGTAGCCAGGGATGCGAATGATCTCCATGCGGTCCAGCAGCGGCTGGGGCATGTTCAGGCTGTTGGCCGTGG
>JBEBYB010000112.1:0-9189 GCA_040391295.1 Phenylobacterium sp. | reverse complement strand
CGCTTGGCGGCGAGCGTGATCTCCTCGTCGGTGGCGTCCGGGCGGGCGTAGCTGATGTTCTCGGCGATGGTCCGGTGGAACAGGGCCGGGTCCTGCGGCACCACCGCGATGGCCCGGCGCAGCGCGCCTTGATTCACCTCGGCGACGTCCTGCCCGTCGATCAGGATACGCCCGTCCTGCAGGTCGTAGAGCCGCTGGATCAGCTTCACGAAGGTCGACTTTCCCGCCCCGGTCGGTCCGACCAGCGCCACCCGCTCGCCCGGCGCGATGCGCAGGGAGAAGTCGCGATAGAGCGGTTCTTCGGCCGACTGATAGCGGAAGGTCGCGCGGTCGAAGACGATTTCGCCAAGCTCGCCGGCGAAGGCCGGCGCGTTCGGAACGTCCTTCACCTGAGCGTCGGTCCGGGCGTAGCGGGCGACGTCCTCGACGTCGTCCAGGCCCTTTTGCATCATGCGGATGTTTTCGCCGATATTGCGCAGATAGCCGCTCATCAGCATGAACGAGGTGATGACGAAGGCCACGTCGCCGGCCGTCGCCTCGCCCCGCGCCCAGAGCCGCAGCAGCAAGCCGGTCAGGCCCGCCTGCAACACCACCAGCAGCAGGTTGTGCCACAGCCAGACATTGATGAACCGGGTCCAGGTGTTCAGCGTCAATCGCCGCCAGAGCGCGGTGATGCCGCCGATCCGCTCTTCCTCGCGCTGCTCGCCGCCGAACGCCTTCACGGTCGGGTTGGAGGACAGCGAGTCGGACAGCGCCCCGCCGATCCGACTGTCGAGCGCGACCGACTTCAGGTTCGCCGGCCGCACGTATTTCGCGGTCAGGATCAGGTTGGAGGCGACGTAGAGCACCACCACCGTCAGCGAGAACAGGCCCACGGTCGGCCAGCGGACGATCATCACGCCCGAGAGCCCGACCAGCACCAGCAGGGCGGGGCCGAGCCACAGGATCACCGCGTCGGAGACCATGTCGTAGCCCCACATCGCGCGGCTGAGCCGGCGCACGGTGGAGCCGGCGAAGGTGTCGGCGTGCCAGTCGGACGAGAACGACTGGACCCGCTTGAAGCCCTCGTCGGTCATCTCCTGCATGTTCGCCGCCGCCAGCGGGTTCCAGAACCGGAAGCTGATGTTGCGGATGATCGCGAAGGCCAGATAGACCCCCACGAACGCCGCCCAGGCGCTCCAGGCCAGTTCCTGGCTGGCCGGGCCGGCGGCCACCGCGTCGACCAGGTTTCCCGCCGCCCAGGGCAGCGCCAGGTCGAACCCGACCGACAGCAGGGTCAGCAGGATGCAGGCGGTGAGCAGCCACGGCCGCCGCACCCAGAACGAGGCGATGAAGGCCAGGACCTTCCCGTTGGAGAGGACCCTCTTCTGCTGGTCCTCGGCGTCTTCGTAATGCTCGGTCACGGAAGGACTTCCTTGGCTTGGATCACAGCTTCGACGCGCGTCGTGGCTTGCCCACCCCAGGCTCGTTATGGCCGACCGCTTGTGTCGGCCATCCATAGACACCGCGCCCGGAGGTTTCTCCCGGTAGTCCGGCGTTTATGGGTCGCCGGGACAAGAGCCCGGCGATGACGATCGAGGCGGGGAGGATCGAGGTGGGGAGGATCGGGATGGAAAACTCCACTAATCCAACCCCTCCGTCACGGCGTGGAGCCGGGCATAGGCCCCGCCCATGTCGATGAGCTCCTTGTGACGGCCCTCCTCGACGATCCGGCCCTGGTCGAAGACCAGGATCCGGTCGGCGCCGCGGATGGTCGACAGCCGGTGGGCGATGACCACCGTGGTGCGGCCGACCATCAGTTCCTCCATCGCCTCCTGCACCTGACGCTCGGTCTCGACGTCCAGCGAGGAGGTCGCCTCGTCCAGCACCAGGATCGGGGCGTCGGCCAGGAACGCGCGGGCGATGGCCACCCGCTGGCGCTCGCCGCCCGACAGCTTCACGCCGCGCTCGCCGACCGGCGTCTCGTAGCCGTTCGGCAGGCGGCCGATGAAGTCGTGGGCCCGCGCCCGCTTGGCCGCCAGGATCACCTCGTCCGGGGTGGCGTCGGGCCGGGCGTAGCTGATGTTCTCGGCGATCGAGCGGTGGAACAGGGCCGGGTCCTGCGGCACCACGGCGATCGCGCGCCGCAGGCTCGCCTGGCTGACCCGCGAGATGTCCTGGCCGTCGATCAGGATCCGGCCGCTCTGCAGATCGTAGAGCCGCTGGATCAGCTTCACGAAGGTCGACTTGCCCGCCCCCGTCGATCCGACCAGAGCCACCCGCTCGCCGGGCGCCACCACCAGGGTGAAGCCGTCATAGAGCGGGCGCGGCTGGTTGGCGTAGCCGAACACCACGCGGTCGAAGACCACCTCGCCCAGCTCGCCGCGGAAGTGTTCGGCGCCCGGAGCGTCGGCGAGCTGCGGCTCGGTGATCATGTAGGAGGCGACGTCCAGGGTGTCGTCGAGCCCCTTTTGCAGCATGCGGGTGATCTCGCTGAAGTTCCGCATGTAGCCGGCCATGACGATGAACGAGGTGATGGCGAAGGCCACGTCGCCGGGCGTCGCCTTGCCCTGCGACCAGGCGTGCACTAGGAAGCCGGTCAGCCCCGCCTGCAGCACGATCAGGAACATGTTCTGAACGAAGCCGACGTTGTTGAATCGGTCCCAGGTCTCGTTCACCGCCGCGCGCCAGGCCTCGACCGTGCGGCCGAAACGCGCCTCCTCGCGGGCCTCGGCGCCGAAGCTCTTCACCACCGGATTGGCGCCGACCGCGTCGGCCAGGGTCGCCCCGATCTTGGAGTCGAGCGAGGTCGAGACCAGGTTCACCGGACGGATGTAGTGCACCGAGGTCAGGATGTTGAACGCCCCGAACACGACGATCATCACCGCCACGAACAGACCGGCCAGCGGCCAGTGCAGGCCCAGCGAGATCGCCAGGCCGCCCAGCACGATCAGAGTCGGCGCGAGCATCATCAGCAGGGCGTCGGAGGCGCTGTCATAGCCCCACATGGCGCGGCTGACCCGGCGCACGGTGGCGCCGGCGAAGTTCGAGGCGTGCCAGTCCGACGAGAAGGCCTGCACCCGCTTGAAACCGTCATTGACGATGCGGGCCATGATGCGGGCGTAGAAGCCGTTGGCCGCGCGGAACATGGCGCTGCGCATCAGGTAGAAGACCAGGTAGAGGCCCGACAGGCTGGCCCAGGCGATCCAGGCGGCGCGCGTCACCGGCTCAGGGTTTGAGACAGCATTGATCAGCGCCCGGGTCGCCCAGGGGATCGACAGGTCGCAGGCCGTGGCCACCAGCATCAGGCCGACGATCAGGGCGAACTTGCGCGGCTCGGCCAGCCAATGGCGGACGATGAAGCCCAGGACCTGGGTGTTGGTCAGTATCCGAGGACGGTTCGGGTCCTCATCGTCGTCGTAGGGATCGGTCATGACGCACTTCACGAATGGCCCGGCGCGAACCGGGATGAATGGGATCTCGAGTTGGGCGCCGGAGCCCGTGGGGGAGCACGGGCCCCGGCGCCTCGCCGCGCCCCGCTAGGCGGGTCGCCGGGCCTCGAAATTGAGTATTCGGCTCGATCGGCTGGGACGCCGGCCGGGCTGGTGATCGGCGCCGACGCTGATCGCCTCGAAGCCCGCGGCGGCCAGCGCCAGTTCGAACTCCTTCAGGCCCCAGAGCCGGAAGGCCATGACCTCCAGCTCCGACTCCACCAGCTTGCCGCCCCGCCACCGCTCGTAACGGTCGTGGGTGACACGGCGCTGGGCCAGCAGGTCGATCTCGACCGCCCGCCCCTCGATCCGCAGCAGGTCGCCGTCAGCGGTGGTCCAGGTGCGGATGTCGGGCTTCTCGTTGGTCAGATAGGCCAGGGGCATGAGATCGATCAGCAGCCGGCCGCCTGGCTGCAGGTGGTCGAAGAACCGCTTCAGCACCGCGAACGCCTCGGCGAAATCGTCCAGCAGGGTGAAGGTCCCCACCGGCACGAGGATCGCCGCGAAGTCGTGGTCGTAGGCGAAGTCCTGGAACCGCGACTGGCGCAGCGCGGGCGTCAGCCCCCGCGCGGCGCAGTGCCGGCGACAGACCGCCAGCATGTCCTGCGAGTGGTCGAAGCCCTCGACCTGAAGCCCCGCTTCGAGCAGCGGGATCAGCAGGCGGCCGGTCCCGCAGGCGGCCTCCAGGATCGGCCCCCGCGTTCCGGCCAGCCGATCGAGATAGAACGGCACGTCGGGCAGCGAGCCCGGCGGTTTGTCGAGGTCGTAGATCTGCGTGCAGAGCGCCCCATAGCGATTGGGAACGGCGGCGTTGGGCAGGACCGAAATCGGTTCGGCGAGTGGCATGTCGTCGTCTCTTGAGACAGACGGACTCCGCGCTAGGAAAAGGGGGAATCCGTGGAATCGGGGAGCGCCGGCGGACGCGCAAGGCTGCGCGGGATAGGGCTGGCGGTGGAGTTGCAGATCTGCCCGAAGCGGGCCCGGTCGCAGCTAGTCGTGGAACCCGGTGCGGGCGATCACAGCGACAAGCGGCATCTGCGGACGATGATTTAGTGCTTTCACTTTGATCACCTCCCTCTCAGATGGCTGTGGGCCGGACAACGACGGCGCGAACCCTGCGCGTCTCGATTTCACCTGTCAATCCGAATGACCGGCGTTATTTCACATGCCCGGCGAAGTTGCGCCGCGACAGTGGCAGCGAGGCAACAGGCGGTGCTACATGCTGAGCCATGGTCGCTCATCTTCCCGACGCCGCCCCCACCAACTGGGTGGATCGCTACGCCCCGCCGCCGCTGCGGCCGTGGCTGAAGCTTGGCCGGTTCGACCGGCCGACCGGCATCTGGCTGCTGATGTTGCCGGGCTGGCAGGGCGTCGCGCTCGCCGCCGCGATGGAGGGCCTGCTCCCCGACCTGTTGCTGCTCGCCAAGTTCTTCGTCGGCGCGGCGCTGATGCGGGCGGCGGGCTGCGCCTATAACGACATCGTCGACCGCGACATCGACGCCAAGGTCGCCCGCACCGCGGCCCGGCCGGTCGCCTCGGGCCAGATCAGCGTCAAGCAGGCCTGGGCCTATATCGCGGTCTGCTCGCTGATCTCGCTGGCGATCCTGCTGACCATGCCGCCGATCGCCATCGGGTTAGGCGTCGCCTCGCTGGCGCTGGTCGCGGCCTATCCGTTCATGAAGCGGATCACCTGGTGGCCGCAGGCCTGGCTTGGCCTGACCTTCAACTGGGGCGCCCTGCTGGGTTTTGCGGCGGCGACCGGGACGCTGGGCTGGCCCGCCGCCCTGCTCTACGCCTCGGGCATCTTCTGGACGCTGGGCTACGATACGATCTACGCGGTCCAAGACATTGAGGACGACGCCCTGATCGGGGTGAAATCCTCGACGCGGCGGCTGGGCGCCAACCTGCAGAAGGGCGTGCTGTTCTTCTATGTGGCGTGCTTCGCCCTGGTGCTGGCCGCCGCCTGGGCCGGCGGGCTGGGGCCGCTGTTCCTGCCGCCGGTCGCCCTCTACGGCATGCACCTGTCACGCCAAGCCGCGCGCCTGGACGTGGGTGACGGCCCCGGCGCGCTGGCGCTGTTCAAGTCCAACAGCTTCGCGGGCTTCCTGCTGTTCCTGGCCATGGTGGCCGGAAGCTGGAAAGGCCCGACGGGCGGCTTCTAGGCCGCCGCCGCCCGACCAACCTTGCTCAGTTCCTGCTCGAGCGCTGCGCTGGCGTGGTGCAGGACTTCGATGGCCGTATCGATTTCCCGGCGCTGGGCCTCGAAGGCCGCGATCCGTTCGCGATACTTCCGCAACGCCTGGGTGTTCTGGGCGATCAGCCCGTCGTCGCGGCCGTAGAGGTCGAAGATGTCGCGGATCTCGGCCAGGGCCAGGCCCACGCTCTTGCCCCGCAGGATCAGGATCAGCCGGGCGCGATCACGATAGGAATAGATCCGGGCCTGGCCGTCGCGGCTCGGCGACAGCAGCCCCTGCTCCTCGTAGTAGCGCAGCGCGCGCGGCGTCGTGCTGAACTCGCGGCAGAGCTGGGTGATGGTGAAGGTCGACGCCGGACGGCGCAGCTTGGTGAGCATTCTGGTCTCTCCCGATACCCGCGGGCGATTGTCTCGCGCCCGTCAGGCGATGAACCTTCCCTGGCGTTTGGCTTACGTCAAGCATGACGCGGCGTCAGGCTTGTGCGCGATCACCCTGGCGCGGAAGGATGGCCGGAAAAGGGAGGAGCCAGGCCATGGGCGAGCTCGACTTTACCGGCAAGACCGTCCTGGTCGTCGGCGGCTCCAGCGGGATCGGCAACGGCGTGGCCCACGCCTTCCGTGATCGCGGGGCCCAAGTCCATGTCTGGGGCACCCGCGCCGACGCGGCCGCCTATGCCGGGATCGAGGGCTCTGACCTCACCGGCCTGGCCTACGCCCAGGTCGATGTCGGGGACCGGGCGCAGATCGCCGCCCATGTCCCGCCGTTCGAGACCCTCGACGTGCTGATCCTCTGCCAGGGGACGGTGGTCTATCGGCGCGGCGAGTTCGAGCCGGACGGCTGGGACCGCGTGATGGCGGTGAACCTCGACAGCCTGATGGCCTGCGCCATGAAGTTCCACGACATGCTGGCGGCCCGGCGCGGCTCCATCGTCATCGTCAGTTCGGTCTCCGGCTTCCAGGCCAATCGCGGCAACCCGGCCTATGCGGCGTCCAAGGCCGGCGCCGTCAGCCTGACCAAGACGCTGGGCCAAGCCTGGGCCGGCGACGGCATCCGGGTCAACGGCCTGGCGCCGGGCCTGGTCGACACCAAGCTGACCAAGGTCACCACCGAGCACCCCGACCGCCTGCGCGGCGCGATGCGGGCCATTCCGGCCGGCCGGCTGGGCGAGCCCGCCGACATGGCGGGGGCGGCCCTCTTCCTGGCCTCGCCGCTGGCCGCCTACGTGGTCGGCCAGACCCTGGTCGTCGATGGCGGGCTCAGCCTTTGAGCCGGCTCAGCCGATCGGTCAAAGGCTCGCGGGTGCTGATCACCGGGGCCGCGTCGGGCATGGGGCGGGCGACCGCCGAACTGTTCGCCGAGGAAGGCGCGCAGGTCGCCGTCACCGATCACGCCCTGGCGCCGGCGCAGGCCCTGGCCGACGAGCTTCGCGGGCGCGGCCTCGCCGCCCGGGCCTGGAAGCTCGACGTCTCCGATCCAGCCGAGATCGCCGCCGTCGTGGCCCAGATCGGCGATCAGTTCGGCGGGCTCGACATCGTGATCAACAACGCCGGGGTTTCCGGCTTCGCGGCCATCGACAGCGACGTCTATGAGACCGTCTGGGACCGCTCGCTGGCCATCCTGCTCAGCGCCCACCAGCGGGTGGTCCGCGCGGCCCTGCCCTATCTGCGCCAGTCCGCCGCGCCGCGGATCGTCAACATCGCCTCGACCGAGGCCCTGGGCGCGACCGCGATGGACAGCCCCTATGCGGCGGCCAAGGCCGGGGTGGTCGGCCTGACCCGCGCGCTCGCCGTCGAACTGGGCCGCGAGGCGATCACCGTGAACTGCGTCTGCCCTGGCCCGATCAGCACCGGCATGACCGCCGCCGTCCCCGCCGAGCACAAGGCGACCTTCGCCCGGCGGCGCACCGCGCTCGGCCGCTATGGCGAGCCCGACGAAGTGGCGCACATCACGCTCAGCCTCTGCCTGCCGGCGGCGTCCTACATCACCGGCGCGGTGATCCCGGTGGACGGGGGACTGACCGCGCGCAACGCCTGACGACGGCCTTGACGACCCTATTTGTACGGCATACAAATAGGGCATGACCAATGTCCGACCCTTGGCCGAACTGCGCGCCGTGCGGGAGCCGGGAAAGCGGATGCGCTCGCGGCTGCTCGACGCCGCGGTCGACCTGTTCAAGGCGCAGGGCCTGAGCGGCGTGGCGGTGGCCGACATCGCCGCCGCCGCCGGGGCCTTCCCCAGCCAGATCACCTATTATTTCCGCACCAAGGAAGCGCTGTTCGTCGAGGCCGCCTGCCGCGAGGTGCTCTATGTCGCCCGCCAGGCCGAGACCTCGGCCGCCCGGGCGCTGACCGGCGCGGACTACAACCGCCGCCTGGTGGAGACCGTGATCGGCTCGCCAGGCCTGGCCCTGTTCGTCGAGGCCCTGTCCCTCACCCGCCGCCGCCAGGACCTGGCCCCGCTGATCGAGCGGACCTTCGACCGGCTCCACGCCCAGGGCGACCGCGCCTATGCCGAAACCAAGGCCCAACACGGCTGGTCCGGCGGCGACGACCCGGCCACCACCGCCCGCCGGTTCTGGACCCTGGCGCTCGGCGTGGCGCTGCGCGACGGCGCCACCGGCGCGACCGGCCAGGAAGCCGTCGACGAAATGTTCGCCCTCCTGCGGCACAGCGGCGCCAGCCACCGCCCCGCGCATTCCCAAAGGGAAACCTGATGGCCGCCGCCGCTCGCCTCGATCCCAAGCAGTTCTTCACGCCCGAGGAATGGGCCCCGCTGTCGGCGCGTTCGTCCTGGAAGGGTCCGGCGATGATCGCCCACGCCTGGGCGCTGATCATCGCGGCCGGCGCCATGGTGGTGGTCTGGCCGCTGACCCTGCCGCTCGCGGTGATGATCATCGGCACGCGCCAGCTGGGCCTGTCCATCCTGATGCACGACGCCGCCCACGGCGCCCTGCACAAGAACCTGAAGCTCAACGACTGGATGGGCGAATGGCTGACCGGCGGCGGCCTGCATCGCTACCGCCCCTATCACCTGAGCCACCACCGGTTCGCCCAGCAGTCGGAAGACCCGGATCTGGTCCTGTCGGCGCCGTTCCCGATCACGCCGCTGTCGCTGCGCCGCAAGATGGTCCGCGACCTGACCGGCCAGACCTTCTTCAAGCAGCGGTTCGGCGACTTCGTTCGACGCCTGAAGACGCGCAAGCGGGGCGAACCCCTCTTGCCGATCATCACCGAGGAGATCCGCCGCAAGCGTCGCTGGCTGGCCTTCGGCGTGATCGTCACCGCGGCCGGCGCGCCGTTCGGCCTCTGGTGGGCCTGGCCGGTGCTGTGGGTCCTGCCCCAGGCCACCTGGTATCCGCTGGTCACCCGCCTGCGGAACATCGCCGAGCACGCCTGCATCGACAAGAACGAGCCCGACCCGATGCGCCAGGCCCGCACCACCCGCGCCAGCGTGGCCGAGCGGCTGTTCATCGCGCCCTACTATGTGAACTACCACTGCGAGCATCACATGTTCATGTACGCAGG
>JBEBYB010000111.1:0-9310 GCA_040391295.1 Phenylobacterium sp. | reverse complement strand
GCGAAGCGCTTGGCGCGGGCGGCGGGGCCGAGTTCGCGCAGCATCCAGCGGCGCACCACCGGATCAGCGGCCCGCCAGATGTCGTGCTCGGGATCGATGCGGCGCGCGACGCCCTCGACCGTCATCATGGTCTTCTGCAACAGCACCAGCTGCGGCTGCAGGCGCATGTCGAAGAGGGCGGTGATCTCGAACAGCTGAGTCAGGACCCGGCTCATCGACACATCGCTGGCCGCGCGGCCGAACACCGGCTCGCCGACCGCGCGCAGGGCCTGGGCGAAGGCCGAGACCGAATGGGTGCGCGGCACGTAGCCGGCGTCGAAATGGGTCTGGGCGACCTTTTCGTAGTCGCGCTCCAGGAAGCCCCAGAGGATCTCGGCCAGGTAGCGCCGCTCGGCCGGGGCCAGGCGGCCGATGATGCCGAAATCGACGGCGGTCACCTGGGCCGGGGCGGCCACGAACAGGTTTCCCTCGTGCAGGTCGGCGTGGAACACGCCGTGGTCCAGGGCCTGGGCCAGGAAGGCGCGGATCAGATTGTCGGCCAGGGCGGGGCGATCAAGGCCCGGCAGCTCAAGCGCGGCGGCTTCCGACAACGGCGTGCCCGGCGCCCACTCCTGGGTCAGGACCCGCTTGCCGACCCCGTCCCACACCACCTTGGGCGCGGACATGTAGCCGTCCTTGGCCATGACCTCGGCCAGTTCGTCGCCCCCGGCGGCTTCCAGCCGGAAGTCGAGCTCCAACGCGGTCGCCCGGATCACGGTGTCGGCCAGGGCGCGAGGCTCCAGCCGCCGCGCGGTCACCGACCAGCGCTCGGCGATCCACGCCGCCAGGTTCAGCACCTCGGCGTCCTGCGCCACCCGGCGCTCGATACCAGGGCGCAGCACCTTCACCGCCACCCGGCGGCCATCGATCAGGGTCGCGTCATGGGCCTGGGCCAGCGAGGCGGCCGCCACCGGATCGCCGAATCGCGAGAACAGAGCCTCGATCGGACGACCCAAGGTCGCCTCGACCTCACGCCGCGCGATCTCGGTCGGGAAGGGCTCAAGCTTGTCCTTCAGCCGCGACAGGTCCTCGGCGAAGGGAGCCCCGAAGATGTCGGCGCGCGTCGATAGAAGTTGGCCAAGCTTGATGGCCACCGGCCCCAGCTTCTCCAGCGACCGCGCCAGCCGTTCTCCCGGCCGGCCGTCGCGGGCCTGGCGCCCGGCGAAGACCTGCAGGCTCTTGGAGAGGGCGCTGAGGCTGGGCGGATAGAGATCGTCCAACTCGCGCGGCAACAGGGCGTCATTGCGCGCCAGCGACCACGCCGCCGCTGTCAGCCGTCCGAACGCCGCAACACTTCCCATTGAACTAGATCGCCCAGCCGTGGTGCATGGCCGCCACGCCGCCGGTGAAGTTGGTGTAGCCGGCGCGGCTGAAGCCGGCCTTCTCGATCATGTCGACGAAGGTCCGTTGGTCCGGGAACCGGCGGATGCTCTCGACCAGGTACTGATAGCTGTCGCGATCCTTCAGCACGACCTGGCCGATGGCCGGGATCACCTTGAAGGAATAGGCGTCATAGGCCTTGCGCAACGCCTGCGCCGGCGGCTGCGAAAATTCCAGGCACAGGAAGCGCCCGCCCGGCTTGAGCACCCGGCGCGCCTCGCGCAGGGCGGCCGAGACGTCGGTGACGTTGCGGATGCCGAACGAGATCACATAGGCGTTGGCGCAGGCGTCCGGCAGCGGCAGGTTCTGGGCGTCGCCGACGGTCCAGGTGATTTCCGGCTCGCCGCCCTTCTGGCGCCCGGCCGCGATCATCTCGGCGTTGTAGTCGATGACCATCACCGAGGCGTCGGGGCCGCCGCGGCGCTCCTGGGCGCTGCGGGCCATCTTGGCGAAGCGGCGCGCCATGTCGCCGGTGCCCCCGGCGCAATCGATGATCACTTCGCCGGGCTGGGGATTGAGCCGCGCGGCGACCGCGTCCTTCCATAGCCGGTGGACGCCCCCGCTCATCAGGTCGTTCATCAGGTCGTAGCGGCTGGCGACGCGGTCGAAGACCCCGCGCACCAGGCCGGGCTTTTCAGCCGGATCGACGTCGCGGAATCCGAAGGTGGCGGCAGGTCCTGTCATGAAGAGGGTATTAGCTCGCGCACGCGAGACGCGCCAGCGGGGGCGCGGGTTGTCGTTCGGGTCCCGGCATGCCACTTCCACTGCATGCCCGAACTTCCCGAGGTCGAAACGGTCCGGCGCGGCCTGCAGCCGGTTCTCGAAGGCCAGCGCCTGTCGCGCGTCGAGGCGAGGCGCGCCGATCTGCGCTTTCCCTTTCCAGACGGCTTCGTCCAGCGCCTGACCGGCGCGAGAATCGAACGTCTGGAGCGACGGGCGAAGTATCTGATGGCGGTGCTGGACCGCGGCGAGACCCTGGTCATGCACCTAGGCATGAGCGGCCGCTTCGAGATCGCGCGGCCGGAAGGCTCCACCCGGCCGGGCGAATTCCACTACGCCCCGGATCCGAACCCCAAGCACGCCCATGTGGTCTTCGAGACCGATGGCGGCGAGCGGGTCACCTATTACGATCCCCGGCGCTTCGGCTACATGGCGTTGATCGACACGCAAGCCCTGGCCGAACATCCCTGGTTCGCGGGCCTTGGCCCCGAGCCGTTGTCGGAGGCCTTCGACGTCCAGCGGCTGGTCGACGCCTTCACCGGTCGCAAGCAGGGGCCCAAGACCCTGCTGCTGGACCAGCGGGTCGTGGCGGGCCTCGGCAATATATATGTGTGCGAGGCCCTGAACCGCGCCCGCATCTCGCCGTTCAAGCCGGCCGGCGCGCTCAAGCCGGCCCAGATCAAGCCGCTGGTCGGGATCATCCGCGAAGTGCTGGACGAGGCCATCGCGGCCGGCGGCTCCACCTTGCGCGACTACGCCGCCGCCGACGGCGCGCTGGGCTATTTCCAGCATCGGTTCCGCGCCTATGACCGCGAGGGCGAGCCCTGCCTGAACGAAGGCTGCAAAGGCCTGATCCATCGCGAGGTCCAGGCCGGCCGCTCGACCTTCTTTTGCTCCGTCTGCCAGAAGTGACCCCGATGTTGAAACGCGTCCTGGCGGCGGCCTTCGCCGGCCTCGTGCTTACAGGCTGCACTCAGGACGAGGCTCAGGCTCGCCCGCCGATCTGGACCGTGCGCGACGCAGATTCCGAAATCGTGATCTTCGGCTCGGTCCATGTCCTGCCGCCCGGCCTCGATTGGCGGCCCAAGGCCTTGGACGCCGCCCTGGCCAAGGCCGACGACCTCTGGTTCGAACTGCCGATCGACCCGGTCTCCGAGGCCCGCGTCGGCCAACTGGCCGCGACCTTGGGCCGGCTGCCGGCCGGCGAGTCCCTCTCCAAACTGCTGTCGCCGGAGGGCGCAAAGCGCCTGGAGGCGGCGGCCGAGGGCCTGGGGGTCAGCATGGCCGTCCTCGACGGGTTCGAGCCGTGGTTCGCCGAGGTCATGCTGGCCAGCGCCGAGTTCGTGAAAGCGGGGGCCGACGCCAATTCCGGGGTCGAGAAGATGATCGCCGCGACCGCGCCGGCCTCGGCCAGGCGCCGGGCTTTTGAAACCCCGGAAGAGCAGATCGCCATCTTCGATTCCGCCCCGCGCGCCCAGCAGATCGCGTCGCTGGAAGAGTCCCTGCGCGAACTGAACTCCAATCCCAACGCCTATGACGAACTGATCGGCCATTGGCTGAACGGCGACCTGAAGGCGCTGGACGATGACGCGCTCGGTCCGCTGCGCAAGGCCGCGCCCGGTCTCTATGCGCGGCTGGTCACCGAACGCAACGAACGCTGGATCGCCGAGTTGAAGACCCGGATGGACGGGTCGGGCTCCACCGTCGTCGTGGTCGGGGTCGGCCACCTGGTCGGCGCGGACGGCTTGCCGGCCCGGCTCCGCGCGCTTGGCTATTCGGTCGAGGGGCCTTAAGCCCGAGCGGACATTTTCGCGGAGACGGCCATGAGCTACGAGACCCTGATCGTCGAGACCACCAACGGCGTGACCCTGATCCGGCTGAACCGGCCCGAGGCGCTGAACGCGCTGAACAGCCAACTGCTGGGCGAGCTGTCGGCGGCGCTCGACGTCGCCGAGGCCGATAACGCCGTCGGCTGCGTGGTGCTGACGGGATCCGACCGCGCCTTCGCCGCCGGGGCCGACATCAAGGAGATGTCGACCAAGACCTACGCCCAGATGTTCAGCGAGGACTTCTTCGGGGCCAGCGCCCGGCGGATCGAGCAATTCCGCAAGCCGATCATCGCCGCGGTCAGCGGCTACGCCCTGGGCGGCGGCTGCGAGCTGGCCATGCTGTGCGACTTCATCATCGCCGCCGAGAGCGCCAAGTTCGGCCAGCCGGAAATCAATCTGGGCGTCGCCCCCGGCATCGGCGGCACCCAGCGCCTGACCCGCTTCGTCGGCAAGTCCAAGGCCATGGAGATGATCCTGACCGGCCGGATGATGGACGCCGCCGAGGCCGAGCGTTCGGGCCTGGTCTCGCGCGTGGTCCCTGGCGACAAGCTGATCGAAGAGGCCATGGCCGCGGCGACCAAGATCGCCGGCCAGTCGCCCTTGGCCGTGAAGATGAACAAGGAACTGGTCGAGGCCGCCTACGAGACCACGCTCGCCACCGGCGTCGCCCTGGAGCGGCGTCTGTTCCACTCGCTGTTCGCCTTCGACGACCAGAAGGAGGGCATGGCGGCCTTCATCGAAAAGCGCAAACCCGACTTCAAGGGGACCTGACCCTTGTCCGCCGCACCTGCCGCGACGGGCTGCGTCACCCTTGTGGATTAAACTCGCCTCGGGCGCATTGACCCCGAGACCTACGTCCCGTATATCCGCGCCTCCAATTTACCCGCCTGGACGAAGGTCCCGGCGCGACCCGTTTTGAGAGCTGACACATGGCCAATACGCCCGGCGCCAAGAAGGCCGTCCGCAAGATCGCCCGCCGTACTGAAGTGAACAAAGCCCGCCGTTCGCGCGTGCGCACCTATCTGCGCAAGTTCGAAGAGGCCCTGGCGGCCGGCGACGCCGCCGTCGCCAAGACCGCGTTCGTCGAAGCTCAGAGCGAGCTGATGCGCGCTGTGACCAAGGGCGTCGTCCACAAGAACACGGGTTCGCGCAAGGTGTCCCGTCTGGCCGCGCAGCTGAAGAAGATGGCTGCCGCCTAAGTTGCTGGCCAAGCCATCGAGCTTGGCCGTTAACTACATATCTAACAAGACTTTTTAACGCACCCGCGGGTTGAGAGACCCGCGGGCGTTTCTTTTTGCGCCGCACCCAAATGTTCGCGCCTGCGGTGATTCCAGTCAGTTAACGGAACGTTGAAATTCGGATTCCCTTGCCCTGCGGGCACTGGTTTTGAGTCAACGAAAATATCCGCTGGAGCCGCGAAGAATCACCGTTGACCCCCTAGTCGCCCTGACTAGGGTGACAAGTCTCAAGACGTCCTTCCATCTGATCTCGGATGAAAAACGGCGGCGGCGGGGGCTATGCGCCCGCCGGGTAATGCTTTGTGTTTGCTTAACAAAGTTGTTCCGCTGCGGGGGCGCTGACGGATGACAATAAGAGAGGTTCGAATGATGGCCACTGGGGGCTTTGCGGGTTCTGTTGCCGAGGCGCCGGCTGTTGCTGTCTGGACGAAGACCTGCGTCGCGCTGAAGCGCGAACTCGGTGAGGCCACTTTTGGTTCGTGGCTGGGGCAGGCCGCATTGCGTGAACGCGGCGAGGAGCTGTGCCTGGTCGCAGCCACCGGCGTAGCCCGCGATTGGATCCGTCGCCACGCCTGGCGCCGGATCGGCGAACTCTGGGCTCAGAACGACCCGATGGGTCGCAATCTGGACCTGAAGTCGCGAATGGAATTTGACGCCCAGGGTCCGGCACCGGCGAGCGCCACGCCGACCCAGGCCGAAGTGATCGAGATCGAGGTCCCGGTCGAGGTGTCGGCCCCGGCCGCCCGCGCCGGCCGCCAGCAAGGCCTCCAGGACCGCTTCTCTTTCGAGACCTTCGTATCGGGTCCCGGCAACGAGTTCGCCTTCGCCGTGGCCCGCCGGGTCGCGGCCTGGTCGGACGGTCACTTCAATCCGGTGATCTTCCATGGCCCCTACGGCTTCGGAAAAACTCACCTGCTGAACGCCCTGGCCTGGGAGGCCATGCAGACCGCTCCGACCAAGCGCGTGGTCTACATCACCGCCGAACGCTTCACCTCGACCTTCGTCAAGGCGGTCCAGGATCGCCAGACCGCGGCCTTCAAGGACGAACTACGCAACGCCGACCTGCTGCTGATCGACGACGTTCAGTTCGTGGCCGGCAAGTCCTCCACCCAGGAGGAACTGTTCCACACCCTGCTCGCCCTCGTCGAGGACGGCCGCCGCGTGGTGATGACCGCCGACCGTTCACCCTCGGAACTCACCGAAATGGACGCCCGTCTGCGCTCGCACCTGCAGTCGGGCCTGGTCTGCGGCATCGAGCCCGCCGACCGCACCCTTCGCCTGGGCATTCTGGAGCGCAAGCTCGCGACCCTGGCCACGCAGGGCAAGTTCGTACCGTCGGCTAAGGCCGACGTGCTGCAATTTCTCGCCGACCGCTTCACCGACAGCGTCCGCGAACTGGAGGGCGCTTTGAACACCCTGGTGGCCCGCGTGGGCGGCGACATCTCGAACATGACCCTCGACGAGGCCCAAGCGATCCTCCGACCCAACCTGGCCTGCAACGAGCGCCGGGTGACCGTCGACCAGATCCAGAAGACCGTGGCCGAGCACTATCAATTGAAGCAGGCCGACCTGATCTCCGAACGTCGCGCCCGGGTCGTCGCCCGTCCGCGTCAGGTCGCCATGTGGCTGGCCAAGCAGATCACCACCCGCTCCCTGCCCGACATCGGCCGTCGGTTCGGCGGGCGCGACCACACCACCGTCCTGCACGCCGTTCGCCGGATCGAAGCCCTGAAGGCCGAAGACCCGATGATCGCCCGCGACCTGGACGTCCTGCTGCGCAAATTGAGGGGGTAGGACGAGGCTCGAGCCTGGTTCTGCGAAAAGGCCCGCCGGCGACGGCGGGCCTTTTCAATTCCGGGGGCCGGCGGCGCTCGCCGCTACCGCTTCTTCAACCCGCCCATGATCCCGCGCATCAGTTCGCGAGCGATGGTGCTGCCCGCCTGGCGCAGCAGCGACTTGGTGAAGGCCTCGCCCATCGACTGGCGGCTGGACGCCCGGGGCTTGGGCGCGGCCTTCGGGCGCGGGGCCGGAGCCGGCGCCGACCCCGGGTTCCACGGCGAGGCCGTGGCGGGCGCCTCGACGGGCGCCTGAGCCGCCGCCGCGCGCGCCTGGAGCTTCTCAAAGGCGCTCTCGCGATCCTGGGGGGTGTCATAGAGCCCGCGCACCGGGCTCTGGGCCATGATCACGGTCCGCTCGGCGGCGGTGATCGGCCCCAACCGCGAGACCGGCGGCCGCACCATCGTCTTCTGCACCACGGTGGGCGCGCCCTTCTCGTCCAGCACCGAGACCAGGGCCTCGCCGACCCCCAGGCCCTGGATGGCCTCGGCGGTGTCGAACTTCGGATTGGTCCGGAAGGAGTTGGAGGCCGCCTTCAGCCCCTTCTGCTCGGTCGGGGTATAGGCCCGCAGGGCGTGCTGGATACGGTTGCCAAGTTGGCCCAGCACCGTTTCGGGAATGTCGGCCGGGTTTTGGGTGACGAAATAAACCCCGACCCCCTTGGAGCGGATCAGGCGCACCACCTGCTCCACCTTTTCCAGCAGCGGCTTGGGCGCGTCGCGGAACAGCAGGTGGGCTTCGTCGAAGAAGAAGGCCAGGCGCGGCTTCTCCGGATCGCCAACCTCGGGCAGCTCCTCGAACAGCTCGCTCATCAGCCAGAGCAGGAAGGTCGCATAGAGCCGGGGGCTGGCGATCAGCCTGTTGGCCGCCAGAATGTTCACATAGCCCCGGCCCGAGCCGTCGGTCCGCATCAGATCGGACAGTTGCAAGGCCGGCTCGCCGAACAGGCCCGCCCCGCCCTGGTCCTCCAGCACCAACAGCTTGCGCTGGATGGTGGCGACCGTGGCGGGAGAAACGTTGCCATACTTGGCGCCCAGCGCCGAAGCGTTCTCGGAGGCGAAGCTCAACGCCGCCTGCAGGTCCTTCAGGTCCAGCAGCAGCAGCCCCTCGTCGTCTGCGGCGCGGAACACCACCGTCAGCACGCCCTCCTGGACGTCGTTGAGCTCCAGCATCCGGGAGATCAGCAACGGCCCCATCTCCGAGACGGTGGCGCGGATCGGGTGGCCCTGCTCGCCGAACAGGTCCCAGAACACCGTCGGCGCCGCGGCGGGATTGAAGGTCAGGTTCATCAACGCGGCCCGGGCCAGCATCTTCTCGTTAGGAGCCCCGACCATGGCGATCCCGCTGAGATCGCCCTTCACGTCGGCGGCGAACACCGGGACCCCGGCATCCGACAGGCCCTGGGCCAGGATCTGCAGGGTGACGGTCTTGCCGGTCCCGGTCGCCCCGGCCACCAACCCATGGCGATTGGTCCGATCGAGCCGCAACAGCTCGGGTTGTTCCGAAAAACCGATCAGGACGTCGTCGGACATAGGTCGCTCCGCAAACTTAATTCACCCGGCGAAGCTAACCGCACGGTGGCCCAGCTTCCACCGCTGTTCCGCCGACGAAAGACGATTGCCGAATATCGCCGCCCGGAGATCGGACCATCGCGATTTTCGGACAATATGCGGCATAAACTCTCCCGTCTTCCAGCGAACCGGGGTATGGATGGTCAAAATTGACGCGGCCTGCTCTCGCGCTGACAGTCGCTGGTGAACCGAGGCTGCAAGAAGAACCGATGTCCGTCCGCGCTCTAGAGTCCAACACCACCCGCGTCTCGCTCGTCATCCTTGCGGTGATCGCGACAGGCGCCGCGCTTTTCTGGCTGCGCGGCATACTGACCCCTCTGGCGCTGGCGGTCTTCCTGGCGGTCATGGTCGACGGGTTCGCCCGGATGATACGCACCCGCCTGCCTTGGATCAGCGAGCGCGCCGCCCTGCCGATGGCGATCGCGCTGTCGGTGCTGCTGTTCGGCATCTCGACCTTCGTGATCGCCGAGAACGCCAGCACTTTCGTCAGCCAGCTGGTCGCCTACACTCCGCGACTGAACGGCCTCATCGCTCAAGTTGCGGGCATGGTGGACATTCCGGTCCCGCCCACGGTGAACGATCTGTTCGCCCAGATGAATCTCGGCTCCTATCTGGCGAACGCCGCCAAGAGCCTTCAGGGGTTCGCCACCGACGCCTTCTTCATCCTGATCTATCTGGGCTTCATCATCGCCTCGCG
>JBEBYB010000110.1:0-9499 GCA_040391295.1 Phenylobacterium sp. | reverse complement strand
TCAATCCCTGTCACGTCCACCATTCCTTCCGCCGCTGAACCGGCGTGAATTCCCTACCCGCCAATACCTTCAAGAAGTCCGCCGGTTAGGCGGCGGCGCAGCCATGCGCCCGCCACCGCGCGATCTTATGCTCGGAATTCCGGCCGCTTGGGATTGATGGGGACGCAGGTGGGCGCGATCCAAGCGGCCAGCGGCGCGCGCAGGCTTATCCGCCGGCGCACGCCATCGGCACGGCTCGGCCAACGCCCCATGACAGACGCCCCTGTACGATGGTCAGCGTCTGCCGGCCGTTCGAAAAGGTCGTTCCTTCCGGCCCCATCGAGGAAAGATCGACCGCCGGGGCATCGTTGACAGATACCGAAGCGCTATCGCCCAGGAGCCTCACCGCCAGACGTGTGCCGTCCTCGCAAATGTATTTGCTGACGGGATAGGGGGCGCCCACGCCGATCGATGCGTCAGGCCCAGAATGCTCGCAGCCTGTAAGCATCAGGACGCCAATTGCCGCGATCGAGAGTTTTTTCAACATGATGGTCCTCCAGACTGAGATGCTAGTGGAGATTTGGCAGGAGACCCAGCCTGCGTCCTCAGGTGACGAGGTTGGCGGCTGCATCGATGTTGCGCGCCTCGCGTTTGCTCAGCAGTCTAGGGCATGACCTCGGATGAATTGCTGGACCAGTGGCGGCGGGATGCTGCAGCGCCCTTCCAGGGATGGGATTTCTCCTATCTGAACGGCCGAATGATCGAGGACGAGCCGCCGTGGTCCTACCTTGACCTGGCGAAGGCGGCGGTCGCTGGCGCCCAAGACATCCTAGATGTGGCGACTGGCGGCGGAGAGGTCTTCTCCTCGCTGGCGCCGTTCCCCGGGCGTGCTCGCGCGGTCGAGGGCTACGTCCCCAATCTGGCCGTGGCGCGGCGGCGACTGGAGCCGCTCGGGGTGGAGGTCTTTCAGGGCAATACGCGGTCGGGCATGCCGTTCGGGGATGGCGTCTTCGACCTGGTGATCAGTCGCCACGGCGGTTTCCGGGCCGCCGAGATGCACCGGATACTTCGGCCTGGCGGGATGTTCCTGACCCAGCAGGTGGGCGGCGACAACCTGGCCGATCTGGTCGCCGTATTCGGGGCGCGGCTCGCCTATCCAGACAATACCCTGGAGCGGGTGTGCGACGAGCTGACGGCGCTCGGCTGTGAGATCCAGCTGCGCGAGGCGTGGCGCGGCCCGGCGAGGTTCCACGATGTCGGGGCGCTGGTCTATTTCCTGAAGGCCGTTCCCTGGGTGATCGAAGGCTTCGAGGTCGAGCGCAACGGCGACGTGCTGCAATCCCTGCATCGTCAATTGCAGGCCGGCGGTCCGTTGGAGTTCACCTATTCGCGCTTCTTGATCCAGGCGGTGAAGGCCTGATCGCGTCCTGGGGGGCAGGCGCTCGTCCGTCGCCTGGCCTGCTCGTCTGCGGGAATTCACCGAGGGCGAGGCTGGTAGCGAACTTCCATACCTCAGACACGAAAAAGGCCCGCCGCTGCAGATCGCGCGGCGGGCCTGTGCTTGCGAGTTGGCCGGACGTCAGGCGGCGGGCGGGCGGCCGCCTTATTCAAAACTGTCAAAAAACGCATCTCGGATAACGGTGTTGCGATTCGGACGCAGTTCGAATCGATTGTTGCAGAGTTGAAAGATTGACCTAGCGCCCACTCCGCGAACAAGCGCTTGATCCTCAAACCCACGGACGACCATCGCGCCAGATCGATAACGGCGTCCGTCGAGGGGGAGGAAGAAGATGTTGAAAAGCAGGTATCTCTGCAGCGGCTCGGTCGTGGCCGTCGTACTGGCCATGGGCGGCCAAGCCCTGGCCCAGCAGTCCAGCACCGTCGAAGAGGTGGTCGTCACCGGGTCGTTCATCCGAGGGACGCCGGAAGACGCCGCCTTGCCGGTGGACGTGATCAGTTCCGAGGATTTGGAGAAACAGGGTTCGCCCTCGACGGTCGAACTTCTCAAGTCGTTGCCGGTCTCCAGCGGCGTGCTGGGCGACACCAACCAGTTCGACCCTCGGGCCCAGGGCTCGGAGGGCTCCGGTTCGGTCAACCTGCGGGGGCTCGGCGCGCAGCGGACGCTGGTGCTGATCAACGGCCGCCGGATGGCCGCCAACCCGTTCGGCCAGGCCGGGGCGGGCATTGTGGACACCAACATCATCCCCTCGGCCGCGGTCGGCCGGGTCGAGGTGCTGAAGGACGGGGCGGCGGCGACCTATGGTTCGGACGCCATCGCCGGGGTGGTGAACTTCATCACCCGCAAGGACTTCGAGGGCCTCGAGCTCAACGCCAGCTATCGCTACATCGACGGCTCGGACGGGGACTACACCACCAGCGCCCTCTGGGGGCACTCGTGGGAGAACGGCAACGTCCTGCTGAGCGCGGCCTACCAGCACCGGTCTGAAATAGGCACCACCGAGCGCGACTGGGCCACCCAGCCCTATTTCAGCAACCCTGAAGGCGGTTGGTCGGCCGGCAATGCGATCGCCCCGTTCCTGCCGGTGACGAACAACGCCAGCGGATCCTTCGTCCCGGCGGCCGGCTTCCAGCTTGATTCCGGGTGTACGCCGCTGGGCGGCGTCGTTCAGCCGGGCGCCCTGCCGGCCTGTTTGTTCGCCTACATCCCTTATGACAACCTGGTCGAGAAGGAAGACCGCTTCCAGCTCTACGGGGAAGCCAACGCCGATCTTGGCGACAACGCCCAACTGCATATCGAGGCCTTCTATTCCGAGACCGACGTGCCGGCGTGGAAGACCTCGCCGTCCTATCTGGCGCTGCAGACGCCGACCGCCACGACCAATCCCACGGTGGGGCAGCTCCCGGCCTCGGTGCTGGCCGGCTATTTCGTGCCGGCCAGCAATCCGGGCTTCATCGCCTATCGCAACGCCAATCCAGGCCAGATCCCGGCCTTCGCGACCGGGGCGCATATCCCCGGGGTCCGTTACCGGCCGATGTCGGTCGGGGGCAACCCGGCCTTTGACTACGGCTCGTCCGAAGGTCGCCGCACCTATGACGCCTTCCGCGTCAGCGGCGGCATCAGGGGCACGTTCAGCAACGACATCGGCTATGATTTCGCGCTGACCTACGGCCAGGAAACCGGCGTGCGGACCGGCTACGACACCATCGTTTCGCGCTTCCAGCTCGCCCTGCGCGGCTTCGGGGCGCTGAACAATGATGCGGGCGGGGGCTGCACCGCGGCCGAAACCAACAACTTCACCACCAACGCCGGCAACGCCGGGCTTGGCTGTCACTATTTCAATCCGTTCTCCAACAGCACCCAGCAGAATACGATCACCGGCGACACCAACCCGGCCTTCAACGCGGCCCTGGCTAACAATCCCGAACTCATCCGGTGGTTCTTCCAGGAGGTCTCGACCAAGCAGACCCAGAAGCTGTTCGTGGCCGACGCGGTCTTCAACGGCGAACTGCCGTGGGCGCTGCCGGGGGGCAATGTCGGGTGGGCGGTCGGCGGCCAGTTCCGCCGCAACTTCTTCACCTCGATCTACAACGATCTCAGCAATATAAACGCCAATCCCTGTATCGATACGCCGGTCACCGGATCGACCAGCTGCGGCGTGCGTAACGGCCCGTTGATGTTCCTGGGCACGGGCGAGCAGGCCGATCTTGAATCGGATGTCTATGGCCTGTTCGCTGAAATGGCGCTGCCGGTCACCGACGACCTGCAGGTCCAGCTCGCGGCCCGATATGAGGATTACGGCGGGGAGACCGGTTCGACGGTGAACCCGAAGATCTCGGTCCGCTATCAGGTCGCCGACTGGCTGGCCCTGCGCGCATCGGCCGGCTCGACCTTCAGGGGGCCGCCCCTGACCCAGCTGACCTCCAGCAGCGTGACCGCCCTGTCCTTCATCGGCGGCGCCTTCCGGGCGATCGACATCTTCGGCAACGCCGACCTGGAGCCGGAAAAGGCCAAGACCTACAGCGTCGGCGCCATCACCGAGTTCGGCAAGTTCAAGGCGACCGTCGACTACTGGCGCTTCGACTTCGACAACCCGATCGTCGCCGAGCCGTCAGGGTCGATGGTCAACACGATGTTCCCGGGCGGGTCTTCGGTCAATTGCGACACGGCGGCGTTCGCGGGCCTGCAGCAGCGCTTTGTCTTCCAGGGCGCTTGCGGCATCGCCACCATCGCGCGGGTCCGGACGTTCTGGACCAACGGGCCGGCGATCAAGACTTCCGGGATCGACGTCCTGGCCGACTACGACCACGGCGATCTGTGGGGCGGCGATCTGCGGCTCGGCGGGTCGGTGACCTACACCCTGGAATACAAGGTCGACAACTTCGACGTCGGCGGCGTGACGGTGGAGGACGCTTTCGATGCGGCCGGCTACCTGAACTATCAGCTTACCGCGACCTCGTTGCCAAAGCTCAAGGGCTCCATGTTCGCCGAGTACAGCCATGGCCCGCATAACTTCCGTTGGACCGTGAACTATATCGACTCCTACATCGATCAGCGGGCCGCCATCTTCGCCCCCAATCCCGTCAACGGGACGATCAACCCCAATGGGGCCAAGATCGACGAGTCGTGGCTGCATGAGATCGACTACCGGGTCCTGCTGCCGTGGCAGGTGACGGTGAACCTGTCGATCGACAACGTCTTCGACAGCGAGCCGTCGTTCGCCCGCCTGGATCTCAACTACGATCCCTTTACCGGCAACGCCCTCGGGCGGACCTACAAGCTGGGCGTCAAGAAGCGCTTCTAAGGGAGGGGCTGCGTTCGCCCCGAAAGGGGCGGCGCTTCGCCTTCAAGGCGCCTCAGGGTTTCCCCTGCGGCGCCTTTTTTTATGGGCGCGGCTTGGGCGCCACAGTGCCGGTTTTGACGCTGCGGCGGCGGCGTGACGAGCCGCGGAAAATCTTCGAATGACGGGGACGATCCGAACCTGGTTCGGTTGAGTGTATCGATTGGAAATGACAATAGAAGCAAAGGCTTAATTTTCGTTCTGACAGACGCGACGATTTATCCTCGGATCGGTACGTGAAATCTTCCAAGATTTCACCGATACGCCAAAAATATATGGCTCATTCGCAAGTATTTCAGGATTGCAACTCATAAAACATCACTCTGGCCCCTTTGGCGAAGTCCACGGATGATCGCCGTACTCGAACATAGACAAGCGCCACATTTCAATCGTGACGCCGGTTCGAGGGGGAAAAAGGAAACACCTATGTTGAAGAGCAGTTATTTCTGCGGCGGATCATTATTGGCTGTCGCTCTGGCGTTCGGGGTGTCCGGCTACGCCGCCGCCCAGGAGACGACGGTCGAAGAGGTGGTGATTACCGGCTCATTCATCGCCGGTACGCCTGAAGACGCCGCGCTACCTGTGGACGTCATCAGCGCGAGGGAACTTGAGGTCCGCGGTTCGCCGACCATGGTCCAGTTGATCAAGACGATCCCGTCGTCCGGGGCGGTGCTCGGCGAGAACAACCGCTTCGGCGGCGGCTCGGGTGCGGCCTCGGTCAATCTGCGTAACTTGAACTCGCCCTCGACGGGCTCGCGGACCCTGGTCCTGTTCAACGGCCGCCGGGTGCCTGTGTCGCCCCAGAGCTTGAACTCGGTCGATATCAACCTGCTGCCGACCGCGGCGATCGGCCGGGTCGAGGTGCTGAAGGACGGCGCGGCGGCCACCTATGGCTCCGACGCCATCGGCGGGGTGGTCAACTTCATCACCCGCACCGATCTCGACGGCTTTGAAGTGACCGGCCAGTACCAGGCGATTTCCGGCTCCGACGGCGACTACGAAGGCAGCCTCGCCTGGGGCAAGAAGTGGGACAATGCCGACGCCCTGGTCACCTTGGGCTATCGCCATCGTTCGGAGCTGCCGATCCAGGAGCGTAGCTGGGCGCTGCGGACCGGCGTTGAGGGCTTCAAGGAAAACCCGCTGGGCGGTTGGGCCAGCACCGGCAACCCCGGGCAGTACAACTACGCCACCACTCCGCCGGTCCTGGCGCCGGGCGGCGGCTTCGCCGCGGCCAGCTTCACGGGCGGGCTGCCGGACATCGGCTGCGCGGCCAACGGCGGCGCGCCCTACAACATCAGCGCCGTGATCGGGCTGCGGACGATCAGTCCCGACCCGAACTCCTGCCAGTTCCAATACACGGTGTTCGACAACCTCGTCGAAGAGGAAGAGCACTTCCAGGCCTACGGCAAGTTCAACTTCGACATCACCGAGAAGCTCTCGGCGAACATCGAAGTGCTCTACGCCATGCACGACACGCCCAACCAGAGCTGGGCGGTCACTGGGCCGAACCAGTTCCCGACGCCGATTTCGGCCGGCGGCACCTCGCCGATCCCGGCCAACCCGCCGTCGGACCAGGGTCGCTTCTACATTCCGAGCAGCAACCCGGGTCTGCAGGCGCTGATCAGCCAGATCAGCAGCGCCAACTGCAACGGCTCCGTCCTGCCGTACGGCGTCGATCCGGCGTCCTGCGCCGTGGGCCTGGCCCAAGCGCGTCAAGGTTTGGCCAGCGCGGCGGCGAACGGCGTGGCGGCCAGCCAGACGTCGTGGCGTCCGATCGGCTTCGCGGGCAATCCGTACTCCGAGGATAAGCACGCTCACTACAGCTACAAGGTCGACACCTTCCGTGTCTCCGGCGGCTTCAAGGGTGAGATGGACAACGGAATCGGCTGGGACCTGGCGCTGACCTATCAGCAGCAGGACTATACCCGCGTCCAGGAAGACATCTCGGTCAACCGTCTGCAGCAAGGCCTTCGCGGCTTCGCCAGCCGGGCGGGCGGGGTCGACCAGTGCACCGCGGCCGAAACCGCGAACTTCACCACCAACGCCGGCAATGCGGCGATCGGGTGCTTCTACTTCAACCCGTTCACCAACGGCATGGCCCAAAGCCTGTCGAACGTCCCGGCCAACCCGTTCTACGTGGGCAGCAGCGACATCCCAGGCTTCAACGAGGCGATCGCCAACCGCGCCTCGGTCGTCGACTGGATGGACGAGCGGCTGGTGAACAAGACCTCGACCCGCATGTTCGTCGCCGACCTGGTGACCAACGGCGAACTGCCCATCGAGCTGGGCGGCGGGGCGATCCGCTGGGCGGCCGGCGGTCAGTACCGCTACGACCGTGTCTCGCAAAACCCGGACACCCTGCACGACGTCAACGCCACGCCTTGCGTGGACTCGCCGCCGTTCGGCGACGGCCAGCCGTTCTGCCTGGTTCCGACCGGGCCGTACCTGTTCAACGCCAACCTGGCGCAATACGACGTGTCGCGTGAGATCGGCTCGCTGTTCGCCGAAACCTTGCTGCCGATCACCGAGGATCTCGAACTAACCCTCGCCGCCCGCTACGAATACTCGGCCGCCACCGGCGAGACCTTCAATCCGAAGGCTTCGGTTCGTTGGCAAGCCATGGACTGGCTGGCTCTGCGCGGTTCGGTGGGCACCACCTACCGGGCGCCTTCGGCGGTCATCACCCAGACCAACTTCACACGCGGTCTGACCAACGCGAACAGCACCTGGCGCGCCAACGACCAGTTCGGCAACCCGGATCTCGAGCCGGAAACCGCGTTCACCTACAGCGTCGGGGCCATGGCCAAGTTCGGCGGCTTCCGCGCCACGGTCGACTACTGGAACTTCGATTTCGAGGACCAACTGGTGCTCGAATCGGCGACCGAGATGCTCGCGGCCATGTTCCCGGCCGGCGCGGCTATAAACTGCGGCAAGGCTGACTACGCCGGGCTTCAGAAGCGCTTCACCTTCACCGACGCCGGCTGCGGCCGGGCCAATGTGCAGTCCTATCGGACCCAGTACATCAACGGCGGCCGGGTGCAGACCTCGGGCGTCGACTTCCAGTTCAACCTGGACGTTGGCGAAGTGTGGGGCGGTAACCTGACCACCGGCGTCGACGGCACCTACCTGCTCAAATACGACGAAGATCCCTACAAGATCGAAGGCATCTCCGCGCCGGCGGGTGGAACCCAGAAGCGAGCCGGCACGTACCGCGCCTCGATCTTCACGGGCTACAACAGACTGCGTGCGAACGCCTTCCTGAACTGGTCCAGCGGCGTTCACAACGTTCGCTGGCAGGTCCGCCACACCAGCTCGGTCAACCAGGTCGAGACCAACTCGATCGGTCTGGCCCTGGCGACCAAGGGGACGACCAAGATCCCCGAATACTGGCAACATGACCTGACCTATCGGGTCGAGCTGCCTTGGGACACGACGGCGACGCTCAGCGTCCAGAACGTGTTCGACGAGGACCCGCCGTTCGCGATCGGCACCCAGTACAGCTATGACCCGTCCAGCATCAATCCGCTGGGCCGCGTCTACGCCGTCGCCGTGAAGAAGCGCTTCTAGGGTTCTAGAAGACTGACGACTACGGGAAACGCCGCCCTCGCGAGAGGGCGGCGTTTCTAATTTTGCGGTCAGGGCGGCGCCCGCCAGGCACGGCGGGCGGCCGGTCAGGGCCGGTCGCGGGGGCGGAGCGCCTCGACTTCCTCGGCCGAGAGCTTGGTGACCATCCGCACGGGGCAGCGCTGTTGCCCGGTCACGCCGCGGGTGACGATGGTGGCGCCGGTCCCGGTGCAGATCGACGAGCCGCCACGCGAAACCAGGGCGATCTGCTGGTTCCAGTTGATGTCGGGGCAGGTCCCCATCAGGTCCAGCCGGTAGACGTCCCGGGCCCCGACCCGGACGTGGACGGTCTGGGTGTCGACCGCCGTGAAGCCGCTGGCGCTGTTGGCGAAGAAGCACTGGCGGCTCGGATTCGAGGCGCGTGGGTTTTCCGAATCGGTGCTGGCGCAGGCGCCGACCAGAAGCAGGGCGGCGCTCGCCGCGGCCCAAACTGAGGTTGTAGTCATCAGTATCTCCCTAGGCGCGTTAGGGCTCTCGCCTCGCGCCTAGGGTGAAGGTGCGACCGCGGCGCTCGGCTCGCAAGCGGAATCGATCCGGGTCCACCAGGCGCGCGGCGGCGGCGGGCAGCGGCGACGGCGCGCCCAGAGCCAGGGCCGCGACGTGTTCGCCCAGCAGCGGCGCCGTCGAGAAACCGCGAGACCCGAAGCTGGTCAGCAGGAAGAGGCCGGGCGCGTCCCGCGCCGGGCCGGCGTTCGGCAGGTGGTCGGCGCTGGTGGCGCGGATCGAGGCCCGGCCCTCCAGCGGCGCGGGCCCCAGTTCGGCGGCGAGCCCCGGCAGGACGGCGGCCAGGGTGGCGCGATTGCGCAGGTGGTCGGCCTCCCGCACCTCGGTTTGCGTGTCGTCCCGGTCATGGGTGGCGCCGAACAGCACGCCGCCGCGGGTGGGGATCGCATAGCCGCCCCAGGCGGCGGCCTGGATGGGCGAGGGGGCGGTGGTCCAACTGGCCTGTCCGCGGACGGCGCCCAGCTCCAGGCCCGGCCAGAGGGCGGCGCTGGCGGGGCCGGCGGCGAGGATCACCGCGTCGGCGGTCAAGACTTCACGACCGGCGGCGTCCCGCAGGACCCAGGCCGGCCCTTCGCGGCCGAGCGCGGCGACCT
>JBEBYB010000109.1:0-9632 GCA_040391295.1 Phenylobacterium sp. | reverse complement strand
CCCTCACCTAACCTCTCCCGAGGGAGAGGGATTTCTTCTCCTCTCCCCGCTGGGGAGAGGTCGGGTGAGGGGCTTCGGCCTCGACGTGAACTAGGCGGCGAGCGCCACCCGGTGGCGGCGGCGGATGGTCGAACCGATCAGGCCAAAACCGATGATCATCATCGCCCAGGTGGCCGGTTCCGGCACCGCCGACTGGAGGATCTGCAGGTTGCCGGCGTAGCCGCCGAGGTGGATTTCACCGTTCTGTTCCAGGCTGCCGAAGACGGCCGAACCTTCGATGAAGTTGCCGATCTTCCCGGCGGCGTAGGGCGCGAGCACCGAGCCGTAGAAGCTGTTGGAGCCGAAATCGACGCTCTCGGCTTCATAGAAGTTCCAGATCACATGCTCGCCGAGGCCGCTGTTGTTGCCGATGAAATTCTTGGCGATCTTGGCGTCCTTGCCGCCGACGTTGACGACGATGGTGTCAAAGCCCTTGGTCAGGAACTGGATCTCGCCGACTGAATCGAAGACGCTGGTGTTGGCCAGATCGAAGACCGCCAGCTTGCCGTCGCCGGTCGCGGGCGAGAAACGAATGCGGTTCTGCAGCGGGAAGCTGACCTGGTCGGTCGGGGTCAGGCCGGCCAGATAGGCCGAAAAATCCTTCACGCCGAGCGCATAATCGGTGGCCTGGACCTGAAGACCGGCGGCGAATCCGGCCAGGCCCAGGTTCGATTGGATCGTGCCGCCGTTGCTGTTCATATTGCCGCCGGCCGCGCCGCCGATCTTGACGGTGCTGCCCGTGCTGCCGTTGATGTTCAGCGCCGATCCGCCGATCGTGACGTTCTGATTGCCGCCGTTCAGGTTCAGGCCGCTGGACATCGAGCCGCCGATCAGCGCGCCCGAGCTGTTGTTGAGCTGCTTGGTCCCGCCGCTGACGCTGCCGACGACCGTCAGGCCGGGGGCGTTGGAGACCGGCGCCTTGCCGCCCTTGATGAAGTAGTTGGACGAGTTACCGCTCAGGTCGCCGCCGACGAATGTGCGGCCTTCGACCTCGGAACTGGATGTCAGGTCGCCCAGGACGACGAGATTGTACTCGCGCATGACCTGAAGGCCGACATTGGCGTCGGCCAGGGCCGGGGAGGCCGCGGCGACGGCGCCGATGGCGGCGATCGGGAGAACGAACTTGCGGATCTGAGAGAACACGAGCGGGACCTGTGTCAAACTGGAATGCTGCGGCGCAACAATTGAGCGTACCGCTACCGCACAGCAAGGAACGTGCAACCGCCTTCCCGCGGCAGTTGTATCGATTTGGTGTCCCAGGATACTTTCGCGTTGATTCAGCAAAGAAAAAGGGCCGCCCCGACTGAGGCGACCCTTCATCACAGATTGTGTCCGACCTGCCGTAAGGTCGTGAAACTGCTTGAAACCTAGAAGATCTCGAACAGGCCGGCCGCGCCCATACCGCCGCCGACGCACATGGTGACGACGCCGTACTTGGCGCCGCGACGCTTGCCTTCATGCATGATGTGGCCGGTCGCGCGGGCGCCGGTCATGCCGTAGGGGTGGCCGATCGAGATGGCGCCGCCCGAGACGTTGTACTTCGCCGGGTCGATGCCCAGCTTGTCGCGGCAGTACAGGACCTGCGAGGCGAAGGCCTCGTTCAGTTCCCACATGTCGATGTCGTCGATGGTCAGGCCGTTGCGGGCCAGCAGCTTGGGGATCGCGAAGACCGGGCCGATGCCCATTTCTTCCGGGCCGCAGCCGGCGACGGCCATGCCGCGATAGGCGCCGAGCGGGGTCAGGCCGCGCTTTTCAGCTTCCTTGCGTTCCATCAGCACCACGGCGGCGGCGCCGTCGGACAGCTGCGAAGCGTTGCCGGCGGTGACGAACTTGCCTTCCTTGACGAAGATGCCGCCCTTGAAGACCGGGGCCAGCTTCTGCAGGTCGGCCAGGGTCGTTTGCGGACGGTTGCCCTCGTCCTGGGTCAGGGTGACTTCCTTCTCGGAGAACTCACCGGTTTCTTTGTTCTGGACCATCATGATCGAGGTCAGCGGCGCGAGTTCGGCGTTGAAGATACCGGCGGCCTGGGCCGCGGCGGTGCGCTGCTGCGATTGCAGGGCGTATTCGTCCTGGGCTTCGCGGCTGATGCCGTAGCGGTCGGCCACGATCTCGGCGGTCTCGATCATCGAGGTGTGGATTTCCGGCACGTGCTCGTTGAGCCACTTATCGCTGGTGCGATAGCGGTTCATCTTGTCGTTCTGCACCAGGCTGATCGACTCCAGACCACCGCCGACGGCGACCGTCGCGCCGTCGTTGATGATGTACTTGGCGGCCGTGGCGATGCCCATCAGGCCCGAGGAGCACTGGCGGTCGAGCGTCATGCCCGAGACCGTGTTCGGCAGGCCGGCGCGCAGGGCGGCCTGGCGGGCGATGTTGTTGCCGGTCGAACCCTGTTGCAGGGCCGCGCCCATGACCACGTCGTCGATTTCGCCCGGATCGACGCCAGCGCGTTCGACCGCGGCGCGGATCACGTGGCCGCCGAGTTCGGCGCCCGAGGTGTTGTTGAACGCGCCGCGATAGGCCTTGCCGATCGGGGTGCGGGCTGTGGAGACGATGACGGCTTCACGCATTGGAGGAGCATCCTAGGAATTGGGGAGGAAGGTGAGGTTGGAGCCTGAACCCCCGACCCGGTCACCCCGGCGAATGCCGGGGCCCAGATCGTAGAACTCATTGGCGGCGAAAGAGCCCTAGGCTCGGTGGATGTATCTGGGTCCCGGCCTTCGCCGGGATGAGCGGAGATCTTATAGGTCGGCGAACTTCTTGTTTTCGGCGACGAGCTTTTCCAGCGCCGCGGCGGGCTTGAACTGGTCGCCCATGGTGGCTTGGAATTCCTTCATCTTGGCCAGCACCTTGGCCGGACCGACCTGGTCGCCGTAGTGCATCGGGCCGCCGCGATAGACCGGCCAGCCGTAGCCGTTCTGCCAGACCACATCGACGTCGGAGGCGCGGATGGCCTTGCCCTCTTCGAGGATCTTCACGCCTTCGTTGATCATCGGGAAGATGCAGCGCTCGAGGATTTCCTCGTCGCTGATCTTGCGCGGGTTGGCGCCCGACTTGACGATGAAGTCGTTGATGACCTTCTCGGTGAAGGGGCTCGGCTTGGCGACGCGGTTCTCGTCGTAGTCGTAGTAGCCGGCGCCGGTCTTCTGGCCGCGACGGTCAGCTTCGCACAGCACGTCGCGGATGCTTTCGCCCTTCGACTTTTCCTTCACCCAGCCGATGTCCAGGCCGGCCAGGTCGCTCATCGCGAACGGACCCATGGGGAAGCCGAAGTCGTAGAGGACGCGGTCGATGTCCCACGGCATGGCGCCTTCCATGACCAGCTTCTGAGCTTCGCGCTGGCGCGCGCCCAGGATGCGGTTGCCGACGAAGCCGGGGCAGACCCCGACCAGAACGGCGACCTTGCCGATTTGCTTGGCCAGCTTCATCGAGGTGGCGATCACCTCGTTGGAGGTGTGGTCGGCGCGGACGATCTCCAGCAGCTTCATCACGTTGGCCGGCGAGAAGAAGTGCAGGCCGATGACGCTTTCCGGGCGCTTGGTCACCGAGGCGATCTCGTCGATGTCGAGGCCCGAGGTGTTGGTGGCCAGGATCGCGCCGGGTTTGCAGATGGCGTCGAGCTTGGTGAAGATGTCCTTCTTGATGTCCATGCGTTCGAACACCGCCTCGATCACCAGATCGACGTCGGCGAACGAGTCTTCCATCGACAGCGAGCCGGTGATCAGCGCGCAGCGCTCCTCGACCTGGGCCGCGGTGATGCCGCCGCGCGAAGCGGTGCGCTCGTAGTTCTTGCGGATGGTGGCCAGGCCGCGGTCCAGCGGCTCTTGCTTCTGCTCGACGATCACCACCGGGATGCCGGCGTTGGCGAAGTTCATCGCGATGCCGCCGCCCATGGTGCCGGCGCCGATGATGCCGACCTTCTTGATCGGGATCAGGGCGGTGTCTTCCGGAACGTCCGGGATCTTCTGGGCGGTGCGCTCGGCGAAGAACGAATAGCGCTGGGCGGCCGATTGCGGGCCGCTCATCAGCTCGGCGAACAGCTTGCGCTCGACGGCCAGGCCTTCGGCGAAGGGCAGGTTCACGGCCGCTTCGATGGTCTGGATGTTGTATTCCGGGGCCAGGAAGCCGCGGAACTTGCGGGCGTTGGCCTTGCGGAAGTCGGCGAAGATCTCGGGCTTGCCGCGGGCCGCCTCGACCTTTTCGTTCTGGTCGCGGATCTTGCGCAGCGGACGGCCTTCAGCGACCACCTTCTTGGCGAAGGCGACGGCGCCTTCCTTCAGCTTGCCTTCTTCGACCAGTTCGTCGGTCAGGCCGCCGGCCAGGGCTTCCTTGGCCGGGACATGACGACCGGTGGTCATCATTTCCAAGGCGCGCTCGGGACCGACCACGCGGGGCAGGCGCTGGGTGCCGCCGGCGCCCGGCAGCAGGCCGAGGTTCACTTCGGGCAGGCCGAACTTGGCCGAGGGGACGGCGACGCGGTAGTGGGCGCACAGCGCCACTTCGAGGCCGCCGCCCAGCACGGTGCCGTGGATCGCGGCGATCACCGGCTTGGGCGAGTTCTCCATCATATCCTGGACGTCGGTCAGGCTGGGACCAGCCATCGCGCCGCCGAACTCGGTGATGTCGGCGCCGGCGATGAAGGTGCGGCCTTCGCAGATCAGCACGATGGCCTTGGCGGCGTCATTGGCGATCGCGGCCTTGAAGCCTTCGAACAGGCCTTCGCGGACCTTGGCCGACAGGGCGTTCACCGGAGGTGAGTTGAGCGTGATGACAGCGACGTCGCCTTCGAGCGAGAGGTCGGTCACCGAATTGATCTCGGCCATTTGCGCATCCTCGACTGATTGGAGATGGGCGGCTCGTGGAGGTGGCCACCCTCGATTCAAACGGTTGTTTACAGGCCCCGCCAAGCCGGCGCGAGTCAAAAATCCTTTGGGTTTCCGGACGCCGAACGCAGGTCCATAAGCGATACCAACGATCACCTTAGGGGAAGCAAGCTATGGCTCAGGGACTGTTCTCGCTGGAGGGCCGCGTGGCCCTCGTCACCGGCGGCTCGCGCGGCATCGGCAAGATGATCGCCAAGGGCTTCATCGACCAAGGCGCCAAGGTCTACATTTCGTCGCGCAAGCCGGGAGCCTGCGACGAAACCGCCGCTGAACTGGGCGAAAACTGCATCTCGCTGCCGCAGGACGTCTCGACCGTCGAGGGCTGCCAGGCCCTGGCCAAACGGCTGGCCGCGGCCGAGCCCAAGCTCGACATCCTGGTCAACAACGCCGGCGCGGCCTGGGGCGCGCCCTTCGACGAATTCCCCGAGAGCGGCTGGGACAAGGTCATGGACCTGAACCTGAAGTCGCCGTTCTTCCTGACTCAGGCCCTGCACGGCGCGCTGAAAGCCGCCGCCAGCCATGATCAGCCGGCCAAGGTCATCAACATCTGCTCGATCGACGGCATCCGCCTCAATCCGCAGGAGACCTATTCCTACCACGCCAGCAAGTCGGGCCTGATCTATCTGACCCGCCGGATGGCCGCCGAGCTGATCAAGGACTCGATCAACGTCACCGGCATCGCGCCCGGCGCCTTCGCCTCGGAAATGAACCGCGTGGCCCGCGACCAGGGCGATGCGATCGCCAAGCGCATCCCCTCGCGCCGCATCGGGCGTGACGAGGACATGGCCGCCGCCGCGATCTATCTGGCCAGCCGCGCCGGCGACTACGTGGTCGGCGAGACCATCGCCGTGGACGGCGGCGTGGCCTTGGCCAGCTTTGGCGGACTTTAAAACTTCCGGACGGCCACGCTTTCGGCTGTTTTGCGTTATGACCTGACCCAAAGCAGCCGACGTCGTCCCGTTTGACCGATTCCGAGACCGATCCTTCCCCGCCACCCAGGGCGACGCGACGCCGGTGGCGGCGAAGGCGCACGGCGTTGGCCGTCGTGGCCCTGGTCGCGGTCGTGGCCGGAACCAGCGTCTATGTCACCCGCCGGATCATCGCGCGCGAGGTCCTGATTGGCTGGCTGGAGGCCCGCGGCATTCCCGCCGAGGTGCAGTTCCGACGCTTCGAATTCGGCGGCTTTTCCGCGCGCGTCCGGGTGGGCGCCGAGCGCGATCCCGACGTCACCGCCGACCTCGTGGAAATCCATTACGGCTTCACCGGTTTCTGGGCCGGCCGGCCGCTGGGCGTCGAGGTGACCTCGGTCATCCTGCACCGCCCGATCGTGCGAGCCAGCCTGAAGGGCGGCAAGTTCAGCCTCGGTTCGCTTGACCCGCTGATCGAGGAGTTCGCCAAGCGGCCGCCGCAGGCCGGGGCGCCGAAGCCGAAGATCGTGGTTCGCGAGGGCGTCGTTCGCCTCGCCACCGACTATGGCCCGCTGACCGCCCGCGCCAACGGCCGGATGGAGCACGGCAAGCTGATGGCGCTGGACGCCCGCTTCGACCCGGCGGTGCTGAAGGGCGAGCGGCTCAGCGCCTCGACAGGCCCCTCGCAGCTGCTGCTGATCACCAATCGCAACCGGGTCGACATCCTGCTCACCGCGCCGGTCACCGAACTGGCGGCCAGCGGCGTCGCCGCCTCCAACGGCAATCTGCGGTTCTCGGCCCAGGGCCCCTATCCCGATTTCGATAAGAAGCGCGGCGAGGGCAAGGTCATCGCGCGGCTGGACCTGGATGGCGCGACCCTGACCGCCGGGGAGCGCCGGCTGAAGGACTTTAAGCTGCTGGCCAAGTTCGACGGCGCGTCGACCGGCTGGTTCGAGACCCTGGCCCTCGCCGGCGACGGCTCTCTGGAAGCCAGCGCCGCCGGGCTGAGCGGCGCCGGGACCCAAGCGCAGGGCCTGCGGGCCGAGGCCGCAGTCAGCGATCTGCGCTGGACGCGTTCGGCCGGCGACGTGGTCTCCAGCGAGGTCACCACCTTGATTGCCGCCGCCTCGGCCCAGGCCGGCGACCTGACCCTGAAGAACGCACGCGCCGATTTCGGGGGGCTGGTGGCCTTCGATGATCGGCGATTGGACCTGGAGCTGCGCGGTTCGCTGGCTACGCGCGGAGCTTGGTCGGGCCTTGGTCCGGGCCACGCCGGCGACGATGCGGCCACGCTCGCCCTGAAGAAGGCCGTCTCGGGCTTCCAGCTCACCGCCAATTCGCTGACGATCAGCGCCTCGGGCGAGGATCTGTCGGTGCGCCTCGGCGTGCCGGCCAGGATCCGCACCGACAGCGGCGGCGAAGCCTCGCTCTACCGGGCCGGGGGCGCGATCTACGCCAATGGCGCGGGCGCCTTCGATCTCAAGGTCTCCGGCGGTGGACTGCCGCAGGCCAGCGTCAACGCCGGCAGCTACCGGCTGACCCCGGACGGCCTGGTCGCCAGCGGCCAGGTCAAGGCGGCCGGCAGCTTCGCCCCGGTGCAGGACGGCGCGTTCGAGGAAGCCGGCGACCTGCGGCTGGCGAACGGTGCGATCGACTTCACCGCCAGCGGCTGCGCTCCGATCGCCGCGGCGCATATCGAGCTTGGCGAGAACGATCTGGAGAAGGTCGCCGCCGAGCTCTGCCCGGTCAAAGGCGCGCCGCTGCTTTCGATGAAGGACGGCGAGTGGCGACTGCGCGGCGAGGTGGTGAAGGCCGCCGCCGCGATCCCGTTCCTGGAGGCCAAGGTCTCCGAGACCTCCGCCTCGGTTGATCTGCGCGGCAAGGGCGCGGCGATGCGCGGCCGCGTCGGAGTCGTCAATGCGCGCATCGACGATCTGGCCGCCGAGACTCGTTTCCGTCCAGTGCGGGGCTCGGGCGAGATGCGGGCTATGAATGGCGGTTGGGTCGGCGATCTCAAACTGACCGATCTGGCCGGCCGCACGCTGGGTCAGGCCGATCTGCGCCATGGGGCCGACGGTCGCGGGACCCTGACCTTCGACACCGGCGTGCTGGTCTTTGAGGATGGCGGGCTGCAGCCGGTGGACATCTCGCCCATGGCCGCCCTCGTGGCTTCGCCGGCCACCGGCCGCGCGCGGTTCGACGGCCATGTCGGCTGGGGACCGGACACGTCCTCCAGCGGCGGAACGCTCACTGTCGAGCGGCTGGACTTCGTCAGCCCGATGGGGCCGGTCGTCGGCCTGACCGGCCAGGCGGCCTTCGCCAGCCTGATCCCGCCGATCGCCGCGCCGGGGCAGAGCTTGAAAGCCGAGGCGGTGAACACCCTGGTCCCGCTGACCGATGTCGATATCAAGTTCGGCCTGGAGGGCGACGGCCTGACCGTCGAGGGCGCGCAACTCGCGGTTGGCGGCGGAAGCCTGGCCTTCGAGCCTTTCACCGTCCCGTTCAAGCCCGGCGCCTCGTGGAAGGGCGTGCTCAACTTCCAGGGCGTGCAGGTCAAGGAACTGGTCGAGGCCTCGCCGTTCGGCGACCGCGTCGACCTCGAAGCCCGCCTGACCGGCCGCGTGCCGTTCGAGGTGACGCCGCAGGGCGTGCGGGTCGCCGGCGGAACCTTGGCGGCCATCGAGCCGGGCCGCCTGTCGATCCTGCGCGAGGCCCTGACCACCGTGGGCGCCGAGGGTGGGGCGGTCACCGCCGCCGGCCCGGTCCCGGCCGAGGTCGCGCCGGAAGCCACCAACGCCTTCACCGAATTCGCCTATCAGGCCATGGAGGACCTGGCCTTCGACAAGCTCGACGCCGAGGTGAACAGTCTCGACAACGGCCGGCTCGGCGTCCTGCTGCACATCAAGGGCGAGCATGAGCCGCCGCAGAAGCAGGAAATCCGGCTGACGATCATGGAGCTGATCCGCCGCGACTTCATGAACAAGACCTTGCCGCTGCCCTCGGGGACCAAGGTCGACCTGACCCTGGACACCTCGCTGAACATGGATCAGCTGCTGAAGGACTTCGCCGATTATCAGGCGCTGCGTGGTTCACAAGCGGTTCAGCCGTGACGGACCACCTTGGCTATGCTTCTTGAGGCCGTGATTTTGGAGAACCGTATGAATAGAGCTCTTCCCGCCGCGGCCGCCTTGGCAGGCGTGGCCTTTTTGAGCGCGTGTGCGCCCACCGTGCGGGTGGAGGTTGCGCCGATCACGATCTACGCCAAGCTGGACGCCGACGTGCGCCTGCGCCTCGACGATGACGTCAAGGCGTTGATCCAGCAGAATCCGAACCTGTTCTAAGGGGTATGACCATGAGCTTCTTCAAACTGATGGCGCCTGTCGCCGCCGTGGTCGGCAGCCTCACCCTGGCTGGCGCGGCCCTCGCTGACCCCGCCTCGGCCAAGGCCGCCGTCGACGCCGCCAAGGCGGCTGGCGTGGTGGGCGAGCAAGCCGACGGCTTCCTGGGCTTCGTCAACGCCGGCGCCGCCAGCGCCGACGTGAAGGCCGCGGTGTCCGAGATCAACGCCGGCCGCCGCCAACTCTACGCCCAGGCCGCCGCCAAGAACGGCGTCACCCCCGCCGCCGCCGGCTCTTCGGCGTTCCGTTCGGTGGTGCAGGGGCTGCTGAAGCCCGGTGAGTTCTATCAGAACACCGCCGGCGCCTGGGTTCAGAAGTAGGGCCGCCACCCTCTCAGTTCGTCATGGCCGGCCTTGTGCCGGCCATCCATAGGCGCAGCGCCTGCAGATGTGCCTGCGGCCCTC
>JBEBYB010000108.1:0-9792 GCA_040391295.1 Phenylobacterium sp. | reverse complement strand
CCCTTGGTCAGGAAGTGCTCGCGGAAGAAGGTCTGGTGGATGTCGTGCTCGTGGAAGTGATGCGGCGTCAGCACCACCGAGAACACCGGCACTTCGGTGGTCAACTGGACCTGCATCAGGCCGGAGATCACGGTGGAGGCCACGAAGTCGTGGCGATAGATGCCGCCGTCGACCACCAGGCCGGCCGCGACGATGGCCGCATAGCGACCGGTCTTGGCCAGGGTCTGGGCGTGGAGGGGGATTTCGAACGCGCCGGGGGTTTCGAAGCGATCGACGGCCGACTCGTTGAAGCCGAGGTCGGCGATCTCGCGGATGAAGCCCTGATAGGCGTTGTCGACGATTTCGCTGTGCCAGCCGGACTGGACGAACGCGATGCGCGCCAGACGGAAAGCGCCATTGGCGGTGGGGACTTCGAAGTGGGTGACAGCTTGGGTCATGGTCAGATCCCTGAGTTGGGGCAAAAACCACGACTCAGGGAGACGCAAGCAGCGGCCTGTGGATCTCCAGGCGCGAACGCACGGAGCAGGACCGTCACTAGCGGTTCTCATAACCGGACTCTAACCGTCGGCTCCGGGTTCGCACCGGAATCTGCTGTCCCTGACAGACCTTTCGGCCGACCAGGCGCCCGCGGGCTTGTGCGTGGACCCTTGCGAGCCTTCCGCCATCACCGCCGGTGGGGACTTTCACCCCGCCCTGAGAACGCGGCCGCCGGAACGGCCCGGCGACACCGGCAAGCTAGGCCCAAATGTGGCGGTCAAACAAGTGTTTTAATTGGCTGGGCGCCAGTTCGCGTGGCTAGGCCCGCTTGTTCAGGGTGATCGAGGTGGCCGGGGCGGGGGCGGAGACGGCGCCCCCCTGTCCATAGCCGGAACCCGTGGTGCGCTGGGCGGCGACTTCGTCGGCGATGGCGCGGACCAAGCCCTCGCTGACGGTCTTGGCGGCCTCCAGGGCCCGGCCCTGGCGGGCGAGCACGGCGTCGAACGCCTCGGTGGCGCGGATCAAACGGGTGCGCTGGGCCAGCGGCGCGCTGGCCACCATGTCCGGATTGGCGCGAACCCGCGCCGATTCGTGGCGATAGATGTTGGCGAGCTTGGAGGTCTCTTCGATGTTCTGGGTGGCGTCGCGGGGACGGCGCTGCTCGAAGGCCAGGGCGTCGTGAGCGATCAGCTCGGTCAGACGCTCGGTCAGCACGATCAGTTGTTCGACGCGGTCGGCCGCGTCCGTGGCGGAGATCGCCATGACTTAAGTCTCCTAACTCAAACCTTGAAGCTTCAGCATTTCCTTGCCGACGGTATCGGCCAGGCCGACGCCGCCGGAGCGCACCATCTGCTTGGCCATGGCGTCGCTCATGAACGATTTGAACGCCGCCTCGCCCCGGCCGCCGCTGAACGGGGCCTCCGCACCGACGTCCTTGAACATCTCGTTCAGCATCACCGACAGGAACGAAGCTTCGAAGTCTCTGGCGGTTTTCTTGATCTGATCGCGCTTGGCCAACTCGGCGGCGCTGGGCTGGGCCGTCGGGTCGATCTTGGCGGTCGGCGCGGTGAGGGGGGAGGTCAGGTCCATCACATCACCTCGATATTGGCCTGCAGGGCGCCGGCGGCCTTGATGGTCTGCAGGATGGAGATCATGTCGCGGGGGGTGACGCCCAATGCGTTCAGGCCCGACACCAGGCTCGACAGTGAAGCGCCGTCCCGCACAGTGACGAATTGCCGACCTGTTTGCTCGTCCACCTCGACCTCGGACTGGGGGACGACCACGGTCTGACCGCGGCTGAACGGGGCTGGCTGGCTGACCGCCGGGCTCTCGCGGACGGTGATGGTCAGGTTGCCCTGGGCGATGGCGACGGTGGAGATACGCACGTTCTCGCCCATCACGATCACCCCGGCGATCTCGTCGATCACCACCTTGGCCGGACCATCGGTGTCGACGGTCATGTTCTCGACCTGCGAGAGGAACGAGACCATGTCCATGCGGCCGGGCGGGGTGACGGTGATGATGGTGGGGTTGTCGGCCCGCGCCGCGCCGGGGAAGCGGGTGTTCACGACATCGGCGATCTTGCGCGCGGTGGTGAAGTCGGGATTGCGCAGGGTCATGCGCATCTGGCCCATATTGGCCAGTTGGAAGCCGATCTCGCGCTCGACGATGGCGCCGCCGGCGATGCGGCCCGCAGTCGGAACGCCCTTGGAGATCGAAGACCCCGAGGCGCCGCCAGCCGAAATCGAGCCGGTCTGCACGGTGCCCTGGCTGACTGCATAGGCCTGGCCGTCGGCGCCCATCAGCGGGGTGACCAGCAGGGTGCCGCCTTGCAGGCTCTTGGCGTCGCCCATGGCCGAGACCGAGGCGTCGATCGGCGAACCAGCCGCCGAGAAGGCGGGAAGCCTGGCTGTCACCATCACCGCAGCGACGTTCTTGGTGTTCAGGTTGGCGTCGCGGGTGTTGACGCCCAGCCGCTCCAGCATGGCCTCGAGGCTCTGGCGGGTGAAGGCCGAGTTGCGCAGACTGTCGCCGGTGCCGTTCAGGCCGACCACCAGGCCGTATCCGACCAGCATGTTGTCGCGCACGCCCTCGAACTCGACGATGTCCTTGATCCGCGACTTGGCGAAACTGGGACCGGCGCAAAGCGTTGCGGCGATGAAAACGGCGCTGAAGAGGCGGATCGATCTGCGCATGGGATCCAGACACACTACGGACTAAGGAGTTCGCAGTGATCTATGCGACCAGCGTGCCAGACGAAAACGTCAATGATTTCAGTAAAAATCGCATCGTCCGGAGGAGGGCTGTATGGCCTGGCGGCAGATTTTGCCCGGCATTAACCATACCCTAAGATGGCGCTGCGAAAGTCTGGTCGAAGCGTGATAAAGGGCCTTGCATGAAGGTCAGTGGAACAGGCGGCGTCGGATCGGCGGGCGGGGCAGGCAAGCCTCGCGGCGCCAGCGGCGAAGGCTTTCAACTCGCTCAGCCCGCAGCGGCGGCTGGACCTGCGCAGGTAGCTCGGGCTGGCGGCGTCGGCGGGGTGATGAGCGTCAATTCAATCCTCGCCCTGCAAGAGGTGGCCGGTCCGTTGGAGCGCCGGCGGCGCGCCGTGGGGCGGGCCGGTAAGATCCTCGACGTTCTCGAAGATGTGAAGATCGGCCTCCTTTCCGGGGAGGCCTCGATCGACGATCTGGATCGTCTGCGCCGGGCGGTTCGCGACGAGCGGCTCGGCACGGATGATGAACAGCTTGAAGGTGTATTGAACGAGGTTGAAACCCGTGCTGCCGTGGAGATCGCGAAACTTGAGAGTGCGAATCGTGGGCCCTGACGGCAAGGGGATGATCGACGTTCGTTGAAACTAGAATTTGTTTTGGTATAAGCGCACCGCGTGTCGCCGGGGTGTTGTACCAAGGGGGCGTGAGGCGTCTATGAGCACGGCCACTATGTTGGCAGAAAAGCCAGAATACCGTCCTTCCGAGGACGAGGAATTCATGAACGAGCGTCAGCTTGAGTATTTCAAGCAGAAGCTCTTGAATTGGAAAGAGGATATCTTGCGGGAATCCCGTGAGACTCTTATCCATCTTCAAAGCGAAACAGAGAACCATCCTGATCTGGCCGACCGCGCCACGTCCGAGACCGATAGAGCTCTCGAACTGCGGACGCGGGACCGCCAGCGCAAGTTGATCTCCAAGATCGACGAGGCGATTCGTCGGATCGAAGACAAATCCTACGGCTACTGCGAAGACACCGGTGAACCCATCGGCGTCGCTCGTCTGGAAGCCCGACCGATCGCCACCCTCAGCCTCGAGGCGCAAGAGCGTCACGAGCGCCGGGAACGCGTTCACCGGGACGACTAGGTTCAAGGGGCGGCTCTCCGGGGCCGCCCTTTTTCTTTGCCGCCCAACGGTCGCTGATCATTCACGCGACTGAATTGGTGCTGTCGCCGCTTCGTCATCAGCGCAGTTTAGCGAGCCCTCCAGTTGTTCTCGGGGGATTTTCGTATGCGACTCATGACCACCGCGGCCTGGACCGTGCTCGCCCTGGCCTTGGCTCAACCGGCCTATGCCGAGATCGAAGCGGGCGCTCCTGCGTCCTCCGCCGAAGAGCTTGAGGCCTTGATCGTCACCGGCACCCGCCGCGCCGACCGCACGGCCTTTGAATCCGCCGTCCCCATCGATGTGATCTCCGAGTCGGTGCTGGAAAGCACGGTCTCCGACGAACTGATGGAGAAGCTGGTCGCCGCGGTGCCGTCGTTCAACGTCCAGCGGATGCCGGCCGCCGACGGCCAGGCCTTCGTGCGTCCCGCCACCCTGCGTGGCCTGTCGCCCGACCACACCCTGGTCCTGGTCAACGGCAAGCGCCGTCACCGCTCGGCCGTGCTGGGCGGGCGAGGGGCGCAAGGCGTCGATCTGGGCCAACTGCCCAGCTTCGCGATCAAGCGCATCGAGGTGCTGCGCGACGGCGCCTCGGCGCAATACGGCTCGGACGCCATCGCCGGGGTCATCAACCTGATCCTCAACGATCAACCCGGTTTCGCCGCCTTCGGCCAGGCCGCTCAGTATTTCGAGGGCGACGGGACCATGTACGAGGGCGGCTTCCGGGCCGGCTGGGCGCTGGGCGACGGCGGCCACCTCGTTGCGACCCTGACCTATACCGACAGCGAGGCGACCTCGCGGACCCGTCAGCGACCGGACGCCATCGCCTTCCAGGCCGCCAATCCGCATTTGCAGGTCAAGAACCCCGTCCAGCGCTGGGGCCAGCCCGACCGCGACGCCACCCGCTTCGTGGTCGATGCGGCGTTGCCGCTGAACGACGCGATCGAGGCCTACGGCTTCGCCACCTACTCCAAGAGCAGCGGCGTCACCGACTTCAACTGGCGCAATCCGTCGAACGACACCGCCTATCGCAACAGTCCGGCGTTCCCCGGCTGGAACCTGGCGCAACTCTATCCGGCCGGCTTCTCGCCGAAGTTCGGCCAGGACGAGACCGACTACGCGATCAACGCCGGCCTGCGGGGCGAGCTTGGCAATGGCCTAGCCTGGGACTTCAACGCCTCGCTCGGCCAGGACAAGGTCGATTACTTCATCGAAGAGACGATCAACGCCTCGTTCGGCCCGCAATCGCCCACCGCCTTCCGGGCCGGCGTCCTGACCCAGCGCGAGCAGAACCTGAACCTCGACTTCAACAAGCCGCTGGAGCTCGGCTTCCTGGCCGAGCCCGCCAATCTGGCGTTCGGCGTCGAGCGCCGGGTCGAGACCTACAAGATCGAGGCCGGCGACCCGATGTCCTATCAGGTCGGCCCCGGCGCGGCCTCCGGCCTGCCGTCCGGTTCCAACGGCTTCCCCGGCTATAGCAGCGCCCAGGCCGGCTCCTGGGACCAGACCAGCTACGCCGGCTATGTCGACCTCGACCTCTCCTGGACCGAGGCGTTCTCGACCGACATCGCCATCCGCTACGAGGACTTCTCGGAGTTCGGCTCGACGACCGACGGCAAGATCGCCGCGCGCTATGAGATCAGCCCGAACTGGGCGGTTCGCGGCGCGGTCTCCACCGGCTTCCGCGCGCCGACGCCGGGCCAACTCAACAGCACCCGCACCTCGCAGGGCCTCGACACCACGACCTTGCAACTGTTCACGTCGGGCCGCTTGTCGCCCAGCAACCCCGTGGCGCAGTTCTTCGGCGCCAAGCCGCTCGAGCCCGAGACCTCGACCAACTATTCGGTCGGACTGGTCTACCGAAACACCGAGCACGGCCTGAGCGGGTCGCTGGACTACTACCAGATCGAGGTCGACGACCGGTTCGCCAGCTCGCCGAACTTCACCGTCACCCCGACGATCCGCGCCGAACTCCTGAAGCTTGGCGTGCCCGGCGCCGACTCGCTGACCTCGGTCAGCTACTTCACCAACTCGTTCAACACCCGGACCAAGGGGCTCGACGCTGTTGGGTCCTGGAAGACGCATCTGGCCGACGGGGATCTGACCCTGACGGCGGCCTATAACTGGAACGACACCAGGGTCACCCGCGCCAAGCTGACCGAGGTCTCCAAGCTCGCCCGGATCAATATCGAGGACGGTCTGCCCGAGCATACCGGCAACATCGCGGCCACCTACGCCTATGGCCGGTTCGAGGGCACAGCCCGGGTCCGCTACTACGGCGAATGGACCGACGCGCAGTCGCAATCCTCGGCCGATCTGGTCCAGACCTTCGGCGCCCGCGCCTTCGTCGATCTCTCGGCTAGCGCCGCCATCACCGAGCAGGTGAAGGTCACGGTGGGGGCGGAGAACATTTTCAACACCTATCCCGACGAGGCGACGTTCCAGGCCTCGCGCGGGCTGATCTACTCGCGTAACGCCGTCTATGACACCGACGGCGGTCTTTACTACGTCCGTCTCAACGCCAAGTTCTGAGGCGCTCATGGCTGGGATCACACGACGCGGGATGGCGGGGCTGGGGCTGGCGGTGGTTCCGTCGGTGGCTGGGGCGATGGAGCTCGCGGCCCTGAATATCACCGAGAATCCGTTTGGGCCTAGCTCGGCGGCCAAGGCAGCCTTGCGCGAGGCGGTGACCCACGTCGAGCGCTATCCCCACGCCGAGGAGGCGGCGTTGATGGCCCGTATCGCCGCGGCCAACGGCGTCACTCCGGCCCATGTGGTGATCTCGACCGGAGCCTTGGAACTGCTCTCGATGATCTCGGCCTTTTGGTGCCGGGACGGGGTGCAGCTTGCGCCGGCGCTGACTTATGACAGCCATATCAAATATGCCGCCAGGGTGGGTTCCCAGACCCGGCGGGTGGCGATGGCGCCCGATCAGCAGATCGACCTGAACGCCATGGCGGCGGGGCTCGCGCCCGATGTGCGGCTGACCTATGTCTGCAATCCCAACAACCCGACCGGGTTGCTGATGGAGCGTCGGGCGCTGCGCGACTTCTGCATCGCCGCCGCCAAGGACGCGCCGGTCGTGGTCGACGAGGCCTTCATCGACATGACCCCGGACCCCGGCGCCGAGAGCCTGGTTGATCTGGTTCGCGAGGGCCACGACGTGGTGGTGGTGGGCACTTTCTCCAAGTCCTACGCCCTGGCGGCGGTCAGGATCGGCTACGCCATCGCCCAGCCGGATCGCGCCCGGGCGATCCGCAGCCTGCTGGCGCCCTCGCGTAACGGGCCAGGATTGGCCGCCGCCGGCGTCAGCTATCGCGACCTGGCCTATCTGGCGGCGTCCAACCGCGCGATGGAGCAGGGGCGGCAGGTGATCTACCGGGCCTGCGAGGCTAGCCGCGTGCCCTACCTGAAATCGGCCGGCAGCTATGTCTGGGCCAATTTCGGCGATGCGGCGGTCATCAAGCGGCTGGAAGGGCAGGGCGTGCTGCTGCGCCAGTTCACTGGCGGCCCCGCCGGCTGGGCGCGGGCGGCGGTCGCCGAGCCGCGCGCGATGGAGGCGTTTGCGCGAGCCTTGCCAAAAGCCCTGGCCTGAGGCTGGTCCAAGGGGCCGGTCGAGGCTACATGAGAAGCCATGTCGACTCTCGTTATCGCCGCTATCCAAGCCAATCCGATCGTGGGCGCCATCGCCCATAACGAGGCCCTGGCGCGTGAGCGTCTGGGGGAGGCCCGCGCGGCCGGCGCCGATATCGCGGTGTTCTCCGAGCTGTTCATCAACGGCTATCCGCCGGAAGACCTGGCGCTGAAGCCGGCCTTCTGGGCGGCCGGCAAGGCGGCCGTGGAGCGGCTGGCCCTGGAGACCAAGGATGGTCCGGCCGCCCTGATCGGGGTGATCTGGCCGCCGCAGAACCGTTTCGGCCGTCCGCACAACGCGCTCGCCTTCCTGGCCGAGGGCGAGGTGAAGGGCGTCGCCTTCAAATGTGATCTGCCCAACTACGGCGTCTTCGATGAGAAGCGGGTGTTCGAGCCGGGCCTCGGTCCCGAGGTCTTCGAGTGGAAGGGCGTCAAGTTCGGCGCGCCGATCTGCGAGGACATCTGGTCCCACCGGGTCTGCCGCGAACTGAAGGAGAAGGGCGCGGAAATCCTGCTGGTGCCCAACGGCTCGCCCTACCGCCGCACGGCCGACGACGAGCGACTGGTGGTGGCCAAGGCCCGCGTCGCCGATACCGGTTTGCCGCTGGTCTACGTCAACGAGGTCGGGGGCCAGGACGAGCTGGTCTTCGACGGCGGTTCCTTCGCCCTTTCGGCGACCGGCGAGATTTGCATGAGCCTGCCGATGTTCGAGGAGGCCTTCGGGCTCTCGACTTGGGAGAAGGGTGCGGGCGGCTGGGCCTGTGTCGACGCCCCGACCACGACCTGGCCGACGGGACCGGAAGAGATATACCGCGCCATGGTCCTTGGCCTGCGCGATTACGTGAAGAAATCCGGCTTTCCAGGTGTTTTACTTGGACTTTCCGGCGGCGTGGACTCCGCCATCTGCGCGGTGGTGGCCGTCGACGCCCTGGGGGCCGACAAGGTCCGCTGCTTCATGCTGCCGTCGAAATACACCAGCCGCGAAAGCCTGGAAGACGCCGAGGGCTGCGCGCGTCGCCTGGGGGTCCGCCTGGATGAAATCTCCATCGCGCCGGCCGTCGACGCCTTCGCCCAGATGCTGGCGCCGCAGTTCGAGGGCATGGCCCCTGACCTGACCGAGGAAAATATCCAGGCTCGCGCGCGCGGCGTTTCGCTGATGGCGCTGTCCAACAAGCTGGGCCTGATGCTGCTCACCACCGGCAACAAGTCGGAGATGGCGGTCGGCTACGCCACGCTCTACGGCGACATGTGCGGCGGCTACAACGTGCTGAAGGACGTCTACAAGACCGACGTCTATTCGGTCTGCGAATGGCGCAACGCCAACGACCCCTATGGCGTCGTCGCAGATCCGATCCCCGAGCGCATCCTGACCAAGGCGCCTTCGGCCGAACTGCGCCCGGACCAGAAGGATCAGGACAGCCTGCCCGAATATGCCGAACTCGACGCCATCCTGCATGGGCTGGTGGAGGAGGAGGCGACCCTTGATGAGATCGTCGCCCGCGGCTACGCGCCCGAGACGGTCGAGCGCATCCAGCGGCTGCTCTACAATTCCGAATACAAGCGCCGCCAGGCCGCTCCTGGCGTCAAGATCGGCGCCCGCGCCTTTGGTCGCGATCGGCGCTATCCGATCGTCAACGGCTTCCGCGACGTCGTGACCCGCAAGTGAGCGCAGCGCCCGTCATCGAGACTGAACGCCTGATCCTGCGCGGCCACACCAAGGCCGACCTGGACGCCTGCGCGGCCATGTGGGGCGATCCTGACGTGACCCGCTACATCGGCGGCCGTCCGTTCGCCCGTGACGAGGTCTGGGCCCGCCTGCTGCGCTATGTCGGCCACTGGCAGGAGATGGACTACGGCTTCTGGGCGCTGATCGAGAAGGCCAGCGGCCGGTTCGTCGGCGAACTCGGCTTCGCCGACTTCAAGCGCGAATTGGAGCCGTCGTTTGGCGATACGCCCGAGATGGGGTGGGTCCTGTCGCCCGCCGGCCATGGCAAGGGCTATGCGACCGAGGCGGTGAACGCCGCCCTGGCCTGGGCCGATACGCGGTTTGGCGACGGGCGCACGGTCTGCATGATCCATCCTGAGAACGGCCCGTCCCTGCGGGTGGCGCAGAAGGCGGGTTTCCGTGAGTTCGCGCGCGCCGACTATCACGGCCCGACCGTCCTGCTCGAACGCTTCGCCGCGCGCTAATCCCCTCAGTCAGTGCACTCCTTTCCTCCCCCATTTGATGGGGGAGGGGGACCGCGAAGTGGTGGAGGGGGCGCGACTGGGCTCGGCGCTTGAGGCCGCCCCCTCCACCACGCTACGC
>JBEBYB010000107.1:0-9895 GCA_040391295.1 Phenylobacterium sp. | reverse complement strand
AGGACGCATTCACCGGCCTGACGCAGGGCTTCGCTCTCGGCCACCCAACGGGCGACGTTTTCGGTCGTGATGGGGCGGGGCAGATCATAGATCGGATCGGAAACCCGCGGATCCGACAGCAGGGCCGTCAGTCCCTCCACATGCTCGGGTCCGGCGACCAACTTGCCCTCGGCGGCACGCACCGCCTGGCGAATCGCGGCCTCTTCCTCCGGTGTCGCGACCAGGACGGTTTTCGGTGGTGCGCTCATAGTGATCTCCTCCCCAGATGATCAGGTCGCCGGTTGGCCCGACCCTTGCTGCAGTTTAGCCGACCAGGGGAGCCATCGCATGCAAGTCGGCGCATCCAGCCTCGCAAACAGCCTTTTTGGCTCCGGTCCGCTGGGCGACTTGGGTCAGATCGGCAAGACCGACTCGGCAAGATCGACTCCGCCCGGCGCCGCCGATCTGGCCGCGACCAAGGCCGAAGCGGCCAAGGTTCGCCAACAGTCGGACCTCGAGCAGATCCGCGACAAGGGCGTCTACGCCTGGGCTCAGGAACAAAAGCTGGCGAAACTGAAGGAAAAGATCCGCGCCGAAGTCATAGCCGAACGCGGCGGGTCGACCGATCTGGCGGCGATCGAGGGAGAGGTGGCGCGCCGGCTACAGGAAGCCATGGGGCAAGCCCTGAAGACTGAAGCCTCCGACGCCGCCAGGCGCGGCGAACCAGCCAGGCCGATGATCATCGACATCTCGGTCTAGGCGAGACCTCAGGCCTTAGCCGGCGGCCAGGGCCTTCAGCGGCGCGCCGGTCATGCGCCGGGTGGTCCACTCGTTCATCGCGTCCGCCCCGAGCGAATCATAGAAGGCGATCGAGGGCGCGTTCCAGTCCAGGACCGACCACTCCAGCCGCGCCAGCCCCTGGGCCACGCAGCGCTTGGCCAGGGCGCGCAACAGCGCCTTGCCCGCGCCGAGCCCGCGCGCCTGCGGGACCACGAACAGGTCTTCCAGATGGATCCCGTGACGGCCCTTGAAGGTCGAATAGTTGTAGAACCAGATCGCGAAGCCCACCGGCTCGCCATCCGCTTCAACGATGTCGCAGAACAATCGCGGCGTCTCGCAGAAGAGGTGCCCGGCGAGGTCGGCCTCGCTCGCCTCGACCTCGCCCAGCAGCTTCTCGTACTCGGCCAAGGCCCGGATGAAGCCGTAGATCAGCGAGGCGTCGGCGGGCGTGGCGGTACGCACTTGCACCCCGGAGCCTGCGGCGCTTTTCTCCTGGCCCATGCCCGTCTCTCCCGACTTCCTCGACTATGTGCTCGAACAGCTCTCGCCCCTGGGCGGCATCACCCACCGCCGGATGTTCGGCGGCGTCGGCGTCTCGCGACATGACCTGTTCTTCGCCCTCATCGCCGACGACGCGCTCTACTTCAAGGCGGACGAGATCAGCCGCCCCGATTTCGAGGCGGCGGGCTGCGAGCCCTTCAAGCCCTTCGGCGGCGACAAGGCGATGAGCTACTGGAGCGTCCCGCTGGAGGCGCTCGAAGACCCAGGCGAGATGCGGGCCTGGAGCGCCAGAGCCGAGGGCGCCGCCCTGCGCGCCAAGGCGCCGAAGACCAGGAAGCGCTGAGGGTCAGCGCTCGCGGCAGGATTACGAACCCAACCCCGTGGTCTCTTCGGAAATCACCCAAAGGCGCTCGGCGGCTTCGGGATCGAGGGCGTGCGGCATCACCCCGTGGACCGGATCTTCCTTAGTCCAGGGCGCGGCCTCATGGCAGTCCTCGAGATAGAGCCCGCCGATCCCCTCAAGCTCCTCGCCGACCGCCGCCCAGACGCTGGTCGAGGCGCCTTGCTCGGTGGTCTTGAAGCCCTCGCGGATATTGCCCTCCTCGTCCATCCAGCCCATGGCGACCATCTCCTCCTGGGGGAGATAGCGCTGCAGCGGGGTCATGATCCCGCCGGGCATGACGGCGTTGGCCGTGACGCCATGTTCCTCGAACCGCGCCGAATAACCCACGGCGAACAGCGAGTTGGCGGTCTTGGACTGACCATAGGCCTCCCACTTGTCGTAGGGCCGGGTGCGGTAGTGGATGTCGTCCCAGTTGATGCCGCTGCGCCGGTGGCCGATCGACGATAGCTGCACCACGCGCGCCAGCCGGTCCTCTTCCGAGGCGTTCATCAGCGCCCGGGTCAGGCCCATGGTCAGGGCGAAGTGGCCGAAATGGTTGGTGCCGATCTGCAATTCCAGGTCTTCGGCCGTGTGCAGCAGCGGCGTGGCCATGACGCCCGCGTTGTTGATCAGCACGTCCAGCGGCTGGTCGCCCCAGGCGTCGACGAACGAGCCGACCGAGCCGAAGCTGGCCAGGTCCAATGTCCCGGCCAGCACCCGGTCGGCGCCGATGCTCTGGTTGATCTCGGCGGCGACACGCTCGCCGGCCACGCGGTCGCGGACCGCCAGCATGACGTCGGCTCCCGCTCCGGCCAGGGCTCGGGCTGTCTCCACCCCGATGCCGCTGGCGCCGCCCGTCACGATGATGTTCCAGCCCTCAAGGTCGTAGTTGTTCACGACGATGCGGGCCGGGGTGAAGGCTTCGAAGCGGGACTTGATCATGGGACTTAGGCGACCTTTCCGAAGTCCGGCGCGCGCTTCTCGGCGAAGGCGGCGAAGGCTTCCTTGGCTTCCGGGGATTTGAGCTGGGCGGCGAAGTGCACGCCTTCCTCGTCCATGCGCGCGGCGATGCCTTCCGGATCGCGCATCAGCGCCTTGGTGATGGCGACGGCGGCGGGCGGACGGGCGGCGACGGCCTGGGCCGCGGCCTGGGCCTTGGCGCGCAGCTCGGCCAGCGGCACGGCGGCGTTGGCGATGCCCCAGTCGACGGCCTTCTTGGCGTCCACGGCCTCGCCCAGCACGAACATCGAGAAGGCGCGGGCATGGCCGATACGGCTCGGCAGGGTCATGCTGGACGCCGCTTCCGGCACCAGGGCCAGGTTCACGAACGGCGTGGTCAGCAAGGTGTCCTCGGACACGTAAACCAGGTCGCAATGCAGCAGCATGGTGACGCCGACGCCGACCGCGCGGCCGTTCACCGCCGCAACTAGCGGGGTTTTGGCGCGGGCCAGGGCGGCGAGCAGCGGGTTGCCGCCGCGGCGAGCTTCGCTGGCGTTCGCTTCACCGGCGTTGACGGCGGCGAAATCGGCCAGGTCGTTGCCGGCGGTGAACATGTCGCCATTGGCCTGGATCAGGACGCAGCGAACGTCCTTGTCGAAGGCCGCCTGATCGATGGCGTCGCCTAGCGACTGATACATGGCGCGCGTCAGCGCGTTCTTCTTGTCCGGACGGTTCATGGTCAGCGTCAGCACGCCGCCGGACTTTTCGATGAGAATGTGATCGGACATAAAAATGCGCTCCCTAATACTTACAGCGTATACCTAGGCGGTCGCCCTGTACCAGACGACACCGTCGGAGTCGGTCTCCTTGACGGCCTCGCCACGGGTCATCAGGCAATTCAGGTGGGCGATGCTCTCGCCGGTGGCCATGCCCAGCACCCACTCGTCGATCTTGCGCCGGAACAGTACCGGGAAGACGTCGACCGCCCGCTTCGGCTCGGCGATCAGATGCTGCAGCCGCGTCAGGCCCCGCTCGTGGCCTCCGATCAGATGGTCGATCCGCGCGTGCAGGCCGTGGAACGGCGCATTGTGCGCCGGCAGCACCAGCACGTCGTCAGGCACCCGGCCCTTGATCGCCTCCAGGGTGGTCAGCCATTCGGTCAGCGGATCGCCGTCCGGCTCGGTCGGGAAGACCGAGACGTTCGAGGAGATCTTCGGCAACACCTGGTCGCCCGAGATGAACAGCTTCAGTTCCGGGCACCACAGGCAGGCGTGCTCGGGCGAGTGGCCCGACCCCACCACGATCTGCCAGGTCCGGCCGCCGATCTCGATCTCGTCGCCGTCGTTCAGGCGACGGAAGCTGTCGGGCAGCGCGTGCAGGCCGCGCCCGAAGCCGCCGAACTTGGCGCGGTAGTTTTCCAGCGCCTCCTCGTCCCAGCCGGCGGCCCGGTAGAAGTCCAGCGCGTCGGCCGGCGCCTCGCGGCCGGTGTCGGCCGCCAGCGAGCGGCACATCAGGAATTCCAGGCGGGTGATCCACAGCCGGCATTGGAACTTCCGCGTCAGCCAACCGGCCATGCCGATGTGGTCGGGATGCATGTGGGTCACGAAGACGCGCGTGACCGGACGGTTGCCGAGTGATTCGGCGAACGCCTTGCGCCAGGCCTGCTGGGTGTCGGGACCGCCCATGCCGGTGTCGACGATGGCCCAGCCGCCTTCTTCCTCGATCGCCCAGACATTGATGAAGGCCAGGGATCCCCCCAGAGGCATCCTCAACCATTTGACGCCTGGCGCGATATCGACGGCCTCGCCGGTTCCAGGCCCATGTTCAAAGGGATAGGTCAGCTTAGGTCGCGGGGCCTGTTCGTAGACCTCTTCAAATCCGTCGCGCAAAACTGCCTCCTTCTGATCGTCGGCGCCCATTTTCGAACGCGCCGGGGGCGAGAGCAAACCCGCATTGCATGCAACCGGCGCCTTGGTTCAGACGCTGTTCACGACAAACTTGACCCATAGAGCCGTCAGAGGCTTATGTCCGCCCTTAGGGAACCACCCAGGAGATTTAAACCCATGAGGCCATTCATCACCGGGCTGGCCGCCACTTTGGCCTTGCTGGCCTTGGCGCCCGCGGCCACCTCCGCGCCTAAGAAGGCCGAGGAAATTACCGAAAAGGCGCGCACCCAGGGGATGGCCGAGGCGCCCGCCCTGGCGAAAGCCGCCGGCATCGCCTGCAACGTCGCCGACGCCCGCTTCGTCGGCAAGGTCGACGACAAGAAGGCCAAGACCACGACGAACTTCTACGAGATCGATTGCGACCAAGGCGTCGGCTTCGTTCTGTCGTCGCTCGTCGGCGGCGCCACGACCTCGTTCACCTGCATCGAGGCGAACAATCCGCAAGCCGACGGCTCGCCGTCCGGCCTGGGTTGCAAGCTGCCCGGCAACGCCGATCCGAAGGCCGACCTGGCCCCGATCATCGCGGCCGCCAAGATTCAGTGCACGCCCGAACAGGTTCGCGGCGTCGGCCAAAGCGCCACGGCGACCTATATCGAAATCGCCTGCGCCGGCAGCGCCCAGGGCTTCATCATGAAGACCAGCGCTCCGATGGACGCGGCCAAGCCGGTCGAAGCCACCGATTGCATGCTCTACGACAACGCCCAGAGCAACATTAAGTGCACCCTGCGTGACGCCGCTGCGCGTCTGGCGGTGGTCGACGGCCTCGCGGCCCAATCGGGTCACGCCTGCACCGTGAAGGACCGCAAGTACATCGGTCAGTCGCAGTCCGGCTCGAGCTTCTTCGAAGCCGCCTGCGCCGACGGCAAGGGCTTCATGTTCCGCGTCGACAACGGCAAGCTGGCCCAGACCTACGAGTGCGCCAAGGCCTCGACCGTCATGGGCGGCTGCACGCTCACCGACGCCAAGGAAGCGGTGACCGAGCAGAACGGCCTCTACACCAAGCTGGCCAAGGCCGCCGGCTTCAACTGCGAAGTCTCGAAGTACGCGCCCTTCCCCGGCCCGGCCGGCAAGGACATCGTCGAAATGGCCTGCTCCAACCGTCCCGACGGCGGCGTCGGCGTCTTCGGCGGCCCGAACGACAAGCCGATCGTCTATGACTGCGCGCGCGCGCCGATCGCCGGCTACCGCTGCTCCTTCACCAAGCCGGAGGTCGGCCTCGCCCTGATCACGGCCGACCTGAAGAAGCTCGGCAAGAACGAGTGCACGGTCTCCAACAGCCGGATCATCGGCAAGACCGCCAAGGGCACGACCTACATGGAAGTGGCCTGCTCGGACGGCCTGAAGGGCTACATCATCGAGTATGGCGCCGACCTGACCCCGCTGACCACGACCGGCTGCGCCTTCTCGAAGGACTGCAAGCTGCCGGGCAACGTCTAAGCGACACGGCATAGCAAGACGACGAAGGCCCGGGGGCGACCCCGGGCCTTTTTCGTGGGCGCTTGTCGCCCTAGGCTCCTCGCCAAACACGGAGGAGCACGATGTCAGGGTTCAAGGACCTTTCCGACCGAGCCTGGCGGGTGCGCCAGCTCTACGCCCGGCTCGAGACGCTGCGGTATGGGCGAGCCTGGACCGCGCCGGAGGTCGCTCTCGGATTCGTCGGCGATGTCGGCGACCTGGCCAAGCTGGTGCAGGCCAAGGAGGGCGTGCGCGACATCGACGACGTGCAGGCCAAACTTGCGCACGAATTGGCCGACTGCCTGTGGAGCGTGATGACCCTGGCCAGGCTCTACGACGTGGACCTGGAGGCTAGCTTCCTCGCTACGATGGACGAGCTGGAGCGTGGGATCGAAACCCGGCTTCAGAATGCCGGCGCCGTCTAGCATCGCCCAACAGAAAGGCCCGCGGGCGAACCCGCAGGCCTTTCTCATTCCGGCGTCGGCCCGGAGGCCGACCGGGACTTAGGCGTGGGACGAGGTCAGGTGGCCGTCATTGAATCCGCGCAGTCGAGCCAGAACCTTGCCGATGAAGGCGTTCACAACCCGATAGGTGGCCAGTTGGCCTTCGGCATTCTCAAAATCAGCAAACATGATCGCTTCCTTTCGCTGGAAACAATCTATGTTGCGGCGCACAAAAAATCAACGCTGCAGTGCAAAAATACTTCGCAACTGCAACCAGGCTAGATCGCCGCCTCGATGAACTTCGGGCCGGGCTCGGCCATGGCCCGGGCGAAGGCGGCGTCGAATTCCTCGGCGGTCTCGCAGCGGACGGCAGGCAGGCCCAGCCCCTTGGCCACCGACACCCAGTCGATCCTGGGGTCGCCCAGATCCAGCAACTTGGACGCCGAGGGACCGGGATTTCCAGAGCCCGTGCGGCCCATCTCGATGTTGAGGATGCGGTAGCTGTGGTTGGCGAACACCACCACCGTCACGTCCAGCTTCTCGCGCGCCATCGTCCAGAGGCTCTGGACCGTGTACATCGCCGAACCGTCGCCGTTCAGCGAAACGACCTTGCTGTCAGGCTTGGCGACGGCTGCGCCGATGGCCAGAGGCCCGCCGATGCCGATGGCGCCGCCGGTCAGGGCCAGGACGTCATGAGGCCGAGCTGTGGCGCAGGGCACGGCGACGCCGCCGCCAGAGGTGACCGAGTCATCGCAGATGATCGCCCCTTCCGGCAGGTGCCGGGCGATGGAGACGCCAGCCGACTGCGGGGTCAGCGGTCCGCTCGGCGCGGCCTCGGCGACCTTCAGCGGCTGCACCGGCCCGGAAGCCGGCGCGCCCAAGGCGTCGGCCAGGGCGGCGAGGCCCGCGACCGAGTCCTCTTGCCGGGTCGAGAGCGTCAGGGTCTCGCAGCCCTCGGGGACCAGAACGCTCGGCCGGTCGGGATAGGCGAAGAAGGCGACCGGCGTGACCGTGCCGACATAGACCATCAGGTCCACGCCCTGCAGATCGGCCAGGGCGGCCTCGCCGAAATACTGCATGCGGGCGGGCTGGAAGACCCCGGCGCCGCGCGGCTGGCGCGCGATGAAGGTGTCGGTCAAGACGCGGAAGCCGGCGGCGGCCAGGCGGCTGGCCTGCGCCAGGGCCTCGGCGCGGGTGGCTTGCCCACCGAGCAGCAGCACGGGCTTGGCGGCGGCGCGCAGCGCCTTGGCGACGGTGTCGACCGCTTCGCCGGAGGGACCTGCGCGGACCGGAACCTCGGCGATCACCGGCTTGGTCGAGGTCGGCAGCCAGGCGGAGTCGGCGGGCAGGATCAGGCTGACGGGGCCCCCGGGCGGGCCGTAGCTGGCGCTGACCGCCTCGGCGGCGATCGCCGCGACGCTGTCAGGCGTATCGGCCGACTTCACCCAGATGGAGTTGGGCCCGACGATGGTCGGGATGTCGGAGTTGAGGGGCGCGTCGTACTGACGGTGATAGGTGGCGTGGTCGCCGATCACATTGACGATCGGGGTGAAGGCGCGCCGGGCGTTGTGCAGATTGGCCAGGCCGTTGCCGTAACCGGGGCCCAGATGCAGCAGGGTGCAGGCCGGCTTGTCGGCCATGCGGCCATAGCCGTCGGCCGCCCCGGTCGCCACGCCCTCGAACAGGCAAAGCACCGGGCGCATCGCCGGCTGGCGGTCCAGCGCGCTGACGAACTGCATCTCGCTGGTGCCGGGATTGGCGAAACAGGCGGTGACCTCGTTGGCCACCAGGGTCTCGATCAGAGCGTCAGCGCCGTTCATGTCAGAACACCATCACGTCAAATGAAACAGGATCGGAAAACAGTCGCTCGACCGCTTCGGCGCGTCGCGAGCGGGCGAGCGATTGGGCGATGTAGCCCTTGTCGGTGATCTCGCCGGCGTTGGCGTCGGGCGGGCTGTCCAGCACCAGCGCGCGGCTGACGCGGCCGCCGGCGCCCTTGGCCTGGGCGTTGAAGCGCTCCAGCCCCATGCGCACGGCCACCACGACCTCCTGCGGCGACATGTTCGGGTTGGGATAGAACATCAGGCCCACGCCCTCGCGCCCCTCCCCGCAGACCACCGCGTCGGTGACGGCGTCGCCCACGGCCGAAACCGCCTTCACCCGCAGGTCGCCGACGCCGACGAAGGTGCCGCTAGCCAGCTTGAAATTCTCGGAGATACGGCCGTCGAAGGTCATGCCCAGGGCCGGCTCGGCCGGCTCCACGAACCGGGCCGCGTCGCCCAGCCGGTAGAAACCTTCCTCGTCGAAGCTCTCGGCCGACAGCTCGGGCCGCCCCAGATAGCCGGCCGTCACCTGCGGACCCTTGACCCGGAACTCAAGTTTGCCGGCCGCCGGAATGAGCTTCACCGAGGTGCCCGGCACCGGCAGGCCGATCAGGCCCATGCGCTCGTTCGGCCAATGGACATTACAGGCGGTCGGGCCGGTCTCGGTGGCGCCATAGCCCGAGGCGAAGCTGATCTTCTCGCCGACCGTGGCCATCGCCACGGCCTGGATGCGGTCGGAGATGTCCTGGCCCAGCGAGGCGCCGCCGTACTGCAGCACGCGCACGCGCGAGAAGAAGGTCCGCGCCAAATCCGCGTCACGCTCCAGCTCGCCGGCCAGCAGCATCCAGCCGGCCGGAACCATGTTGTGATAGGTGGTCGAGACCTCCTTCAGGTTCCGCACCGTCTCGGCGAACCGGCCGGCCACCGGCTGGCCGGCGTCGATATAGACCGTGCCGCCGCGATGCAGAGCCATGTGCAGGATCGAGTTGGCGCCCAGGCTGTGGCTCCAAGGCGCGGAATTGACCATCACCGGCGGCTCGTCGTCGGCGAAGCAGGCGGTGATCTGGGCCGAGTTGATCGCGATATTACGGTGCAGGCAGATCACCGCCTTGGGCAGGCCGGTGGAGCCGGAGGTCAGCAGATACTTGGCGTGGTCGTCGGGCCGGGCGGTGGCGTCCACGCCCCCTGCCCGCGCCAGCCGTTCCAGCGGCACGTCGCCTGGCCGGGCGTTCTTGCCGGCGATCACCGGCAACCCCGCCAGGAACGGCGCCTCCAGCGCCTCGCTGAACAGCGCGGCATCCTCGGTGTAGATCGCCGAGGGGTTCAACACCTCGACGGCGTGCGCCAGCCGCGCCAGGTTCGCGCCGGGCAGGCCGTATTGCGGAGACACTGGGGCGACAGGCATGCCCTGGCTCATCGCCGCATACTTCACCAACGCGTGGTCGATCCCGTTGCGCGCGAGGATCAGCAGCGGCCGGGTTCCGACGACGCCCAGTTCGCGCAGGCCGCCGGCGATGGCGCGAACCGCCTCCCGCGTCTGCGCGAACGACACCGTCCGCCAGCCTTCGCCGGAGCGTTCGGCCAGCCAGGTGCGCGCCGGCGCCTCGGCGGCCCAGCGATCGAGCGCCTGGGTGACGATGGTGAAGT
>JBEBYB010000106.1:0-9924 GCA_040391295.1 Phenylobacterium sp. | reverse complement strand
ACGTGTGACCTTTGCCTTCGGAGGGCAACGCTCTATCCAGCTGAGCTACGGGTGCGTCTTCAGAGGTTGCGCTGTCTAACTGAAAGCGAGCCGAAACAAAAGGCTTAGGCGCCCGCCGTCGTCAAGGAAACGAAGACGTCCTCCAGATCGGGGTCTTCGGTGGAGATGTCCTTGATGTGCAGGCCGGTGGCGCGAACCGCCGCCAGCACCTGCTCCACGCTCGATTGTCCGGTCCGATAGGTGACCGAGAAGGCGCCTCCGGCCCGCGGCCGGGTTTCGAAGCCCGCCAGCAGCGGCGCCTCGGCCAGGGGCTCCTCGGGCGTCACCACCACGTTGCGGGTGTCCAGCCGACGCAACAGACTGGACGTCGACTCGCAGGCTACCACCTCGCCGCGATTGACGATGGCGATCTGGTCGCACAGCTCCTGGGCTTCCTCGAGATAGTGGGTGGTGAGCACGATGGTCACGCCCTTGCGGTTCAGTTCCAGCACATAGGCCCAGAGCTGGCGGCGCAGCTCGACGTCCACACCGGCGGTGGGTTCGTCGAGGATCAGCACCGGCGGATTGTGCACCATGGCCTTGGCGACCATCAGCCGCCGTTTCATCCCGCCCGACAACTGGCGCACATAGGCCTCGGCCTTGTCGCCGAGCCCGAGCGCATTGAGCAGCTCCATGGTCCGGCGCTCCTTGGCCGGCACGCCATACATCCCGGCCTGCACCTCGAGCGACTCGCGCGGGGTGAAGAACGGGTCGGCGGAGATCTCCTGCGGCACCACGCCGATGGCGGCGCGGGCGTCGCGAGGACGCACGTCGATGTCGCGATCCCAGATCTTCACCGTGCCGCTGGTCTTCTTGGTCAGGCCGGCCAAGGTGTTGATGAAGGTCGACTTGCCCGCCCCGTTCGGCCCGAGCAGCCCGAAGATCGACCCCCGCGGGATCTTCAGGTTCAGCCCGCGCAAGGCGTGCATCTCCGGCGCGGTCTTGGTGGCCGGATAGATCTTGACCACGTCTTCGGCTTCGATGGCGAATTCGGGAAGAGTCATGCGTCTCTTTGTACCAAGCGCGGCCTCGCCGGCGAAAAACGTCGGCGGGAAGGGCGGATAAGGGGCCCGGAACGCCATTTCGATCGACCGAAACGGACGGCGCACCAGGGGCGTGCATTGACGACGAAAGCCGTGGTCGCATACCTAGGCGCGCGCGGAGCATCCGCCAAGCTTCCGCCGCCGGAGAGTTGAAATGGCCCGCAAAGCCCCTGTTCCCGATCAAGGTCGTTCGTCCAAGCTGGAGCCCATGCCCGCCAAGGGTGCCCGCACGTCGCATCTGCCGGCCTCGGAAGTTATCGTCGTGCGTTCGGGCCGCGTCGCCTGCGACGGCGTCGGCGGCGCGCTCGGCCACCCGCGCGTCTGGCTGGAGATGGGCGAAGCCTCGTTCGTCGAGTGCCCCTACTGCGATCGCCGCTTCGTCCTGCCCGAAGGTTCCGAGGGCCCCGAGGACGAACGCCTGGCCCCCGGCGTCTACGAAGGCCCGCACGGCCACTGACCCAAGACATCCGGCGGCCGAATTCCGCCAGCATGTCACAGGGGCGCTTCCTATATCGTCGTAATCAGATCCACTCTGTCAGACGGGAGACGCCGATGGGCCAGCAAGCCGAGACATTCCGACAACTGCACGAGGGTCCGCAGATTCTCGTGCTGCCCAACGCCTGGGACGCCGCCAGCGCGGCGATGATGGAGGACGCCGGCGCCAAGGCCGTCGCCACCTCCTCGGCCGCCGTCGCCTGGGCGCATGGCTACGCCGACGGCGATATCCTGCCGGTCCCGACGCTGCTGTCGGCGATCGGCGAGATGAGCCGGGTGCTGAAGATTCCGCTGACCGCCGATATCGAGGGCGGCTATTCGGACGACCTCGCCGCGGTGGCCGAGACCATCAAGGGCGTGATCGGCGCCGGCGCCGTGGGAATCAATTTCGAAGACGGCGGCCGCTCGCCCGACCTCCACGCCCGCAAGATCGAGGCCGTGCGCGAGGCCGCCGCCCAGAGCGGGGCGCCGCTGTTCGTGAACGCCCGGACCGACGTCTATCTGCGCGGCTTGGCCAAGGACGAAGCGGCCCTGGCCGAGACCTTGCGACGCGCCGAGCTTTACCGGTCGGCCGGGGCGGACGGCGTCTTCGTGCCCGGTCCGGTCGACGAGGCCCTGCTGGGAACCCTGGCGCGAGAGATCGCCCTGCCGCTGAACGTCATGGGTCGCGGCGGCATGGCGCCGGCCGCCAGGCTGCAGACCCTGGGCGTGCGCCGGCTGAGTTCGGCCACCGGACCGTTCCGCGTCGCCTACGGTGCGCTGGCCCGGGCGGTGGAGGCCTATCTCGCCGATGGCGACGCCAGCGCCTTGGCCCAGGCCGGCCAGGACGCCCCGGACCTCAACAAGCGGTTTGGCTGATCAGTTCAGGCGGTGAGCGCGTCGTCCTGCAGCAAAGGCGTCGTCGCTTTATGGATCGCGCTCACCAGCGCCCCGATGCTGATCGGCTTGGTCAGATAGCCGTGGAAGCCGGACGACTGGCCCCGCGTCATGGTCTCGGCCAGCACATTGGCCGAGATCGCGATGACCGGGATGTTGCGGGTGACCGGATTGGCCTCCAGCCGCGCCTTGACCTGAAAGCCGTCCATGCCCGGCAGATTAATGTCGAGCAGGATGACGTCGGGCCGTAACCGCGCCGCCAGCTCCAGGCCTTCGACCGGATGCTCGGCGACGTGCAGGTCCAGTCCGCCCAGGGCTTCGGCGATGTGGCGCATCAGACGGATGTTGGAGGCGTTGTCCTCGATATAGAGCACCCTGGCCTGCGGGCCGGCGCCGAGCACCGCCTGCACGCCCTGGGGCGCGGCCCGCACCTCGACCTGGTCCAGCGTCGCCGCCGGCAGATCGACGATGAAGGTCGAGCCGACATTCTCCCGGCTCTCGACCCTCAGCTCGCCGTCCATCGCCTCGACCAGCCGGCGGGTGAGGGCCAGGCCCAGCCCCGCGCCCTCCACGTCCAGGCCCTCACGCCCCAGCCGCTCGAAGGGTTCGAACAGTTCCCCCATTCGGTGCGCGGGGATGCCCAGACCTGTGTCGATCACGCTGAGCAGCACCCGGTCGCCCGCGGCGCGCATCTCGACCCGCACCGAGCCGCCGGGGCGATTGTACTTGATGGCGTTGGAGATCAGGTTCGACAGCACCTGCTTGAGCCGCAGGTGGTCGGCGCGGACGGCGATATTCTCATCGGCCGCGGCGATGGCCAGGCCGATCTTCGCGCGGTCGGCGGCGAGCTTGAAGCTGCCGTACAGCCCCTGGGCCAGGTCCTGGGGGTCGATGGCTTCGATCGAGATCGAGACCTTGCCGCTCTCGATCTTGGCGAAGTCCAGCACCTCCTCGATCAGGGCGAGCAGGTGACGCCCGGCGGTCTGGATCTGCTCCACCGCCTCGGTCTGGCGCGAGCTGAGCACGTCGGCTCCACCCGGCATCTGCATGACCTCGGCGAAGCCGATGACGGCGTTGAGCGGCGTGCGCAATTCGTGGCTCATATTGGCCAGGAAGTCAGACTTGGCCCGGTTGGCCGATTCCGCCCGGCGGCGCTGCTCGTCAAGGGCCGCGATGGCGGTGGTGAGGTCGATGGTGCGCGACTGCACCACACCCTCCAAATCCTCGTTCAGCGCCCGCAACCGCTCAGCCTCGGCCATTGAGCGCGCCTCCAACCGGCGATCCAGATAGGCGCACATCAGGGCGATGCCGAGGATCAGCGCCATGCAGGCGACGATCGTCGCCGCGAGCAGCGAGCCCGAGACCAGGGAACGGTCGGCCAAGTCGGCCTCGGGCGACACCACCATGACGGTTCCGGCCATGGCGGTGAAATGCATCCCGCAGATCGCCGCGGCCATCACCAGGGCGGCCAGCGCCCTCTGGGTCGCCGTGCGCAACGTGACGACCAGCCACAGGGCCACGGTGGACGCGCCCAGCGCGATCAGGACCGACAGGGCGAACAACAATGGACGATAATAGATCTCGCCCGGCCCCCGGAGCGCGCCCATGCCCATATAGTGCATGGTGCAAACGCCCAGCCCGACCAGGGCCCCGCCGCCCAGAACCCGCCGCGGCGTGGTCCGCTCGGCCAACACCTGCAGGCCGGCGGCGACCCCGGCCACCGCGACGACCCCCGAGATGATGGTCAGGCCCGCGTCGTACTGCACCGTGAACGGCGTGCGGTAGGCCAACATGCCGATGAAGTGCATCGACCAAACGCCGCCGCCCAGCACCAGGGCCGCGCCGAGATGCCAGAACCGGCGCGCGGAAGGCGCAGATGTGCGCAATCGCTCGGTCATGTCGAGGGCGGTGAACGAGGCCACCACCGCAATCAGATAGGAGAGCGCCACCAGGGCGGTGTCGTGGTGGGTTTGGACGCCGACAGCGGCGTTGCTGAAACAGAGCCCGAGTATTTGCATGACCCGCTCACCCCCCAGGCAGCATGCCACCCACTACGTCCTGTAGTTGTTCACGGGTCAGGATGTCGCGTAGGAGGTAAGCTTTGCCTTAACGTCGCGAACGGGGAGGGTGACCAAAGCCCATCTGGTCCCTATCTTCCCGGCATGACCGACGCGCCCCTCGCCGCCCCCGCCACCCTGGACGACATCCCCCGCCAACCGACCCAGGACGGGCCGGCGGTGCGGCTCTATCTGGTGGATGGCTCGGGGTTCATTTTCCGCGCCTATCACGCCCTGCCGCCGCTGACGCGCAAGTCGGACGGCCTGCCGATCGGCGCCATCTCCGGCTTCTGCAACATGCTGTGGAAGCTGCTGGTGGACATGCGCGCCCAGGCCGAGGGACCCACCCACCTGGCCGTCATCTTCGACCATTCGGAGCAGACCTTCCGCAACAAGCTGTACGATCAATACAAGGCCCATCGCCCGCCCGCGCCCGAAGACCTGGTGCCGCAGTTTCCGCTGGTGCGCGAGGCCACGCGGGCCTTCGGCGTTCCGAGCCTGGAACTGCCCGGCTACGAGGCCGACGATCTGATCGCGGCCTATGCCTGCAAGGTGCGCGACGCCGGCGGCCATGTGACCATCGTCTCGTCGGACAAGGACCTGATGCAGCTGGTCGGGCCGAACGTGGCGATGCTCGACACCATGAAGAACCTCAAGATCGGCCACGATCAGGTGGTCGAGAAGTTCGGCGTGCCGCCGGACAAGGTGGTCGACGTCCAGGCCCTGTGCGGCGACAGCGTCGACAACGTGCCCGGCGCGCCGGGGATCGGGATCAAGACCGCCGCCCTGCTGATCAACGAATATGGCGACCTCGACACGCTGCTGGCCCGCGCCTCGGAGATCAAGCAGCCCAAGCGCCGCGACACCCTGATCGAGTTCGCCGACCAGATCCGTCTGTCGCGCGAACTGGTGCGGCTCGATTGCGAAACCCCGCTGCCGGCGCCGATCGACGATCTCGTCGTCGCCGAGCCGGACCCCGAGGTGCTGGGCAAGTTCCTTGAAGAGATGGAACTGCGCACCCTGGCGCGCCGGGTTTCGGGCGGCGGGACCGCCGCCTCGGCCGCGCAGGCCGCCCCTGGGCCGGCCAAGGCCGGTACGCCCGACCAGCCGGCCATCGACACCAGCGCCTATGTCTGCGTCCGCGACCTGGCCGCCCTGGACGCCTGGATCGCCCGGGCGCGGGCGGTCGGGGTGGTGGCTTTCGACGTCGAGACCGACGCCTTGTCCTCGGCCAACGCCGCCCTTTGCGGCATCTCCCTGGCCATGACGCCGGGCGAGGCTTGCTACATCCCGGTCGGCCACGAGAACGAGGGCGCAGGCGGGCTGGAGTTCGAAACCCCGGCCGAGATCGAGCAGATCGCCTGCGACGAGGTGATCGCGCGGCTGAAGCCGCTGCTGGAGGACCCATCGGTCCTGAAGATCGCCCAGAACGCCAAGTACGACATCGCCGTGCTCTCGCGTTACGGGATCGAGGTCAGTCCCATCGAGGACACCATGCTGATCAGCTACGCGCTGGAAGCGGGGCTGCACAAGAGCCACGGCATGGACGAACTGTCCAAGCGCTGGCTGGCGCACGAGCCGATCAAGTTCTCGGCGGTGACCGGGACCGGCAAGTCCCAGAAGAGCTTCAAGCATGTGCCGCTCGAGCCGGCGACCGGCTACGCCGCCGAGGACGCCGACGTGACCTTGCGGCTCTATCAGCACCTGCGGCCGCGTCTGGCCGCCGAGGGGCTGCTGACCGTTTACGAGACCCTGGAGCGGGGCATGCCCCCGGTCCTGGCGATGATGGAGAACCACGGGATCAAGGTCGACCCCGACCATCTGCGCAAGCTCTCCTACGATTTCTCGAATCGCATGGGCGAGCTGGAGGCCCAAGCCCATCAGTTGGCCGGGCGGCCGTTCAACCTCGGCTCGCCCAAGCAGGTCGGCGAACTGCTGTTCCAGGAAATGGGACTGGCCTCGGGCCGGATGACCGCCACCGGCGCGGCCTCGACCGACGCTTCGATGCTGGAAGACCTGGCCGCCCAGGGCCACGAACTGCCGCGCGTGCTGCTCGACTGGCGCCAGCTTTCAAAGCTTAAGGGCACCTATACCGACAACCTGGTCGCCGCCATCGCCCCCCGGACCAACCGCATCCACACCTCCTATGCGCTGGCCTCGACCACCACCGGGCGACTGTCCTCCAACGATCCGAACCTGCAGAACATCCCGATCCGCACCGAGGAAGGCCGCAAGATCCGCAAGGCCTTCATCGCCGAGCCCGGCCATGTGCTGATCAGCGCCGACTACAGCCAGATCGAACTGCGGATCCTGGCCCATGTCGGCGACATTCCGCAGTTGAAGAAGGCCTTCCTGGAAGGCCACGACATTCACGCGGCCACCGCCTCGGAGATGTTCGGCGTGCCGATCGAGGGCATGCCCGCCGAGACCCGTCGCCGCGCCAAGGCGATCAATTTCGGCATCGTCTACGGCATCTCGGCCTTCGGCCTGGCCAACCAGTTGTCGATCCCGCAGGACGAGGCCGGGGCCTATATCAAGACCTACTTCGAACGCTTCCCCGGCATCCGCGCCTATATGGACCGGACCAAACTGGCCGCCCGGACCCAGGGCTTCGTGACCACGGTCTTCGGCCGCAAGGTCAATATTCCGGCGGTGAAGTCGAAGTCGGCGGCCGAGCGCGCCTTTGGCGATCGCGCGGCGATCAACGCCCCGATCCAGGGCGCGGCGGCCGACGTGATGCGCCGGGCCATGATCCGTATGCCTGGCGCGCTGGCGCAGGCGGGCCTGAGCGCGCGCATGCTGCTGCAGGTGCACGACGAACTGGTCTTCGAAGCCCCTGAAGCGCAGGCCGAGGCGACGATCGCCCTGGCCAAGCGGGTGATGGAGCGCGCCGCCGAACCGGCGGTGGCGTTCTCGGTGCCATTGGTGGTCGAGGCCCGCGCCGCGGCGAACTGGGACGACGCCCACTAGGTTGCGGGCCGCCTCACGTTCGCTTGAGGCGACGGCCCGCCATGACATCGGTCATGGGCGCGGCCGCCAAGACGCGTAAGCTCCGGGCCTCATCATTACTGGAGGATCGTCATGAAGGGCTTCGTCGAGGACATCGAGGACCTGACCGAGAGCAACAAGGATTTCCGCCGCGTGCTCTACACCGGCAAGAACCTGCAACTGGTCCTGATGTCGCTGAAGGCCGGCGAGGAAATCGGCGAGGAGGTTCACGCCGGGCACGACCAGTTCTTCCGCGTGGAAAAGGGCAAGGGCGAGGTCTGGATCGACGGCGTCCGCACCAAGATCAAGAGCGACCACGCCATCATCGTCCCGGCCGGTGCGCGCCACAACGTGATCAACACCGGCGAGAAGTCGCTGAAGCTCTATACCCTCTACGCCCCGCCCGAGCACCGCGACGGACTGGTGCATCCGACCAAGCCCGAGGCCGAGGCCGCCGAAGATCATTTCGACGGCGTGCTGACCGAAGATGGCCCCGGCACGCAAATCTAACCCGCCTGGAAGGGGAGACCGGCGCGCCGCATGCGCCGGTCGTCGTCAGAAACCGCGAGGCGCGCTCGCCGCCCTCTGAGCCTTCTCCAGTTGGTCACGATCGGCCTGCCGGCGGGCGTCCCACTCGCCCTTGGTCGCGCAAACCTTCTTGGGCACCCGGCTGCCGGCCAGCGCTTCGGTCTTGCAGACCATCCGGTCCTTGTCGGACTTGGCGACAGGCGCCGCCGGGGCCGCATCCGCGGGCGCTGAAGGGCTCGAAGCCGCCATCATCAGCGTGGCGGCGAGAGAAAGTATGAACACGAGGCGTAAGCTCCAGCCTGTAAAATTGGCTGAAAGATAGCCCAACCCCCTGGGTCAGACAAACCCACGTTCGCTTAAGCGCGGGAGGTTCCTGGTGGAGCCGAGCGGAGTCGAACCGCTGACCTCCTCATTGCGAACGAGGCGCTCTACCAACTGAGCTACGGCCCCAGGAAGGCGCGGAATTAGGGGGTCGGACCCCACCCTGTCAAGCCGCCTCGTTGCAACACGGCGTCACGACTTGCCAGCCGCCCCCTGTCGGACGATACAGGACCCTTCCTCCGCCTCGGAATTCCTGATGATCTCGCTGATCGGCTTCGTGTTCTACATCGTGAACGCAATCCTTGGATTGCTGGTCTTCGCCTTGATCGCCAGCGCCATCCTGTCGTGGCTGGTGGCCTTCGACGTGATCAATCTACGCAACCAGTTCGTCTACAACGTCGCCCGGTTCCTGGATGCGGTGACCAGACCGATCCTCGCGCCCTTCCAGAAGATCATGCCGAACCTTGGCGGCGTCGACATCAGCCCGGTGCTGGCGATCCTGGTGATCTCCGGCATTCAGCGCTACCTGCTGCCGGCGGTGGCCAACGGCCTGATCGGCCTATTCGTCTAGGATCATGCGGCTGCCCGTCAGGGTGACGCCCAAGGGCGGTCGCGACAGCGTCGACGGTTGGGCGCTCGACCCGACTGGCCGGCCCTATCTGAAAGTCCGGGTCTCGACGGCCCCCGCCGACGGCCAGGCCAACGCCGCCGTCACGGCCTTGCTCGCCAAAGCGCTGAAGCGCCCGAAATCGGCCGTCCGCATCGTCTCGGGCGAGACTGCGCGGCTGAAGATCATCGAGATCGAAGGGCTGGACGACGCGGCGATCGAGGCGGCTTTCGGCGACCGGCCGACTCCCGCCTAGGCGCTCGCCACCCCGTCCAGTTCGTCGTCGCCGGGCTTGTCCCGGTGATCCATACGCACGAACCTTCCAGGCGACTCCCCGACCGCGGAGTTATGGGTGGCCGGCGCAAAGGCCGGCCATGACGATCTTGCGGGGAAGCACGGGGCTAGAACTCCTCCCAGCCGCTGTCGTGGCGCTCAACGACCAGGCGCGGGCCGCCGCTCGCCGCAGACTGACGCTGGACCGGGCGCTGACGCTCGGCCGGGCGCTGCGCCGGCTCGGCCGCGCCGGTCTTGAACTGACCGATCAGCCGGGCGAGCTCCACCGCTTCGCCGGCCAGAGCGTGGCTGGCGGCGGTCGATTCCTCGACCATGGCGGCGTTCTGCTGGGTGACCTGGTCCATCTGGTTCACGGCGGTGTTGACCTGATGCAGGCCGGTGGCCTGCTCCTGGGCGCTGGCGGCGATCTCGCTGACGATGCCGTTGATCTCGGCGACCTGGGTGACGATCAGCTGCAGCGCCTTGCCGGTCTCGGCGACCAGGCCCACCCCGCGCCCGACCTGGGTCGAGGAGGTGTTGATCAGGGCCTTGATCTCCTTGGCGGCGTCGGCCGAGCGCTGGGCCAGAGCCCGCACCTCGGAGGCGACGACGGCGAAGCCGCGGCCGGCGTCGCCGGCCCGCGCGGCCTCGACCCCGGCGTTCAGGGCCAGCAGGTTGGTCTGGAAGGCGATCTCGT
>JBEBYB010000105.1:0-10100 GCA_040391295.1 Phenylobacterium sp. | reverse complement strand
TCAAGGAGAAGTCGGGCAAGCACAAGGAGCGCTCGAGCGTCGGCCTCTACACCTACCCGGTGCTGCAGGCCGCCGACATCCTGCTCTACAAGGCGACCCAGGTGCCGGTCGGCGAAGACCAGCGCCAGCACCTGGAGCTGACCCGCGACGTGGCCGCGAAGTTCAACCACGACTTCGAGGCTCCGGGCTTCTTTCCGCTGCCCGACGCCCTGACCCAGGGGCCGGGGGCGCGGATCATGTCGCTGCGTGACGGTTCGGCCAAGATGAGCAAGTCCGATCCCTCGGACAACTCGCGTCTCAACCTGCTGGATGAGGCCGACGTCATCGCCCAGAAGGTTCGCAAGGCCAGGACCGACGCCGAACCGTTGCCCGAAACGCTCGACGAACTGACGGAGCGGCCCGAGGCGCTGAACCTGCTCGGCATCTATGCTGCGCTCGACGGGCGGACCTCGGCGCAGGTGCTGACCGAGTTCGCTGGCCAGGGCTTTGGCGCCTTCAAGCCGAAGCTCGCCGATCTGGCGGTGGAGAAGCTTGGTCCGGTCGGCGCCGAGATGCGCCGGCTGATGGCCGATCCGGCCGAGATCGATCGCGTGCTGGCCGACGGCGCCGAACGCGCCCGTGAAGCCGCGGCCCCGACCTTGGCGCAGGTGAAGAAGATCGTCGGCTACTGGGGGGCGTAAGCCAAATCCTCGTCATCCTCCGGTCGTCTGCAAGACGACCGGAGGATGACGAGTGTTGGGTATTGCCTTCGCCCACGCCAGACCTCACCGTCATCCCATGAGCCAACGTAAGTTCCTCGTCATCGCCGACGACAGCCCCGAGTTTCAGGCGGCCCTGCGGTTCGCCTGCCGGCGGGCGCGCTCGACCCAGGGGCATGTGGCCCTGCTGCGGGTGATCGAGCCGGCGGTGTTCGAGCACTGGAGCGGCGTGCGCGACGAGATCGAGCGCCAGGCCCGGGAAGAGGCCGAGGCGATCCTGCAGAAGATGGCCGAATACGTGGTGGCCGAAACCGGCGCCCCGCCGGAATTCATCATCATGCACGCCGACAGCACCCGCGCGGCCCTGCGCGAGGTGATCTCCGCCGATCCGTCCATCAAGATCCTGGTGCTGGCCGCCGCGGTCGGGGGCAGAGGGCCCGGCCCGCTGGTGTCCTCCATCGCCAAGGACGGGGTGAAATGGGGGAGCCGCAAGGTGCCGGTGACCGTGGTCCCGGGCGACCTGACCGACGAAGAGATCGCCGACCTCGCCTAGCGACATCGCGAAACTTGCGATTTGGCCGGCGAAGCGCCACATCTCTTCCATGTTCATCCAGACCGAAGTCACGCCGAACCCCGAGGTTCTGAAGTTCCTTCCCGGCCGCGAGCTCCTCACCGAGGGTTCGCGCGATTTCCGGACCATGGACGAGGCCCAGGTCTCGCCCCTGGCGAGCGATCTGTTCGACATCGAGGGCGTGACCCGGGTGTTCTTCGGGACCGACTTCCTGACGGTCGGTAAGGACGGCCATCACGACTGGTCGCACCTGAAGGCGCCGATCCTGGCGGCGATCATGGATCATTTCACCTCGGGCCGTCCGTTGTTCGAAGAGGACGCGGGCGAGGCCGGCGGCCACGACGAACTGGTCTATGAAGGCGAGGCCGCCCAGGTGGTCGCCGAGATCAAGGAACTGCTCGACACCCGCATTCGCCCGGCCGTGGCCCAGGACGGCGGCGACATCCTGTTCAGCCGCTTTGAGCCCGACACCGGCGTCGTGTGGCTGCACATGCGCGGCGCCTGCTCGGGCTGCCCGTCCTCCTCGGCCACCTTGAAGGCCGGCGTCGAGAACATGCTCAAGCACTACGTGCCCGAAGTGACGCGCGTCGAGCAGACGCTCTAGGCGCTCTCGCGGTGGGGGTTTTCCAAGTTCCGGCGCACGCCAGGCCGGCGGCGAACACGCGATGATCGTGCTCGCCATCGACACCTGCCTGTTCGCCTGCTCGGTCGCGGTGGTGGACGGCGAGCGCGTGCTGGCGCGCAGGGTCGAACCCATGAGCCGTGGCCACCAGGAGCGCCTCGCGCCGCTGGTCCAGGAGGCGATGGGCGAGGCCGGCCTGGGTTTCGACCAGCTTGAGCGGATCGGCGTCACGGTCGGCCCTGGATCGTTCACCGGCCTGCGCGTAGGGCTGGCCTTCGCCAAGGGCCTGGCCGCGGCGCTCGCCATTCCGGCGGTCGGGGTCGGTTCGCTGGAGGCCCTGGCCGGGCCCGAGACCGGAAATGTGGTCGCCGTGCTCGATGCCAAGCGCGGCCAGGTCTATCTGCAAGCCTTCTGCGACGGCGTTCCGGTGAGCGCGCCCGACGCCTTGCCGATCGAAACCGCCGCGGCTCGGGTGGCCGAGTTTGCGCCTGACATCCTGATCGGCACGGGCGCGGCCTTGCTGGCCGATGTCCGGCCCGACGCCCGCGTCATCCCGGCCGACGTCACCGACCCGGTCGCCGTCGCGCGGCTGGCGGCGTCCAGGCCCCCGGTTCCGCCACGGCCGCTCTATCTGCGCGCGCCCGACGCCAAGCTGCCAGGCGGAAAGACGCTGGAGGCGTGAAACTGCGCGGCGCCTGGGACCATGAGGCCGCAGACCTCGCCCGCGTCCACGCCCAGGCCTTCGACCACGCCTGGTCCGCTGAAGAGATCGCCGAATTGATGGGCTCTCCCGGGGCGTTCGCCCTGGCGGTGGAGGACGCCGGCCCCGTGGCTTTTATCCTCTGCCGGGCCGTCGCCGGCGAGGCGGAGATCCTGACCCTGGCCGTCGAACCGGCCGCGCGCCGCCGAGGTTTGGCGCGGGCTTTGCTTGAGGCGGCGGCCGGCGCCGCCCGTTCAGCGGGGGCCGAGGCGATGTTCCTGGAGGTCGCCGACGACAACGACGCGGCCATTGGTCTGTACGAGGCTGCTGGATTTCACCGTGCGGGCCTGCGGCGTGGATACTATGATCGTGGTCCACAGGGCTATGCCGACGCGCTCGTGATGCGTCTCGACCTTGGCCGCGCGGCGCTGTAGCCCTATCCTTAGGTCATCTGAAGTCCGAGGAGCCCGTTCGTGGATCGCATCGAAAATCTTTGCATCGAAAAGGGCATGCGCATGACCGAGCAACGCCGCGTGATCGCGCGGGTGTTGTCGGCCGCTCATGACCATCCCGATGTGGAGGAACTCTATCGCCGCTCCCACGAGGTCGATCCGCACATCTCCATCGCCACGGTCTACCGGACCGTGCGCCTGTTCGAAGAGGCGGGCATCATCGCGCGCCACGACTTCCGTGACGGCCGCTCGCGCTACGAAGAGGCCACCGACGTCCACCACGACCACCTGATCGACATGAAGACCGGCAAGGTCGTTGAGTTCGTCGACGAGGAGATCGAGGCCTTGCAAGAGGCCATCGCCCGCAAGCTCGGCTACAGGCTGGTGGATCACCGGCTTGAGCTTTACGGCATGCCTCTTGACGACAAATAGGACTTTGGCCCCCCGCCCCGGCGGGGTCGTCGGCTGACCTTGGACCACTTTCAGATCTGTTTGCGGCCTGGCTTCGGCGGGAATGCGCGCTGTTGTGCGCCTTGCGCCAACCTTTCCACAGCCCCATAAACTCGGCCATGTCCGCTCCAACCAAGCGCCTCTACATCAAGACCTACGGCTGTCAGATGAACGTCTATGACAGCGAGCGCATGGCCGACGTCCTGGCGCCGCTGGGCTATGGGGTGACGGACGAGCCGCAGGACGCTGATCTGGTGGTGCTGAACACCTGCCATATCCGCGAGAAGGCCACCGAGAAGGTCTATTCCGAGCTCGGCTACATCAAGCAGATGAAACAGGCTCGCGCCGAGGCGGGCGCGTCGATGACGGTGGTGGTCGCCGGTTGCGTGGCCCAGGCCGAGGGCGAGCAGATCATGATCCGCCAGCAGGCCGTCGACCTGGTGGTCGGGCCGCAGGCCTATCACCAGCTGCCCGAGCTGATCGCGCGCACCCATCGCAAGCGCGGCGAGCGGCTGGCCGCCGATTTCGCCGCCGACGAGAAGTTCGACGCCCTGCCGGTCGAGCGCAACCCCGCCGGGGTCACCGCCTTCCTCACCGTGCAGGAGGGCTGCGACAAGTTCTGCACCTTCTGCGTGGTGCCCTATACGCGCGGGGGGGAATGGTCGCGGCCGGTGGAGACGATCCTGGCCGAGGCCCGCGACCTGGCCGCCAAGGGCGTGCGCGAGGTCACCCTGCTGGGCCAGAACGTCAACGCCTATGCCGGCGAGGGCGGCCTGGCGGGCCTGTCGCGCCAGTTGGCCAAGATCGAAGGCCTGGACCGAATCCGCTACACCACCAGCCATCCGGCCGACATGGGCGACGACCTGATCGCCGCCCACGCCGAGCTGCCGCAGTTGATGCCTTATCTGCACCTGCCGGTGCAGGCCGGGTCGGACAAGATCCTCAAGGCGATGAACCGCGCCCATACGGCGCAGAGCTATCTGCGGCTGGTCGAGAAGATCCGCGCCGCGCGGCCCGACATCGCCATGGCCGGCGACTTCATCGTCGGGTTCCCCGGCGAGCGGGACGCCGACTTCGAGGCGACGCTGCAGCTGGTCCGCGAGGTCGGCTACGCCGGGGCCTTCAGCTTCAAATACTCCCGCCGACCCGGCACCCCGGCCTCGGCCCTGCCCGGGCAGGTGGCCGAGGAGGTGAAGGAAGAGCGGCTCGCGCGATTGAACGCCTTGCTGGACGACCAGCAGCGGGCGTTCAATATCAGCCAGGCCGGCAAGGTGCTGCCGGTACTCTTTGAGCGGCCCGGTCGTCATCCGGGTCAATTGGCGGGCCGCAGTCCTTATCTGCAGGCCGTGCATGTCGAGGGTCCCGATCACCTGATCGGCCAGATCGTGCCGGTGCGGATCGAGACCGCAAGCAAGATGAGCCTGGCCGGCGTGCTGGAAATGGAAACCGCGTGAGCAGACCCGAATATATCCAGCTGTCCGACACCGCCGCCCGCGCGGTGGCGGGCGCTTCAAGCCGTCACGCCGCCTTGATCGAAGACGCCTTCAACGTCCTGATCGAGACGCCCGGCGGCGGGGTGTCGGTGGACGGCGACGCCAAGGCCCGGGCCGGCGCCAAACAGGTGATCGCGGCCTTGGCCGCGCGCGCCGACGCCGGCCAAGAGGTGGCCGAGGCCGACGTGCGCGTGGCGATCGGCCAGGTCCGGGTCGGAGCGGCCAAGGCGCCCGGCGGCCTGCCCGCCGGCCGTCGCGGCCAGGTCGCGCCGCGTACGCCGGGCCAGGCCCGCTATCTCGAAGCCCTGGCCAATTGCGAGCTGGTGTTCGGCCTGGGGCCGGCCGGCACCGGCAAGACCTTCCTGGCGGTGGCGCACGGCGCGGGCCTGCTGCTGCGCGGCGAGGTCGAGCGTCTGATCGTGTCGCGTCCGGCGGTCGAGGCCGGCGAGCGGCTGGGCTTTCTGCCGGGCGACCTGACCGAGAAGGTCGATCCCTATATGGCCCCGGTCTGGGAGGCCCTGACCGACATCCTGGGCGTCGACCAGTTCCGCCGCCGCCGCGAGAAGGGCGAGATCGAGGTCGCGCCCATCGCCTTCCTGCGCGGCCGCACGCTCAGCCACGCCTTCGTCATCGTCGACGAGGCGCAGAACACCACGCGCCTGCAGATGAAGATGGTGCTGACCCGGATCGGCGAGGGCTCGCGGATGGCGGTGACCGGCGATCCGACCCAGATCGACCTGGTGAACGCTTCGGACTCCGGGCTCGCCCACGCGGTCAGCCTGCTGGAGGGCGTAAAGGGGGTGGGCGTCAACCGCTTCGCCGCCGAGGACATCGTGCGCCACCCGATGGTCGCGCGTATCGTGCGGGCCTATGACGCCGACGCGGCCAAGCGTGGACGAGCGATTTGATCGACATCGAAATCGAAGATGAGGCGTGGCTCACGGCGGCTCCCGATGCGGAGCTGCTGGTCGAGGACGCCGCGGCCGCGGCCCTGGTCCAGATCGACTTCGACGGCGGCGGGGTGACCATCCTGCTCACCGACGACGAAAGCGTGCGTGAACTGAACGCGCGCTTCCGCCAGAAGGACAGCGCCACCAACGTGCTGTCCTTCCCCGCCCCGCAAAACCCGGAGGGCCATCTGGGCGATATCGCCCTGGCGTTCGGGGTCTGCATGCGCGAAGCGGCCGAGCAGGGAAAGCCCCTAGCCCACCACCTTCAACACCTGGTGGCGCACGGCGTATTGCATCTTGTAGGATACGATCACGAAACTGACGCCGAGGCCGAACAAATGGAAGGTCTTGAGCGCGTCATCCTGGCCGGGTTGGGAGTCCCAGACCCCTATGCGGCCGAGCAGGGAGACCATGACTAACCCCTCGGATGGACCATCCAGTCCGCCCGAACCCGCCAGGCAAAGCCGCGGCGTTCGGGCGTTTCTTCGCAGGCTTCGCGGCAAGAGCAGCGCTGAGTCTTCAGCGCCTCACCAGCCTGTCCACGGCGCGACCAATGGTTTGGTCGAGCAGGCCGCGGCCTTCCAATCCATGCGGGTGGGCGATGTCATGACGCCCCGCATCGACATCGTGGCGGTGGAGCTTTCCACCCCCTTCGCCGAGGTGGTCGAACGCTTCGCCGAGGCTGAGCACAGCCGCATGCCGATCTATCGCGAGACGCTGGACGATCCGGTCGGGGTCATCCACGTCAAGGACGTCTTCAAGCTTTTGGCGCGCGGCAAGGCGCCGGGGCCTGGCGACCTGATCTTGCAGAAGCTGCGTCGTGACGCCCTCTATGTGCCCGGTTCGATGCGCGCGGCCGACCTGCTGCTGCGGATGCAGACCGAACGCACCCACATGGCCCTGGTGATCGACGAGTTCGGCGGCACCGACGGGCTGGTGACCATGGAGGACCTGGTCGAGGCGGTGGTCGGCGACATCGACGACGAGCATGACGATGCGGCGGTGGCCAGCGTCATCCCGCGTCCGGGCGGGGTCTTTGAAGTCGACGCCCGCGCGCCGCTGGAAAAGCTCGAGGAGGCCATCGGGCATGACTTGGCGCCCGGCGAGCTGGACGAGGAAATCGACACGGTCGGCGGCTTGGTCTCGGCCCTGGCCGGGCGGGTCCCGCAGCGCGGCGAGGTGATCTCCCATCCCGGCGGCTACGAGATCCAGGTGCTGGATTCCGACGCCCGCCGCGTGAAGCGTGTGAGGTTCAAGCCCACCGCAACGGCTGAGGTTGGCGGCGAGGCCTGACCTGAAACGCTCATCCCCCTGGATAGCGCGCCTGCTGGCGCTGGCCGCGGGCCTTGCGGCGGGTCTCGCTCATCCGCCGTTCGGCGTGCTGCCGGGGCTGCTCGGCTACGCCCTGTTCCTGCGGCTGGCCGACACCGAGGGGCCGCGGCCGCTGCGCTCGGCCTTCTTCCGGGGCTGGCTGGCCGGGGTCGGTTATTTTGCGATCGGCGTCTGGTGGATCACCGAGGCCTTCCTGGTCGACGCCGCGGCTCATGGCTGGATGGCGCCCTTCGCCCTGCTGTTCATGGCCGGCGGCCTGGCTCTGTTCTGGGGGCTGGCGGCCCTGGCCTATCGATGGGCGGCTGTCCGCGGCCCGTCGCGGGTGTTGGTGTTCGCCGGCTGCCTGGCCCTGGCTGAGTGGGTGAGGGGGCATGTCTTCACCGGGTTCCCTTGGAACCTGCCGGGCGAGACCTGGGGCGCGGGCGGGGCGATTTCCCAGACCGCGTCGCTGGTCGGCTCCTATGGCCTGAGCTGGATCACGATCGCCGTGGCGGCCAGCGCCGCCCTGGTGCTGGACCCTACTTCGCGGCGTGGCCGGGCGATCGGGCTGGGCCTGGCGGTCGCGACGCTGGCGGGCCTGTTCGCATTCGGCGCGATGCGCCTGGCGGCCGCGCCGCCGGTGGCGGCCGATATGCCGCTGATCCGTGTCGTCCAGGCCAATATCGACCAGAAGGACAAGTGGAAGCCTGAGAACCTCGACCTGATCGTCGACACCTATGTCTCGCTCTCCCGCAGCCAGCCCGGCCAGCCGGTTCCCGCCGTCGTGGTCTGGCCAGAGGGCGCGCTGCCGGCGGTGATCGACGACTTGCTGGCGCCTGGCAGCCTTTATGTGCCGCGCATCGCCGCCGCCCTTCAGCCGGGTCAGACCCTGATGCTCGGGGCCAACCGGATGGGGTTGTCGGACACCGGCGAGCCCGACTACTTCAACAGCTTGATCGCCCTGCGCCGCGAGGCGAGCGGGCTGCGGGTCACCGGCGTCTATGACAAGCACCGGCTGGTGCCGTTCGGCGAGTTCCTGCCGTTCGGGGACCTGGCGACGAAGTTCGGGATTCGCAGCCTGGTTCACATGCCCGAGGACTTCACGGCCGGGCCCGAGCCCATGCCGCTGTCGCTAGGCGGGCTGCCGCCGGTCCAGCCGCTGATTTGCTACGAGGCGTTGTTCCCCAGGCTGGCTGACGGGGCGGCCAAGCGGGCGGGGATCCGCGCCGAATGGCTGCTCAATGTCTCCAACGACGCCTGGTTCGGCGCCACCAGCGGCCCGTGGCAGCACCTGAACATCGCCAGTTACCGGGCGATCGAGGCCGGCCTGCCCATCGTGCGCGCCACCCCGACCGGGGTCTCGGCGGTCATCGACGCGCAAGGCCAGATTCTACCGGGCGCGAAGCTTGGCCTTGGACGAACCGGCGTGATCGACGCGCGGCTGCCGCCGCCCCGGTCGCCGACCCTCTACAATCGCATCGGCGAAGCAGCCTTCGCCATGATGTTGCTCATTTCGGCGGCGACGATGGCTTGGGGACGCTATCGTAGAGCTTTGCGGAATTGACGGTTTAGTCAGGTTCATGACGCGTCGACCCGGGCTCATTTAGGGTTGAGCCATGGCTAAGGACGTTGATACCGCTCCCAATCCGGTCGACGTGCATGTCGGTCTGCGGATCAGGTTGCGGCGCAGGGAGCTTGGCGTCAGCCAAGAGAAACTGGCCGAGGCGATCGGCCTGACCTTTCAGCAGGTGCAGAAGTACGAGCGCGCGGCCAATCGGGTCTCGGCCTCGAAGCTCTATGAGGTGGCCCGGGCGCTGGACACCTCGACGGCCTATTTCTTCGAGGGCCTGACCGACGCCCATATCCGCACCGCGGCCGACTCGGGCGGACAGACGCAGATGCAGGCTTTTCTGCTGACGGCCGAGGGCGTCGAACTGGCGACCACCTTCCCAAAGATCCAGCCGTCCCGGGTGCGCCGGCGCATCCTCGACCTGGTCCGCGCCATGGTCGATGACCCTGAAGACTGAGCGTTTCGACGTCAGAAGCCTTAACCTTGCGGCGATTCACGCCGCTTGCGGGATATAAAGATTTCTTTATAGGTTTCCGCCGACGTCCAATTGGGGCCGCCGCGCGCCGGCGCCTGCACGATTTCCGGAGCTAACACTTGAGCCGTTCCTCCTATATTTTCACCAGCGAAAGCGTGTCCGAGGGTCACCCCGACAAGGTCGCCGACCGCATCTCCGACACCGTGGTCGACGCCTTCCTGGCCGTCGAGCCGGAGGCCCGCGTGGCCTGCGAAACGCTGGTCACCACCAACCGGATCGTGCTGGCCGGTGAAGTCCGGGCCGGCAAGCCGGGCGCCTCGAAAGCTGAAAACAAGCAACTGACCAAGGACATCCTGGCCAGCCTCGAGCCCAAGGTCCGCGCCGCGGTGAAGGACATCGGCTACGAGCAGAAGGGCTTCCACTGGCAGAAGGCGAAGTTCGCCAACTACCTGCACGCCCAGTCGGCCGACATCGCCGTCGGCGTCGACTCGACCGATAAGAAGGAAGAGGGCGCGGGCGACCAGGGGATCATGTTCGGCTACGCCTGCGACGAGACGCCGTCGCTGATGCCGGCGACCCTGCAGTTCTCGCACGACATCCTGCACAAGCTGGCCGAGGTCCGCCACTCGGGCGAGTGCGAGGCGCTTGAGCCCGACGCCAAGAGCCAGGTCACGGTGCTCTATGAGGACGGCCGCCCGGTCGAGATCCTGAAGATCGTCGTCTCGACCCAGCACCAGAAGAAGATCGGCGACCAGCCCGCCAATTCGAAGCGCATCCAGGCGCTGATCAAGCCCTATGTCGAGAGCGT
>JBEBYB010000104.1:0-10139 GCA_040391295.1 Phenylobacterium sp. | reverse complement strand
GTAACAAAAAAGTAACGTGCCTCCGCGGGCCCGGCCGGTACAGGGTCACGCTCCATTCCCTGAAGGCTCACACATCCATGAAGACCCTCTGGTTGGGCGCGGCGTCGGCCGCCGCCCTGCTCTGCGCGTCCGCCCCGGCGCTGGCGGCCAACGCTCCTGACCTGTCGCAAGCGCCGCGCATGGGCCCCTGGGGCTTCGACATGGCCGGCCGCGACACTTCGGTCGCGCCGTCCAAGGACTTCTTCGACTACGCCAACGGGACCTATCTCAACAAGCTGGAGATCCCGGCCGACCGCTCGCGTTACGGCGCGTTCGACGCGCTGCAGGAACTGTCGCAGTCGCGCATGCGCGCGGTGGCCGAAACGTCGGCGGCCAACACCAAGGCGAGCGGCGACGAAGCCAAGCTCGGCGCCTTCTATCGCAGCTTCATGGACGAGAAGGCGGTCAACACCCTGGGCGCCAAGCCGCTGGCCGGCGACCTGGCGGCGATCGCCTCGGTCAAGACCCACGACGAGATGGCCGGTCTGATGGGCGGCACGATGCGCCAGTTCGGCGGATCGTTCTTCGGCTCCTATGTGCACGACGACGCCAAGGACCCGGAGAAGTACACGGTCTATCTGGTCCAGGGCGGGCTCGGCCTTCCCGACCGCGACTACTATCTGGAAGAGCGCTTCAAGACCCAGAAGGCCGCCTATGAGGCCTATATCGCCCAGATGCTGACCCTGGCCGGCTGGGAGCGCCCGGCGCAGAACGCCAAGGCCATCGTCGCGCTGGAAACCGAGATCGCCAAGGTCTCGTGGACCCGAGCCGAGCGCCGCGACGACGACAAGACCTACAACCCGTTCGAGATCGCCAAGCTCGCCGAATACGCGCCGGGCTTCGCCTGGAAGCAGTATCTGGACGGCGCCCATCTTTCGAAGGCCGGCCGCGTGGTGGTGTCGGAAAACACCGCCTTCCCGAAGATCGCCGCGATCTACGCCAAGACCCCGATCGAGACCCTGAAGGCCTGGTCGGCCTTCAACCTGGCGGACCAGGCCGCACCTTACCTCTCGAAGGAATTCGACCAGGCGAACTACGAGTTCCGCTCCAAGACGCTGTCGGGCCAGCCGGTGCAGCAGCCCCGCTGGAAGCGCGGCGTGAACGCGCTGGACAACAACATCGGCGAGGCGCTGGGCAAGCTCTATGTCGAGGCCTATTTCCCGGCCGAAAGCAAAGCCAAGATGGAGGCCCTGGTCGGCGACATCCGCACCGCCATGAAGGCCCGGATCGACGGCCTGGACTGGATGAGCCCGGAGACCAAGGTCAAGGCCCAGGAGAAGCTCTCCAAGTTCCGCGTGAAGATCGCCTATCCCGACAAGTGGCGCGACTATTCGGGCCTGACGATCAAGGACGGCGACCTCTACGGCAATATCGAGCGCGCCTCGGCCTTCGAATGGGACTACCGGGCCGCGCGCCTGGGCGGCCCGGTCGACGACGAGGAGTGGGGCATGACCCCGCCGACCATCAACGCCTATTACTCCTCGACCAAGAACGAGATCGTCTTCCCGGCCGCGATCCTGCAGCCGCCGTTCTTCGATCCCGAAGGCGACCCGGCCGTGAACTATGGCGGCATCGGCGGGGTGATCGGCCACGAAATCACCCACGGCTTCGACGACCAGGGCCGCAAGTCGGACGGCGACGGCAAGCTGACCGACTGGTGGACCGCCGAGGACGCGGCGAAGTTCAACGCCCAGGCGGCCAAGTTCGGCAAGCAGTATGCGGCGGTCGAAGTGCTGCCCGGCGCGCACATCAACGGCGACCTGACCATGGGCGAGAACATCGCCGACCTGGGCGGGCTGCTGCTGGCGCTGGACGCCTATCACCTGTCGCTGGACGGCAAGCCGGCGCCGGTGATCGACGGGATGACCGGCGACCAGCGGGTGTTCCTGGGCTGGGCGCAGGTCTGGCGCGGCAAGTACCGCGAGGATCGCATGCGCCAGCAACTGGTCACCGATCCCCACGCGCCGCCCAAGTACCGGGTGGACGTGCCGATCAAGAACATCGACGCCTTCTATGAGGCGTTCGGCGTGAAGCCGGGCGACGGCATGTACGTCGCCCCGGCCGACCGCGTTCGGATCTGGTAGGCGCGAACTCTACAGCTCCCGGATCGCTCCGTCGGGCGACCCGGGAGACTGCTCAGCCAGGTCCGCATAACGGCGCGCGAGCGCCGCCCCGGCGAGAATCTGGATCTGGTTGTAGAGCATGATCGGCAGCACGATCAGGCCCAGCCCGGCCGCCCCGCCAAACAGCACCTGGGCCAGCGGCAGGCCGGAGGCCAGGCTCTTTTTGGAGCCGCAGAACACGGCGGCGATCTCGTCCTCGCGGGAAAAGCCCAGGCGGCGTGCGGCGAACATCGCGAGCGCGAAGACGACGATCAGCAACAGCATGCAGCAGGCGATCGCCAGGGCCAGGGTCTGGAGCGGCAGCTGCGTCCACAACCCCTCGCGCACCGACTTCGAGAAGGCGGTGTAGACGATCAGCACGATCACCGCCTGGTCGTAGCGCGCCAGCCAGGCCGAGCGCCGCGCCATCGCCCTGGCCACATAGGGGTGCAGCAGTTGGCCGAGCGCGAACGGCGCCAGCATCTCCAGGACGACCGCGCGGAGCGTGCCGGCGATGTCGAAGGCCCCGGACGCCGCAGCCCCCATGATCGCCGCCAGCAATAGCGGCGTCAGCAACAGGCCAAAGACATTGGACGCCGCGGCGCTGCAGATCGCGCCCGGCACATTGCCCCTGGCCATGGCGGTGAAAGCGATCGACGACGACACCGCCGAGGGCAACACGCCCAGATAGACAAACCCCAGCGCCAGGTCGGCCGGCATCAGTCCGGCCGGCAGCAGGGCGAACGGATAGGTCAGGATCGGAAAGGCGATGAAGGTGAGCGCGAAGATCACCAGATGCAGCCGCCATTGCCGTGCGCCGTCCCAAAGGTCGCCCCGCTTCAACGCCGCGCCATGCAGGAGAAACAGCAGGCTGACCCCGGCGGTGCTGAGCCCGCTCAACGCCGCCTCGGCCTTGCCGTAGGCCGGCGCGAACGAGGCCAGGGCGATGGCCCCCAGCATCAGGGCGAGAAACGGATCGACGGGGAGCTTTCTGGCCATGCGACGGGGCGCCTCTGAACGCGGAGCTTCATTGACGCCGCCGGGCGCGAGGTTAGGTTCGATTCATATTGGTCGGAGAATTGGTCTGGATGACTGCGCCGCGCGCCTCCTTCGAAGCGGTGACGAAGCGGCTGCGCCGGCAGGTGCAGGCCATGGGTCCGCACGCCCGGCTTGAGCCCGAGCGCGCCCTGGCGGGGCGGCTGGGGTGCAGCCGCGACACCCTGCGGCGCGCGCTGCAGACGCTGGAGAACGACGGCCTCATCTGGCGTCATGTCGGTCAGGGCACCTTCACCGGGCCGCGTCTGGCCGCCGAGCCCATCCGGCCCTCGGTGCTGTTTGAACTGGCGACGCCGGCCGACCTGATGAACGCCCGGCTGGTGATCGAGCCGGCGATGGCGGCCGAGGCCGCCGAACGCGCGAGCCCTGCCGATATCGTCGCCCTGCGATCCCTGGCCACGCAAACGCGCGACGCCCGCGACTGGCGAACCTATGAGGCGGCCGACAACGCCTTCCACCGGGCGATCGCCGCGGCGACCGCCAACCACCTGCTGATGGCGATCCTGGGCATGCTGTCGATGGTCCGCGACCGCGCGCCCTGGCAGCGCCAGCACGACCGGGCCTTTGGTCATGGACCGCGGTGGGAATACAGCCTTCGCCAAGGCGACCTGCATCTGTCGCTGGTCGACGCCATAGCCGCCGGCGACGGGGCCCGCGCCCACGCCGTCATGCGCGAGCATCTGAGCGAGATCGCCCTGCTGATGAGCGGCGGCCCGGCCTAGATCGGCATTATTTTTGACTTAATTGTCAAAATTTGTATCGGGCAAAAATTTGGCCCGTTGCGGGGGATAGTCGCAACGGGCCTTATTTTGAGCAGTCGCTCATATGAGCGGGCGTTTCCTCCCCGAAACGCCGGAGACTGGTGGATCTTGTGGCCGCCATGTCTCTCGCAGGACTGAGAAAACGGCAATTTCTGACCCAAGTCAATGCACGCAAGTCGCCTGTGCAGGTAATTCTTGATCAGATTTGCGCGAGCTAGGCTTTTCCCGTGCAGAAACCATATATTTTTGACTCGAACGTCAATTATGTACGCGCCTGAGTAGTTTGTCGTACGGGGCGCAACCTATGTCGTAGACGAAGTCGGGGCGCAGAGCGGTCACTGGACCGATTCCCGCCGCGGTCAGGGCCAGCGAGGCCTGACCAATCTTGCCCGCGGCCACCAGCAGACCGTTGGGTCGGCGCGTCGCGCCGTCGGCGATCAACGCCTCGACCACCGGAGCCTCGCGAGGATCAGACGGCCAAACCAGGGTGGCGCTGTCGTGCGCCGCGGCGCGGGCCTCGATCACCCGCAGCAGGCGCTCGGCCGCGGCCAGGCGATCACCGCCCCAATCGGCGCGCAGCGAGGCGGTTAGATGGGCCTGGCTCTTCAGGATCACCCCGTCGGCCAGCACCTTGAGGCCATTGGCGACCAGGGTCGCGCCGGTGGTGGTGATATCGACCACCAGCTCGGCCGAGCCGGCCGCCGGAGCCCCCTCGGTGGCGCCGCCCGACTCTGTGATCCGGTAGTCGACCACGCCGTGACGGGCGAAGAAGGACCGGGTCTGGGCCAGGTACTTGGTCGCCACCCGCATGCGGCGGCCGGAACGGGCGAGCAGATCGTGCGCCACCTCCTCCAGGTCGCTCATGCTCTCGACGTCGATCCAGCTCTTGGGCACCGCGACCACGAGGTCGGCGCGGCCGAAGCCCAGGGCGCGCAGCAGCAGGATCCGGGCGTCGACGTCGCCGGCGCGTTCACGCAGCAGATCCTCGCCGGTGATGCCGAGATGCACTTCGCCCAGGTCCAGCGCCTCGGCGATGTCGCCGGCCGAGAGCAGGCGGACCTGGATGCCGGGAACGCCCTTCAGCTCGGCCATGTAGCCGCGCGATCCTCCGGCGACGGACAAAGACAGTCCGCAATCGGCGAGCCAGGCCTCGACCTGTTCTTTGAGGCGCCCCTTCGACGGGACGGCCAGGATCAAGGGGTCGCTCATGACTCGCCTCCCGCCCAGGCCCGCCAGGGCCGGACCATGCAACCGACGGCGCGGCGGCCTGCATCGCCGCCCAACCTGGCCGGCAAGCCGTCATAGCGGCCGCCGACCGCCACCGCGCGGTCGTGATCCAGCGCCGCCGACCGGACCTCGAAGGTCAGGCCGTCGTAATAGTCGAAGGCGTGGCCCAGCGCGGTCGCAAACCGGGTCCGCGCGATCGGCACGCCGGCCTGGGCCAGCAGGTCCAGCCGCTGGGTCCAGTCGCCGAGCGCGGCGTCCAGGGCCGGAGCCTTGGCGCCGGCGATGGCGCGAATGGCGGCGAAGGCGGCCTGGGGCGCATCGTCCACGGCCAGGAAGCGGGAAATGCTGCCCGCCTGCTCCAGGGTCAGGGCCGGGGCGCTGGCGGCCTGGGCGCGGCGGATCAGGCGCTGGGCGATGGCGGCGGGACCGCGCCCGCCGACCGGGTCGATCCCGGCCAGGGCCCAGACCTCTTCCAGCACGGTCGCCGCTTCGGCTTCGGAGAGCCCGGAGAGCAGTCCGGCCAGCTTGCCGCTATTGGCCGGAGCCTGCGGCTCGGCGCCGGCGCGGGCCAGTTCGGCGGCCAGCAGGCGCGGCCGCGCCGCGCCCCGCTTCAGGCGCGCCGCCAGGGCCGGAGCCAACCCTTGCGCTTCGATGAAGGCGGCGAACAGGGCGATGTCGCCCAGCCACAGCGACAGGTCGCCGCGACCGCCCGCCTGGGCGGCGGACCAGGCCAGGGCGGCGATCTGCGCGTCGGCCTCGACGGCGGAGGCGCCGGCGTCGTCAAAGCGCTCCAGCCCGATCTGGCGGAACTCCTCGGGGCGGTCGGCGTCGGGCGAGGCGCGGAACGCCTTGCCCTCGTAGAGGTAGCGCCCAGCCGGCTTGCCGCTGTCCAGGTGCTGGCGCGCCACCGCGACGGTGAAGTCGGGACGCAGGCAGGTTTCCTGCCCGCCCTCGGCCTGGACCACGAACAGCCGGGCGCGCATCGCCTCGCCGGCCAGTTCCAGGATCAAGCCGAGCGGCTGGAGGATCGGGGCGTCGACCACCTCGGCGCCCGCCGCCAGGAACGGCGCGCGGATCGCGGCCAGCGCCTCGGGGGGAAGGTTCGGCTCGGCCCTCATTGGCCGGCCCCGCTCTGCTGGGCGTCGACGATCTTGCGGACGGTGGCGACCAGATCGGCGCGGTCGACGATCTGCTGGCCGGGACGCTGCTCGCGCCATTCGGCGTTGTCGGCGACGTCGGTGGCCAGCATGCGGCCGCGGTCGAGGTCCTTGATCGTCACCTTGCCGGCGGCGATCTCATCCCCGCCCAGCATGATCGCGGCCGGGGCCATGCGGCGGTCGGCGTACTTCATCTGGGCCTTCATGCCCGCCGTGCCGAGATAGACCTCGGCAGCGATGCCGGCGTTCCGCAGCTCGCTGACCACGGAGAAGTAGTGGGCCATGTCGTCGGGAGTGAAGGCGATCACCACCACCGGGCCGCGGACTTGGTCGCCCAGGTCGCGGCCGGCGGCGCGCAGGGCCGAGATCAGCCGCGAGACGCCGAACGAAAAGCCGGTGGCCGGGACCTGCTCGCCGGTGAAGCGGGCGACCAGGTCGTCATAGCGCCCGCCGCCGCCGATGGAGCCGAAGCGAACGCCGCGGCCCTTCTCGTCCTTGGTCTTCAGCAGCAGCTCGGCCTCGAAGACCGCGCCGGTATAGTATTCCAGGCCGCGCACGATGGAGGGATCAAAGGCCGCGCGCTCGACGCCGACGCCCAGGCTGTTCAGGGCCTGGTTGATCGCCGCCAGTTCGGCCAGGCCCGCGTCGCCCTCGGCCGAGCCGCCGATGATACCCGCGATCTGGTCCAGGGTCTCGGTGCGGCCGCCCGCGCCGGCGGCGGTGAAGGCCAGCACGGCCTCGGCGCCGGCGGTGTCCAGGCCCGCGCCCTTGGTGAAGGCGCCGGACTCGTCCTTGCGGCCTTCGCCGAGCAGCAGGCGCACGCCCTCCGGGCCCAGGCGGTCGAGCTTGTCGACGGCGCGCAACACGGCCAGCTTCTGAGCATCGTCCTTGACGCCGGCGGTGGTCAGCAGGCCGTTCAGGAGCTTGCGGTTGTTGATCTTGATGATCGCCGAGCCGGTCGGCAGGCCGGCGGCCTCCAGGCCCTCGACCGCCATGGCGATGATCTCGGCGTCGGCCTCGGGCCGGGCCGAGCCGACGGTGTCGGCGTCGCACTGGGTGAATTCGCGGAACCGGCCAGGGCCAGGCTTCTCGTTGCGCCAGACCGTGCCGAAGGCGTAGCGGCGGAACGGCTTGGGCAGGCCCTCCTTGGTCTCGGCGACGAACCGCGCCAAAGGCGCGGTCAGATCGTAGCGCAGGGCCATCCACTGCTCGTCGTCGTCCTGCAGGGCGAAAACGCCCTCGTTGGGACGGTCGGCGTCAGGCAGGAACTTGCCGAGCGCGTCGGCATATTCGAAGGCGCCGGTGTCGAAGGCCTCGAAACCGTAGCGTTCGTAGACAGCGGAGACCTTGGTCAGGATCTGGCGCTCGGCGGCCAGGTCGCGGGCGCGGCGGTCGTTGAAACCGCGCGGAGCGCGGGCCTCGGGGCGGGGTGCGTCGGTCATGCCGCTCGCCTACCGGCTCAGCCGCCGCGCGGCAAGGCGCGGGCTGCACGAAGAGAAGTTGGAGAAGTCCATCGTCGGGTTCCTTGAAGCGTAAGGTTCGACGGATGGAGCTGAGAAGACACGAGCCCCATCCGCTGGTGCGGGGGCTCGGGCGAGGGTCGCTTTTAGGCCAAGCGATCCTGGGCCGATCCCGCAAGCGAGGTCGGATGGTGATGCCCGTGATGATGCGCGAAGCGTGTCATGACGCAGGCGCTATAGCGGGGAAATGTGAAGAACGCGAGTCAGCCGATCACGCTGGCGCCGCCGTTGGCGCCGATCACCTGGCCCTGGATGAAGGCCGCGTCGGGCGAGAGCAGATATTCGACCAGCGAGGCGTAGTCGCTGTCGCGGCTGGCGCGGCCGGAGGGACTGGCGCGGGCGGCGCGCTCGACCACGGCGGCGGCGGTCGCTTCGCTGCCGACCATGGCCGCGACCGAGGTCGTGTGGACAAGGCCTGGGGCGACCGAGTTGATCCTGATGCCGCGCGGCGCCAGTTCGGCGACCAGATAGCGGATGGTCGCCTCAGCCATCGCCTTGCCGATTCCCAAAGCGCCGTAGTTGGCCAAGGGAATGCGCGAGCCGGTGCTGGTGATGAAGACCACGCTCGAGCCCTCGCTCAGCAGGTTCTGCGCCGCGTGGACCAGATAGAGCAGCGACAGCCCATTGGTCTCCATCGCCTGGCGGAACTGGACCAGGTCCGCCCCCAGCAAGGTGGTCGGATAGATCATCGCCGCGGAATGGACGATATGGGCCAGGCCATGGCCCTCCGCCTCGACCTCGGCGATCAGCGCGGCCGCTCCCTCGATGGTTCCGACATCGCCGCGCACCAACTGCACCTGCGCGCCGGTGGCGGCGATCTGCGCCTTGGCGGCCTGCGCGGCGGCTTCATCGCTGTGATAGGCCAACGCCACCCGACCATGGATCGGCGCGAGGCGGCGGGCGATGGCCAGGCCGATGCCCTTGGTGCCGCCAGTGATCAGGACGCTCATGCCGGCAGCACCGGGGTCGCGTATTCCAGACCCGCCAGGGCCGGGCTGGCCGCGGCGGCGTCGAAGCCGGCCATGATCCGGCCGAAGCGCTGCTCGACCATGTAACGCATGCCGGGGTGGGTGAAAATGTAACGCTCGTCGTTCTGGACGGCTTCCAAGACGCGGCGGCCGACGAACTCCGGGTCGATGCCGTTGTCGACATTGGACTGGCCGACGATCGGATTGTTCGGGACCGGGCCGCCGTACTGCGACTGCCGCGTGCGGCCCGACTGGTTGATCTTGGTCTTCACGAAGCCGGGGCAGAGCACGGCGACATTGATGTTGTCGGGGGCCAGTTGGCCGGCCCAGCCCTCGGACATGCCGACCACGGCGTATTTGGTGGCGGTGTAGGGCTCCATGCCCGGCACCGAGATCATCCCGGCCATCGAGGCGGTGTTGACGAAGCAGCCCCCCTCCCCGTGGGCGCGGACGTGCGGCGTGAACACCTCCATGCCGTAGACGACGCCCAGCAGGTTGACCGCGAGGATCCAGTCCCAGTCGCCGGGCTTCACCTGGTCGATGGGACCGCCGGCCCCGACGCCGGCGTTGTTGCAGACCACATGGACCTTGCCGAAGGCCGCGAGGGTGGCGTCGGCCGCCGCGATCAGGGCGGCGCGGTCGGCGACGTCGCAGAGCACGCTGGCGGTCTTGATCTGGCGGGCCTCAAGCTCGGCGCGCGCGGCGGCCAGCGGGGCTTCCTCGATATCGGCCAGCATCACGTTCATGCCGGCGCCGCCAAAGGCGTGGGCCATGGCCAGGCCAAGGCCGCTGGCCCCGCCGGTGATGAAGGCGGTCTTCCCCGTCAGGTCGCGCATGGCCGTCTCTCCCCCGTTATTTTTCTTGGACGGCTAGACCTTCAGGCGGGTCACCAGGCTCGTCGTTGAGGGATCATGCACGCCCGGCGCGCCGCCTTCCAGTTCCGATAGGATGGCGGCGGCGAGAGTCTTGCCCAGCTCCACGCCCCACTGGTCGAAACTGTTGATCCCCCAGAGCACGCCCTCGACGAAGGTCTTGTGCTCGTAGAGCGCGATCAGGGCGCCCAGGGCGCGAGGCGTCAGGCGCTCCAGCAGGATGAAGCTGGAGGGGCGATTGCCATGGAAGGTCTTCTGCGGCGCCAGTTCGTCGATCAGGGCCTGGGGCCGGCCGGCCAGCTCGGCGCGGACGGCCGCTTCCGATTTTCCGACCATCAGGGCCTCGGCCTGGGCGATGGCGTTGGCCAGCAGCTTGGCCTGGCTGGCGGGTTCGCCCTCGCTCTCATGGGCCACGGCCAGGATGTCGACCGGGATGA
>JBEBYB010000103.1:0-10144 GCA_040391295.1 Phenylobacterium sp. | reverse complement strand
GCTCGGACATTCAGCCGCAGTTCTACGACACCCTGGCCTCGGTCGCCCGCAGCCTGAACGAATATCCGCAGACCCTCGTCGATGTCGTTGGGCACGCCGATTCCGTTGGCCGGGCCGATTACAACCAGCAGCTTTCGGAGCGTCGCGCCCTGGCGGTCGCCGACAACCTGACCAACCAAGGTCGCGTGCTGCGCGACCGGCTTTACGTCGCCGGCCGTGGCTCGAGCCAGCCGATCGCCACCAACGACACCGAGGAAGGCCGCGCCAAGAACCGGCGGGTCGAGATTATCCTGCGCCCCTATACCGGCTGATCGGCCCGATCCCGGGCTGGCGGTGCAATGATTTGGGGCGCGTTTTGACGGCGTCCAGAGGTTGTTGTGCAAAGAGAGTGGGCTAAGCGCCCGCTCTCGTCGCCGGCCCGGTTGCGCGGGTGGGGGTTTTGACACCACATACGCGCAGGTCTCGCGCCATCGCGACGGCCGTTCGATCCGAACTGGAGCTTGAATGGCGGCTGAGGCTGCGGGCATGAACCTGGGGCACGCTGTCGCCCTGCTGGCCGCCGCGGTGATCGCCGTGCCGGTGTTCCGCAAGCTCGGCCTGGGGTCGGTGCTGGGCTATCTGGCCGCCGGCCTGGTGATCGGCCCGTTCGGGCTCAAGCTGTTCGCCGACCCCGAGGCCATCCTCCACGTCGCCGAGCTTGGCGTGGTGATGTTCCTGTTCCTGATCGGGCTGGAGATGCGCCCGGCCAAGCTGTGGTCGCTCCGCAAGGAGATCTTCGGGCTCGGCGCGGCCCAGGTGCTGCTCTGCTGCGCCCTGCTGTCGGGCGTCGCCATCCTGGGCGGCTTGCCGGTCCAGGCCGCGATCATCGGGGCCAGCGGTTTCGTGCTGTCCTCCACCGCCGTGATCATGAAGATGCTCGACGAGCGCGGCGAAACCTCGACCGAGGCCGGCCAGCGCGCCGTCTCGATCCTGTTGCTGGAAGACCTGGCGGTGGTGCCGCTGCTGGCCCTGGTCGCGCTGATGGCCTCGATGAGCGGGCCGGCGGTCGATACCGGCCGGCCGGTCTGGATGGCGGTGCTGATCGGCCTGGCCTGCATCGCCGCGGTGATCGCCGCCGGCCGCTGGCTGCTCAATCCGTTCTTCCAGATCCTGGCCCGCACCGGCGCGCGCGAGATCATGACCGCCGCGGCCCTGCTGGTGGTGCTGGGCACGGCGCTGTTCATGCAGTGGGGCGGCCTGTCGATGGCCATGGGCGCCTTCCTGGCCGGGGTGCTGTTGTCGGAATCGACTTTCCGTCATCAGCTCGAGGCCGATGTCGAACCGTTCCGGGGCATCCTGCTCGGCCTGTTCTTTCTCAGCGTCGGCATGTCGCTCGACCTGTCGGTGGTGGTCTCGGAATGGGGCCTGATCCTGGCCGGGGTCGCGGCCTTCATGGTCGTCAAGGCGGCCGGCATCTACGCTGTCGCGCGGCTGTTTCGCGCCGGTCGTCGCGAGGCCATCCAGCGCGCGGCCCTGTTCGCCCAGGGCGGCGAATTCGCCTTCGTGCTCTATTCGGCGGCTGTTGCGGCCGGGGTGTTCGACGCCCGCACCAGCGCGGCCCTGACCGCGATCGTCATCCTTTCCATGGCGCTGACGCCGCTGGTGGTCATCGTGCTGAACCGGCTGTTGCCGGCGCCGAAGGAGTCCATGGACGGCGTCGAGGCCGCCGCCGGCCTGGAGGGCCGCGTGCTGCTGGTCGGTTTCGGCCGCTTCGCCCAGGTGGTCAGCCAGCCGCTGCTGGCGCGCGGCATCGAGGTCGCCCTGATCGAGACCGACGTCGAGATGATCCGCGCCGCCAGCACCTTCGGCTTCAAGGTCTATTACGGCGACGGCACCCGGCTGGACGTGCTGCGCGCCTCGGGCGCCGACACCGCCGAGGCGATCCTGGTCTGCGTGGAAAAGCCCGAGGTGGCCGACAAGATCGTCGAGCTGGTCAAGGCCGAGTTCCCGCTGGCCAAGCTGCTGGTCCGGGCCTTCGACCGCGGCCACTCGCTGCGGCTGATCAAGGCCGGGGTCGACTTCCAGATTCGCGAGACCTTCGAGTCGGCCCTGACTTTCGGCAAGCGCACCCTGATCGAGCTCGGCGTCGACGAGGTCGAGGCTGCCGAGATCGTCGGCGACGTTCGCCGCGCCGACAACGAGCGGCTGGAGTTGCAGATCGCCGGCGGCATCCAGGCCGGTCGCTGGCTGATGCGCGGCAACATGGCCACCCCGACGCCCGAGCCGTTCTCGGTCCCGCGCCGTGGCGGCAAGGCGCTCAATACCGAGGCGGCCGATGTCCTCTCCAAGACACCGCGGCAACTCGCGGAATAGACTTCATCAGGTGGTGAGCTTTTTCGGCTCACCCGGTTCTCAAACCTCAGATTGCGGCTAAAAGGGCTGTCATGGCTGGAAAAACCCAAAAGGACGCCGCCGAAGCCCTGGCTGGGGTGCTCTTCGACGGCATGACCATCATGGCCGGAGGCTTTGGCCTCTGCGGCATCCCCGAGAACCTGATCGCGGCGATCCGCGAGACCGGGGTGAAGAACCTCACGGTGGTCTCCAACAACTGCGGGATCGACGGCTTCGGCCTCGGCGTCCTGCTGGAGAGCGGCCAGATCAAGAAGATGATCTCGTCCTATGTCGGCGAGAACAAGCTGTTCGAGAAGCTCTACCTCTCGGGCCAGTTGGAGCTGGAATTCAATCCGCAGGGCACCCTGGCCGAGCGCATCCGCGCCGGCGGCGCGGGCATACCGGCCTTCTTCACCAAGACCGGGGTCGGCACCCTGGTGGCGGAGGGCAAGGAGACCCGCGAGTTCGACGGCGAGCTCTATGTGATGGAGCGCGGCCTGACCGCGGACCTGGCCATCGTCAAGGCCCACACCGGCGACGCCGAGGGCAACCTCGTCTACCGAAAGACCGCCCGGAACTTCAATCCGATGATGGCCACGGCCGGCAAGGTCACCATCGCCGAGATCGAGCACCTGGTCCCGATCGGTTCGCTGGACAAGGACAACATCCACACGCCCGGCATCTATGTGGATCGCATCTTCCAGGGCGCGAGCTTCGAGAAGCGCATCGAGCGGGTCACGACCCGTCCCAAAGAAACGCAAATGGGCGAAGAAAAGGCGAGCGCCTAAGATGGCCTGGACCCGTGACGAAATGGCCGCCCGCGCGGCGAGCGAACTGCGCGACGGCTTCTATGTGAACCTCGGCATCGGCATCCCGACCCTGGTCGCCAACTACATCCCGGCCGGCATGCACGTGACCCTGCAGTCGGAGAACGGCATGCTGGGCATGGGCCCGTTCCCCTATGAGGGGGAGGAGGACGCCGACCTGATCAACGCCGGCAAGCAGACGATCACCGAACGCGACAGCTCGTCCTATTTCTCGTCGGCCGACTCGTTCGCGATGATCCGCGGCGGCCATATCGCCCTGTCGATCCTGGGCGGCATGCAGGTTTCCGAAAAGGGCGACCTGGCCAACTGGATGGTGCCGGGCAAGGTGGTGAAGGGCATGGGCGGGGCCATGGACCTGGTCGCGGGCGTCAAGCGCGTGGTCGTGGTCATGGATCACGTCGAGAAGTCCGGCGCGCCCAAGCTGCTGAAAGCCTGCACCCTGCCGCTGACCGGCGCGGGCGTGGTCGACCTGCTGATCACCGACCTCGGCGTCTTCGAGGTTAATCGCGGCAAGTCGCCCCTGAAGCTGACGGCCCTGGCCGCCGGCGTCACCCTTGATGAGATCAAGGCCAAGACCGAAGCGGAATTCGAGGTCGCGATCTAATTCCTCTCCCCGCCAGCGGGGCGAGAAGAAGGCTTCGCATCCAACCAGCGGCGTGGCGCGTATCTCATCCAGACAGCGGCCGATTGTGTCGCCGCGCGAAGGTGAGAAGCGATGAAACCGACGAGGACTGCGCTGGCCCTGACGGCCCTGTTCTGTCTCTCCGGAGCCCCATCCATGGAGACCGCGGCGTGGGCCGCCGAACCGCTGAAGACCGCCGTCTTCGCGGGCGGCTGCTTCTGGTCGACCGAGAAGGCGATGGAGCACCTGCCCGGCGTGACCGACGTCGTGGTCGGCTATGCCGGCGGCGCGCTGCGCAACCCGACCTATGACCATCACAAGGGGCACCTGGAGGCGGTGAAGGTCACCTACGATCCGGCCAGGACCAGCTACGCCAAGCTGGTCGACGGCTTCTTCCACACCATCGATCCGACCGACACCGGCGGCCAGATCTGCGATCGCGGCCCGTCCTACGCCACGGCCGTATTCGTCAGCGGCGAGGATGAAACCCGGACCGCCCAGGCGGTGAAGGCGCAGGTCGCGGGGACCCTGGGCAAGCCGGTGGCCACCCGTGTCCTGACGGGCGGGACCTTCTGGAAGGGCGAGGCCTATCACCAGGACTACGCCCGCAAGAACCCGGCTAGCTACAACGCCTATCGCATCGGCTGCGGGCGCGACCGCGCGCTCAAGGCTGTCTGGGGATAGGCTTTCCGGTCACCGGGTCGCGCGGGGTGGGCGAGAAGGTCTCGCCGATGAACAGGTCGGCGCGGCGCTTGCGCTGGCTGTCCAGGCGGACGCTGACGATCTCGGCCCCGGCGACCGACTTGAAGTCGGCGGCCATCTCCTGGCGGAACGCCGGCTCCAGACTGACCGCCAGCACCCGCCTGCCGAGCGCCGGCGTGAGCGGCTGGGTGGTCTCGGCCTGGTTCTGCGGATGGGCCTCGCGCACCCACATCTTCAGCGGCGGCTCGCCGTTCTTGCCGAAATAGTCGCGCCCGTAATAGGCGGCCGCATTGAACATGAAGCGGTCGTCGACGGCCACGGCGCTGAGGCTGCCGGCTGGTTCGCGCAGGGCGCGGTTCGCGATCTCCTCGGTCATCTGCTCCCAGCCCTTGGCGCGCTTGAAGGCGTTGGCCAGGCCGAGCGTGTCGGCCAGCGGCGGCGTCAGTACGCAGGCCAGGAAGACCACGGCGACCACCGCCTGCATCGCCAGCGCCCCGATCAGCCACCAGCGCGCGCGCCAGCGAACCAGCCAGGCGGCGGCCAGCACCACGCCCGCCACATATCCCGCCCCGGCCCAGTTGGCGTTGGCGCGGCTGATGAAGGACTGGAGGGTGACGATCAACAGCGGCGGGGCGGCGAAGCAGAGCAGCAGCAGGTCGGCCGGTTGCAGCCGGCGGCGCAGCGCCAGCAGCGCCGCGCCGCCGACCAGGACCGCGAACGGGATCGGGCCGAACACGCCGAACTGCGAAGCGACGAAATCGCCCAACTCCTGGAAGTTGAACAGCTTCTGGTCGCTCCAGTTGGCGTTGGCGGCGGTGTGCTGGACGGTCGAGAAGCCGTGGGCGGCGTTCCAGGCCAGGTTGGGAGCCAGCACCAACAGGAAGGCGCCCAGCGCCAGGGCGGCGGTCTTCAGGCTCCAGATCGCCCGCGCCTCCTTGGAGATGACCAGGTGCAGGGCCAGGCCGATCAGGGCGTAGACCGCGGCGTACTTGGCCAGGAACGCCAGGCCCGTGGCCGCGCCGAAGCCGGCCGCCAGCCATAGACGGCGCTGGCCCTCCGAGGTGGGCGCCTCGACATAGGCCAGCAGCGACAGGGCCAGGAACATCAGCAGCGAGGCGTCGGTCGCCACCACCAGCGACGAGAGCTGCACCGCCGGCATCAGCAGATAGAGCGCCGCGGCCGCGAAGCCGCTGGCCGGGCCATAGAGCCGGCGGCCGATCCCGTAGACGCAGAGCGTGGTGCCGGCGTGCAGCAGCGGCGAGGACAATCGCACCCAGGGCTCGGCGTCGCCGCCGATCGCCGTGGTGGCCCAGATCATCCAGGCGACCATCGGCGGCTTGGAATAGTAGCCCCAGTCGAGATTGCGCGACCAAAGCCAATACTGGGCTTCGTCCGGATAGAGCTCGAGCGGCGATGCGAACAGGGTGACCAGCCGCACGAGCGTCAGGGCCGCGGTGATCAGCACAACCGCGCGCCAGTGGTCGTCGAATCCGTTCGCGGACAATCTGTTGCGGGCCAAGGGCGTCTCCGGGATCGGCGGAACCTCGCCCGGCGGAGCGTGTCTGTAAAGCGACAGGCGCCAGCTTATCGAGCCGCCGTCCCGTCAAGGGGCGCACACGTCACGAATCCGTCACCCACAGCCGAATTTTCCCAGCTATAGGCCTGCCCGGTTTGGAGGCGAAGGCCGGGGCGCCTGTCCCTCCATTCTCGACGAATGAGGGGATCTCACATGAATAAAATGCTTGCTCGCGCCCTCTGCGCGACCACCGCCTTGGCCAGCGGCCTGCTGATCAGCAGCCTCGCCCTGGCGCAATCGAGCGGCACCACCGCCGTCGAAGAACTGGTCGTCACCGGTTCGCGCGGCCCGATGGACATCGGCGGCGTGATCGTCGCCGAGCGTGAGCCGAAATCTCGCGCCACCATCGACCAGGCCTTCATCGCGACCCAGGTCCCGGGCCAGACGATTCTGCAGTCGTTGAACCTGATGCCGGGCGTCAACTTCACCAACAACGACGCCTACGGCTCGGCTGGCGGCGACATCACCATCCGCGGCTTCGACTCCCAGCGCATCGCGCTGCTATGGGACGGCGTGCCGCTCAACGACAGCGGCAACTACGCGATCTATCCGAACCAGCAGATGGACTCCGACCTGATCGAGCGCGCCACGGTCAACCTCGGCACCACCGACGTCGACAGCCCGACGGCCGCGGCCGCCGGCGGCACCATCAACTACGTGACCCGCAAGGCCGCCGACGAGTTCGGCGTGCGCGGTGAAGTCGCGATCGGCTCCAACAACTTCCAGCGTTACTACGGCACGCTCGAAACCGGCATCGTGGGACCGTGGGGCACCAAGGCCTGGATCTCGGGCCTCTACACCAAGAACGACATGTTCAAGCCGCACGACGCGGTGAAGGACGCTCCCGGCGAGATCAAGAAGTGGCAGCTTAACGCCCGCATCGACCAGGACTTCGGCGACATCGGCGCCGTCAGCCTGATCGCGAACTACAACGAGAACCGCAACAACTTCATCAACCGGATCTCGCTGGCCAACTTCAACCAGCGTACCGCTCCGGTGTTCGCCGACACCTGCGTTCGCCCGGCGCCCGGCCCCGGCGCGCAGGTTGACGGCGCAGATTGCCCGACCAACTTCTACGGCTTGAACATCAATCCCTCGAACACCGGCAACCTGCGCGGCCTGTCGAGCTGGAACCTCGGCGACAAGCTGATCCTGACGGTCGACCCGTCGTTCCAGTATACGATGGCCAATGGCGGCGGCTCGCAGATCTGGGCCGAAGACGACCCGCAGCTGATCGGCGATTCCGGCAAGGCCGGCGTTGACCTGAACGGCGACGGCGACCTGCTGGACCGCGTCCTGCTCTATCGTCCCAGCACGACCAACACCCGCCGCTACGGCGTGACGTCCTCGCTGATCTACAAGTTCGCCGACAACCAGAGCGTTCGCGTGGCCTACACCTTCGACCGGGCCAATCACCGCCAGACCGGCGACGTCGGCTTCATCAGCCAGGACGGCTTCCCCGAGAACGTCTTCGCCGGCAAGGACGGCCAGGGCGCCCCGGTCATCGGCGCCGACGGCATGAACCTGCGTCGCCGCGACCGCCTGTCGATCGCCACCCTGAACCAGGTGGCGTTCGAGTACCGTGGCCGCTTCATGGAGGACCGGCTGCTCGTGAACGTCGGCGTGCGCGCGCCCTTCTTCAAGCGCGAGCTGGAGAACTTCTGCTATCAGCGCGACACCTTCAACGCTTACTGCACCACCCAGACCGGCACGCCTGTCGCCGGCACGGACGACGGCACGGGCCGCCCGCTCGTGACCTTCCCCACGAGCGCCTTGAACGCCAACCCGACGAACGGCCTTCCGCCCTTCCGCTACGGTAATCCGCGCGCCTGGACCCTGAAGTATGACGACGTGCTTCCGAACGTCGGCGTCAGCTACGACGTCACCGACGACCTGACCGTCTTCGCCAGCTACGCCGAAACCCTGTCCGCGCCCCGCACCGACGACCTCTACGATCGCGTGCTGGTCGATCCCGGCCCGGAAAAGAACCAGGCCTACGATCTGGGCCTGCGTTACCAGACCGGTCAGTTCATGGCTCAAGGCGCCATCTGGGCCAGCCAGTTCAGCAACCGCATCGAGCGCGTGTTCGACGAACCGGCAGGGATCGCCTTCTCGGCCAACGTCGGCGACGTGGAACTGCGCGGCTTCGACGGCCAGGTCGGCTGGCAGCCGACGGAATATCTGAGCGCCTATGCGTCCTACTCGTATGCGGACTCGGAAATCCAGGGCCAGATCCAAGGCGTGACGCTGAACACCAAGGGCAACATGCTCTACGAAACCCCCAAGCACCAAGGCGCCGTGCGGGTCACCTTCGACCCCGTCGAATCGGTCAGCTTCGGCGTCCAGGGCAAGTTCGTGGGCGATCGCTGGTCCAACCTGACCAACACCGAGAAGTTCCCCGGCTACGCGCTGTGGGATCTCGACGCCCGCTGGAAGCTGGACCAGTTCGGCCTGGAGAGAACCTACCTGCAAGCCAATGTCGCCAACCTGTTTGACGAGCGTTATCTCGGCGATATGAGCCCCGATCTCGAAAGGACCGCCCAGGCTCAACCCGGCTATCGTCGGACCTTCATCCTGACCCTGCACGCCGAGTTCTAGGACTTAGCGTCAAGGTGGCGATTGGGGACGGCCGCAGCGATGCGGCCGTCCTTTTTCGTGGTGATGCTTGACGTTGCGCGCTGCTCCGCCCATCTGCGCCCGTTCAATAGGTTAAGGTAGGTCATGACCGTTCTTGTTCCCGCCGAATGGGCTCCGCACCGCGCCATGTGGCTCGGCTTCCCCAGCCACGCCGACGGCGTGTGGGAGGACGAACTCGCCCAGGCTCAGGTCGAGGTGGCCGCCCTGGCCCGCGCCCTGGCCGGTCCTGGCCGCGAGCGCGTGCGTCTGATGACCGGGACCTCGGGCGGCGAGGCCATGGCCCGCCGGCTGGTCGGCGACGTCGCCGGGATCGAGATCACGCCCGGCCGCTTCGGCGACGTCTGGCTGCGCGACACCGGCCCGATCTTCGCCCAGACACCTGACGGCCCCAGCGCGCGCGGCTTCCGCTTCAACGGCTGGGGCGGCAAGTACGACATGGAGTTCGACGACGAGGTCGCGGCCCAGATCGCCGAAGCCTCGAACGTTCCGCTGGTCGCCCACGACTTCATCCTGGAGGGCGGCGCCGTCGATCATGACGGGATCGGCACGATCCTGACCACTGGGCAATGCGTGCTGAACCCCAACCGCAATCTCGCCTGGACGGAAGCTGCGGCCGAGGCGGCCTTCAAGGACGCGCTTGGCGCCCGCAAGGTCATCTGGTTGGGCGAGGGCCTGGCCAACGACCACACCGACGGCCACGTCGACAACCTGGCCCGCTTCGTCGCGCCGGGCGTCGTGGTCTGCCCGGTCGCCTTCGGGCGCGGCGACGTCAACGGCGCGGCCTATGACGACTGCGCCAAGCGTCTCTCGGCCTCGACCGACGCCGACGGCCGCCCGCTGCAGGTGGTGCGGATCCCCTCGCCCGGCTGGATCGAAGGCCATGACGGCCGCGCCTCGCCGGCCAGCCACATGAACTTCATCATCGCCAACGGCGCGGTGATCATGCCGACCTATGGCGAGGGCCAGGCCGCCGACCTGGCGCTGCAGGGTCTGCAAAGCGTCTTCCCCGACCACGCGGTGATCGGCCTGCCGTCGAGCGCGATCCTGACCGGCGGCGGCTCCTTCCACTGCATCACCCAGCAGGAGCCCGCCTGATGGCCCGTACAATCAACATCGCCGCGATCCAGACCTCCTACGGCTTGGACATGGCGGCCAATATCGAGAAGACCAAGGTCTTCATTCGTGAGGCCGCCGCCAAGGGCGCCCAGGTGGTCCTGCCCCCGGAACTGTTCCAGGGCCCGTATTTCTGCGTCACCCAGGAAGAGCACTGGTTCGCAAACGCCTATCCCTGGCGTGAGCATCCCTGCGTGACCGCGCTGGCCCCGCTGGCGGCCGAACTCGGCGTCGTGATCCCGGTCTCGATCTTCGAGCGCGAGGGGCCGCACTACTTCAACAGCCTGGTGATGATCG
>JBEBYB010000102.1:0-10167 GCA_040391295.1 Phenylobacterium sp. | reverse complement strand
TCGCCAGCTCGCTCATTGCTACTTGCCCAAAGGGGGCCGTCCATACATGACGAGCTAGAAGATCAACTCACCTTCACCATGCGCTTGCCGCGGTTCTCGCCGGCCAGCAGACCGACCAAGGCCGACGGCGCGTTCTCCAACCCGTCGATCACATCCTCCAGCACCTTCAGCTTGCCGCCCTCGACCCAACTTTTCAGGTCCGAAAGCGCGCCTTCGCGCTGGTCGTTGAAGTCCGAGACGATGAAGCCGCGCACGTTCAGGCGCTTGGTGACGATCAGGCCGGGCACGCCGCGCGGGCCGTGCGAGGGGGCCGCGCCATCATATTGCGAGACCGCGCCGCAGCAGGCGATACGCCCGAAATTGTTCATGTTGAACAGCGCCGCCTCGAAGATCTCGCCGCCGACATTGTCGAAATAGACGTCGATTCCGTTCGGGCAGGCCGCTCGCAGCGCGCGGCGAACGTCGCCGGCCTTGTAGTCGACCGCCTCGTCAAAGCCGAGTTCGTCCCTCAGCCAGGCGCACTTCTCCGCGCCGCCGGCGATGCCGACCACCCGGCAGCCCCGGATCTTGGCGATCTGCCCGACCAGGGATCCGACCGAACCCGCCGCCGCCGAGACCACGACCGTTTCGCCCGCCTTCGGTTGCCCGCATTCCAGCAGGCCGAAATAGGCGGTCAGTCCGGCGACGCCATAGACGCTGAGCAGATGGGTGATCGGCTTCAGGTCCGGTAGCTTGGAGAGCGTTTTGCCGGCCAGCACGGCATAGTCCTGCCAGCCGGTGTCGGCGAACACCAGGTCGCCCTTGGCCAAGCCAGGCGCCTTGCTCTCGATCACCTCGGCCAGCGAGCCTCCGGCCATCACGTCGCCCGCCGCCAGCGCCGCGCGATAGGTCGCGCCCTGCATCCAGGCGCGATTGGCGGCGTCCAATGAGATGTAACGCGTCCTCACCAGGACCTCGCCCTCCCCCGGCGCCGGGATCGCCGCCTGCGCCAGACGGAAGTGGTCAGGCGACAGCTTGCCCTGTGGAAGTTGCTCGAGAACGATCTGGCGATTGGTCATGGCGTGGTCTCCCTTGGGGGCGTGGGGCGGCACGATGGCCCGTGGCGCCCGCACGGGTCAATCAAACCTAACCGATGATCAGCCGCACATGTCGTTGGCGGGTCAGCCAGCTCCAAGACCAGTCGAGCGCGACAGCCACGCGGTTGCGCAGGCCGATCAGGAAATAGATGTGCGCCAGGCCCCAGAAGACCCACCCCAGCCAGCCGGTCAGGCGAAAGCGATCGAACCTCACGACAGCGGCGCTGCGCCCGATGGTGGCGAGATCCCCGGCGTGGCGATAGTGGAAGGCTCCGGGCTCGGGACGTCCGGCGATCCGCGCTTCGATCACCCTGGCCGCGTGTCGACCGGCCTGCTTGGCCGCCGGCGCGATGCCAGGCACAGGCGCGCCGCCCGGCCCCTTCATCGCCGCGGCGTCGCCCACCACGAAGACATTCGGATGGCCTTCCAGCGATAGATCGCCCAGCACGACCGCGCGCCCGGCCCGGTCATGGGATCCGGCCAGGTCGGCCGCTAGCGGCGAGGCCGCGACGCCGGCGGCCCAGATGATCGTATTGGAGGCCAGATGACGCTCGCCCAGTTCGACGCCGTTCGGACGACAATCAGTGACCGCAGTTCTGGTCATCACCGTAACGCCCAGCCGCTCCAGCATCCGCGTCGCATAGGCAGCCAGATCCTCCGGAAAGGCCGCCAAGATCCGCTCGCCGGCTTCGACCAACACCACCTTGGCCTCGCGCGGATCGACATGTCGGAAATCACGGGCCAGGGCGTCGCGCGCCAGTTCGGCCACCGCTCCGGCCATCTCCACGCCGGTCGGTCCGCCGCCGACGATCACAAACGTCAGCAAGGCGTCACGCTCGCCAGCCGGCATATTCTCGGCCTTCTCGAAGGCGCTGAGGACGCGGCGACGGATCGCGGTCGCATCCTCAATGCTCTTTAGGCCGGGCGCGCAGTCCGCCCAGTCTGGGCGCCCGAAATACGAGTGAGCCGCGCCGGTGGCGACCACCAGATAGTCGAACGGCTGATCGCCCGCCGTAGTCCGCACGCAGCCCGCCTCAAGATCAACACCCGTCGCTTCGGCCAGCACGACCCGGGCGTTGGCCTGCCGCCTCAGCAGATGCCGGATCGGCCAGGCGATCTCCGAGGGCGACAAGGCCGCGGTCGCCACCTGATAGAGCAGCGGCTGGAACAGATGATAGTTGCGGCGGTCCAGCACGGTCACATCCACCGGCGCGTCGGCCAGTTCGCGCGCCGCGGCCAAACCGCCGAAACCCCCGCCGACAATGACGACTTGAGGACGATGACCTGGGACCGACGACGATTGGTTCACGCAAAGTCCCCCCCTAAAATGCGCCTAGCTTGGCGCGTCCGCGCGCTGGGCTTCCAGCGCCGCGACCCTGGCCTTCGCATCGGCCTCGATGTCGGCATAGAACAGGTTGTAGGCCGCCGCCTTGCGACGATCCGTCCAGGATCCTGAGGCCTTCAGCGACGTTGATTTGGGCCGCGAGACGCGCAGCACGCCCTTGTCGCAAGTCGCCGAAATCTGCCGGGTCAGGAAGGCCGGCCGCGCGCCCCATTCCAGGCCGGTGGCGTTGGCCGCGCCGAGGCTGAGGCGCGCCGACGCCGGAGCGTTGCTGGCCGCGCCGAGCAGAGGATTGAAGCAGAGCGGAACCCGACCTTGGAGATTGACCAACTGACCTTCCTGGTCCCAGACCAGCGAACGGTCCAAGATCGCCTGCGCCCGCTCCGGCTCCCCCTCGAACACCGAGATCCAAGCCGCCAGGCAGCCGGGCTGGCCAGGCGCGATACAGGCCGGAATCGGCGGTGAGTTCGCCGGCACGACCGTCTGCATCAGATAGGCTGCGGCGAGCCGAGCCTTCAGCTCGGGATGGGCCGCGACCTCGTCGGCCAGCAGGCGCGCGGCCAGGTTGCCGCCCTGCTCCACCCCCACGATCACGAACGGCCGATTCTGATTGTAGTGTTTGACGTAGTGCCAAAAGGCTGCGGCCACGTCGGAATAGGCGAAGCGCCGCGCCTCCTTGGCGTCGTCGCGCAGGGTCATGAACGTATAGAGGCTGGCCTGCCGGTAGCGCGGGGCGAAGATTCTGCCCACCCGGACAAACGGGCCGGCATAGTTCGGGGCCATGACCTCCCGGAACAGCCGGTCGGCCTTGGCGTCGTCGATCGGCGCGTTCCAGTGACGGCCGCCATCGAAGGTGGTCGGCCCGACGAAAAAGATGTCGGCCGGGGGATCGGACGGCGCCGGCGCCCCGGGATTGACCGGCAGCAGCGCCCAGGCTGCCTTCGTCGCATAGTCGGGCGCTGGTGGCGGATCGTAGGTCTGGAACGGTTCCTTGGGATCAAGCCTGGTCCGCAGGATGTCGTCGCGCCAGACGAACGCGGCGGCGGCCAGCAGAAGCAGGGTGAAGATCACTCCGCCTGCGACCAGACGCTTAAACCCCTTCGGACGATCGGCCATGACCGCCCTTGCCCTACCGGTACGGGTCGGGCTGCGAGAGGTAGCGCTTCACATAGTCGCCGACGCCCTCTTCCAGTCCGGTCATCGGCTGGTTGTAGCCGGCGGCCTGCAGGCGCTCCATGTGGGCCTGGGTGTAGTACTGGTACTTGTCGCGAATGGCCGGCGGCATCGGCGTGTACTCGATCTCCGGCGCACGATCAGCCGCCGCGAAGACCGCCTTGGCCATGTCCTCGAAGGTCCGAGCCGTGCCCGAACCCAGATTGTAGATCCCGTTGACCTGTTCGTTCTTGGCCAGCCAACCGACCACATCGGCGACGTCGCGGACATAGACGAAGTCCCGCGTCTGCCCGCCGTCCGGCACCCCGTCACGATACGACTTGAACAGTTGCACGGCGTGGCCGTCGCGCACCTTCGGCCAGATCTGCGACGCCACCGATTTCATCGAGTGCTTATGCTCTTCGTTCGGGCCGTAGACGTTGAAGAACTTCAGGCCCACCCACTGCGGCGGCGCATAGTCACGCGCCGCCTGACGGGCCGCGAACAGGTCGAACAGCGCCTTGGACCAGCCATAGGTGTTCAGCGGCCGCAGGGCGGCGAGCGAATCGATGTCGTCGCGATCCTCGAAATCGGTCGCATCGCCATAGGTCGCCGCCGACGAGGCGTAGACGAACCGCCGCTGGTGGTCGGCGCACCAGCGGAACAGGTCGCGGCTCAGGGTGAAGTTGGCGTGGACGATCTTGTCGGCGTCCGGCTCGGTGGTCGAGGACACCGCGCCCATATGCACCACCAGTTCGATGTCGCGCCAGCGCTTCTCCAGCCACTCGAACATCGACTCCGGCGCCACGAAGTCGCCGATCGGATGCTTGGCGATATTGCGCCACTTGCCGAGTTCGGCCTCGTGCAGCCAGTCGCAGACCACGACGTCCAGCGACGTGTCCTCCGCCAACTTGGCGACGATGTTGGAGCCGATGAAACCGGCCCCGCCGGTGACGAAGATGATCCGACGGGTCATGCCTTCTCCTGCATCCGTGCGATGGCGGCCGTGGTCGAATAGCCGTCGACGATCTGCGCCAGCCTAACCTCTCCGCCGTAGGACTTCACGAAGTCCCCGCCGACCACTTCGTTTTCGGCGTAGTCGGCGCCCTTGATCAGCACGTCGGGCCGCGCGGCCTCGATCAGGCTGATCGGGGTGTCCTCGTCGAACGGCGCGACCAGGTCCACCGAGCCGAGGCCCGCCAGCACCATTGCGCGGCCCTCCAGGTCGTTGACCGGCCGCCCCTCGCCCTTCAGCGCCCGCACCGAGCGATCGGAATTAACACCGACGATCAGCCGATCGCACCAGGCCCGCGCCTGGGCCAGATAGGCCACATGGCCCTTATGCAGAATGTCGAAGCAGCCATTGGTGAACCCCACCTTCAGGCCCTTGGCCCGCCAGCGCGCGATCTCGTCGGCCATCCGTTGCGGGGTCACGATCTTGGCTTCGGCCGGCGCCATGTGGGCGCTGATCGAGGCCTCGATCATCTCTTCCGGCGTCACGACCGCCGTCCCCGCTTTTCCGACCGCCACCCCCGAAGCGAGCATGGCGAAGGCGATCGCGTCGGCGATGTCGACCTTGGCCGCGAGGGCCACGCCGAGCGCCGCCAGCGTCGTATCGCCGGCGCCCGAGGCGTCGAACACCTCGCGCGGGACCCCGGGGAAATGCCGAACCGCTTCGCCGCGCACCGCCAGCGAAATGCCCTTGGCCGCCCGCGTGACCAGGATCGCCTTGGCCTCGCATAGCGTCAGGGCGTGGGCTAGCGCCGCTTCGATCTCGGCGTCGGTCGCGGTCGGCAGGTCGGTGGCGTGAGCCAGTTCGGCGGCGTTCGGCTTGACGATGTCGACCGCGCCGTAGCGGGCGAAACTGCGGGCCTTGGAGTCCACGATCATCACCGCGCCGGAAGCCCGGCAAGCCTCGATGACGCCCGCCGTGACCACGCCCTTGCCATAGTCGGACAGCAGCACCACGCCGACGTCGCGCGCCACGTCGCGCACGGTGCGGATCAGCCGCTGCTCGACGTCGCCGGTCGCCGGTCCGCTGGTCTCCATATCGACGCGCAGCAACTGCTGGCCGCCGGAGACGAAGCGGGTCTTCAGGGTCGTCGGGCGACTGGCGTCGGTGACGACGAAGCCCTCGACGCCCTGCTCGGCCTTGATCAGACGCAGGGCCTCGACGCCCTCGGCGTCGCCGCCGATCATCCCGACCAGGCAGACTTCGCCGCCCAGGGCCGCAGCGTTGCGCGCCACATTGCCGACCGCGCCGAGCATCACCAATTCGCGCTTGCGGGCCAGCACCGGGATCGGGGCCTCGGGCGAGACGCGGGTGACGTCGCCATAGACGAAACGATCGACCATCAGGTCGCCGACGCAGGCGATCCGCGTCCCCGACAGCGAGGACAGAATGTGTTGAAGGGCCGAGAGGTCCATGCGCTCAGAGCCTACGCCGATTATTGCACGGCCGCATGGATGGCTTTCAAGCTCGCGAGCAGATCGCGCGCGCCATCCAACGGCAGGCAGCTCGGCCCGTCGCACAGCGCCTTGTCCGGGTCGCGGTGGAATTCGAGGAAGACCCCGTTGGCCCCGACCGCGACGGCGGCCTTGGCGATCACCGCCACCCCGTCCCGGCGACCGCCGGTCGAGGCGCCGCCGGTACGCGGATCGGCGCCCGGCAGTTGCACCGCGTGGGTCGCATCGATCGTGACCGGAGCGCCGAGCTTCTTCATCTCCGGAATGCCCAGCATGTCGACGATCAGGTTGTTGTAGCCGAACGAATTACCGCGCTCGCAGAGGATCACCCCGACGTCGGACACTTCCTTGATCTTGAGAAGAATGTTCTTGCAGTCCCAAGGCGCCAGGAACTGCCCCTTCTTGACGTGCATCAGCCCGCCGGCCGCCTCGACCGCCTTGGCGGTGGCGACGACAAGGTCGGTCTGCCGGCACAGGAAAGCGGGGATCTGGACAAGATCGACGATCGCGGCGACCGGCTCGGCCTGGGCGACCTCATGCAGGTCGGTGGCGATCGGCACGTTCAGTTGCACCTTCACCTCGGCCAGGATTCTTAGCCCCTCGGTCAGGCCGGGCCCCCGGAAGCTCTTCACCGAGGATCGGTTGGCCTTGTCGAAGCTGGCCTTGAACACAAAGGGCAGCCCGAGTTCGGCGGTCACCGCTTTCAGGTGGCGCGCGACGTCCAGCGTCTGCTCCAGGTCCTCGATGACGTTCAGTCCGGCGATCACGACCAACGGTTGGCCGTCGCCGATCGAGAGATTCCAGCGATTGAGCGTAAGTACGGTCATGACATTCCCGAGCTTTTTGGCCGTCGGCGTCGCGGCGCCGCAGCGGCCTAAGTGGCGCGCGTCCGCCCGCTTCACAAGCGCGAAAACGTGTCCGCCCGCATCCGCCCGCCTAGCGGAACCGTGGGCCGAGGGTTGGAGTTGATTCGTTTCAATCTGAAATGCAGTGTTAGCCCAGAGGAAAATCGAGGGTTGTTGCCATGAGCCTGGCGCATGAACCATCGTTGGCGGCCCTGGCCGCCTCCCCCCGAGCCTTTCACAGGCTCCCGGAACTGGCTGGCTCCCCGGCCGCGTTCCGCTTTGCGGTGCGGCTCCTGGCCCTCAACTGGCGGGCAGGAGCCCTGACCTTCGTCACGCCGGCCGGCCGCGAACTTCGGATCAAGGGGGCCGAGCCGGGTTTCGACGCCAGGATCATCATTCACGACTTCCGGTTCATGCGCCGGGTCCTGGCCTCGGGCGATATCGGGTTCGCCGAGGGCTATATGGCCGGCGAATGGGAGACGCCCGATCTCTCGACCGTATTGTGCGCGGTCAGTCAGAACTTCGACCGGCTGGCCAAGCTGGTGCTCGGCAATCCCCTGGCCCGCGCCGTCAACTTCGTCGGCCATCGCCTGCACGCCAATACCCGCAAGGGCTCGCGCAAGAACATCCACGCCCACTACGATCTGGGCAACGCCTTCTATTGCCGCTGGCTGGACACCACCATGACCTACTCCTCGGCGCGCTTTGCACAGGCCGGGCAGGCGCTGGACCAGGCTCAGGCCAACAAGTACCGCACCTTGGCGCAGGGCATGGGGCTGGCCTCCGGGCAAAGCGTTCTGGAAATCGGTTGCGGCTGGGGCGGGTTCGCCGAGTTCGCGGCCAAGGAGGTCGGCGCCAAGGTCACCGGCATCACCATCTCCCAGGAACAGTTCGACTTCGCCCGGAAGCGGATGTTTGACCAAGGCCTGTCCGAACAGGCCGACATCCGCATGATCGACTATCGCGATGTCCAGGGCAGCTTCGACCGCGTGGCCTCGATCGAGATGTTCGAGGCGGTCGGCGAACGCTACTGGCCGGCCTATTTCGACAAGATTCGCGACGTCCTGGCCCCCGGCGGTCGCGCGGGCCTGCAGATCATCACCATTCGCGACGAGATATTCGAGGCCTACCGCCGCCGAGCCGATTTCATTCAAAAATACATCTTCCCAGGCGGGATGCTGCCCTCCGAGGAGCGGCTGAAACCCATCACCGACCGTTCGGGATTGGACTGGACCGGGATCAGCCGGTTCGGCGAGGACTACGCCGACACCCTGGCCGAATGGGGCCGCCGCTTCGAAGGCGCCTGGGGCGAGATCAGCCAGCTCGGTTTCGACGAACGCTTCCGCAAGCTCTGGCGGTTCTATCTCAGCTATTGCGAGGCTGGCTTCCGCACCAACCGGACCAATGTGGTGCAACTAAGCCTCGCCAAGACCTGATCCCCCTGTTCTTGGACCGCCGCGCCACTTAAGTAGACGGTCATGACCGTCGCACAGAGCGTCCTGGACGCAATCGGAAACACGCCCCTGATCCGCCTGCGTCGCGCGAGCGAGGCCACGGGTTGCGAAATTCTCGGCAAGGCCGAGTTCATGAACCCCGGCCAGTCCGTCAAGGATCGCGCCGCGCTGTATATTGTGCGCGACGCCGAGAAGCGGGGCTTGCTGCGGCCCGGCGGGCGGATCGTCGAGGGCACGGCCGGCAACACCGGCATCGGCCTGGCCATGGTCGCGGCGGCGTCCGGCTATCGCGCCACCATCGTCATCCCGCGCACCCAGAGCCAGGAAAAGAAAGACGCGATCCGGCTGCTCGGCGCTGAGTTGGTCGAGGTGGACGCCCTGCCCTATTCGAACCCCGACAACTATGTCCGCTATTCCGGCCGCTTGGCCGAGGAACTGAACGCCAAGGAGCCGGCTGGCGCGGTCTGGGCCAACCAATTCGACAATGTCGCCAACCGGATGGCCCACGTCGAGACCACAGGCCCCGAGATCTGGGAACAGACCGGCGGCAAGGTCGACGGCTTCATCTCGGCGGTCGGGTCCGGCGGCACGCTGGCCGGGGTCGCCGAGGCCCTTCGCGCCCGCAAGTCCGACATCCAGATCGGCCTGGCCGACCCCTACGGCGCCTCGCTCTATTCCTGGTATGCGGACGGCGAACTGAAGTCCGAAGGCAATTCGATCAGCGAGGGTATCGGCCAGGGCCGGATCACCGCCAACCTGGAGGGCCTGAAGATCGATCGTCCCTACCGCATTGACGACGTCGAAATGCTGAACGTCATCTACGACATGGTCGAGCACGAAGGGTTGGTGATGGGCGGCTCGACCGGCATCAATGTCGCCGGCGCCATCCGCATGGCCAAGGACATGGGGCCTGGCCACACCATCGTGACCATCCTCTGCGACCAAGGCTCGCGCTACCAGAGCAAGATCTTCAATCCCGAGTTCCTGAAGGAACGTGGCTTCCCCATTCCCAAGTGGCTGTAAGCATGGATCCCGTCGTCTCCACCGCCTGGCTGGCCGACCGCCTGCGTGCGCCCGACATCCGGGTGGTCGATGGGTCTTGGTTCATGCCGGCCGAAGGGCGTTCGGGGCATGAGGAATATCTACAAGCCCACATCCCCGGCGCGGTGTTCTTCGACATCGACGCCATCGCTGATCGCTCAAGCGATCTGCCGCACATGCTGCCCTCGCCCGAGGCCTTCGCCAGGGCGGCCGGCGCGCTGGGCCTGCCGCGCGAGGCCGACATCGTCGTCTACGACACCCACGGCATCCGCTCGGCGGCCCGCGTCTGGTGGACGCTGCGGGTCATGGGCTATTCGAAGGTCTACGTCCTCGACGGCGGCTTAAAGACGTGGGTGGCCGAACGCCGTCCGGTCGAGGGCGGCGAGATCTTCCCGCGCGCCGCCGAACTCGAGCCGATGTTTGACGCCGCCCTGGTCCGCAACGCCGACGACGTCCGCGCCCTGCTGACCTCCGGCAAAGGCCGCATCGTCGACGCCCGAGCCGCGAGCCGCTTCACCGGCGAGGCGCCCGAACCGCGCGTCGGCCTGCGGTCGGGCCATATGCCGGGCGCGGCCAATGTCCCCTGGGACGACGTGATCTCCGACGACGGTACTCTGAAGTCCGAGCGCGATCTCAAGGCGGTGTTCAAGGACGCCGGCGTCAACCTGTCCAAGCCGATCGTCACCAGTTGCGGCTCGGGCGTCACCGCCTCGGTCCTGGCCCTGGCCCTGGCTCGGCTCGGATTGGACCAGGTCGCCGTCTATGACGGCTCCTGGACCGAATGGGGCGGG
>JBEBYB010000101.1:0-10189 GCA_040391295.1 Phenylobacterium sp. | reverse complement strand
CCGCTATCCCTTGCGCCCCACACGGCGGCGTCTACGACGGTCCCGGCGCTTGAAGGGTCCCAGTCCCCTAATCCGCCGCCGGGGGGAGGTCGACGGGCAGGTTCGGGAGCTCAGCGACCGCTTGGAACTCGGTCAGGCATTTCAGGCCTCTGTTGCGCCATCCGCCTGACCTAAAGGTGGAGCTTTCCATCCATCAAACTGTGGTTCTCGGTGGCCATATCTTCCCGCATGAGAACCACGAAAGTGTGCAAGGCCGTTCTGGAGGCCTCGAAAGCCAACAACTTGGTGATTTATAATTAGTATTTGTACGGGATTGAATTCAAAAAGCGGCTTATAAGTCCTGAGCCGAATGAACCGCACCAGGCACCCAATTAAACAGCACAGAACGTCAGCGACGCCCCCCCGGTTGCGCCGTATAGGCTTTCCGTAGCTGAGAAGATGTTCACAGCGTTGGCCGCCACTTTTCCGCCTGCGCTGAACCCGCTCAGGAAGAATGTCTTCGCGACATTGCAGGCCAGGCCTGCCAGCGCCTGCCGGATAATGGGGTCCATTCCGCCGGAATCCGTCATCAAGACAGACATCGAGGCGGCGGCGTAAAGACGCGCCAGCGTTTGGCCATAGGCCCCCACGATGGCCAGCGAGACGCCCCCTGCCCCGCTGATCATCCCTGCCGCGCCCGCACCCGTCGCCAGCAGGTTGAGAAGGCTGAGCGCCTTGTCGAGTTCAGCCAGTTGCCGCTGCATGCCGGACGTGAGTTGTCCCCCGCCACTGCCGTCTGGCAAAATGGCGAAGACCTCTCCGGTGGCGTAGCTGATCGCCCAACTGGCCTGGGTGGAGGCATCGGCCGCCGTCAGGGCGACATGTCCCGATGGGAACATGCCTCGGAGTTGCCGTGTGAAGAGTGTCCAGGCGGCTTGTGCGTCAGCGCTCAGCGCCGGCGTCTGGTTGCGGTGCAGCTCTGTCGTCAGAACGGCCAAGGGTTTGCCCTTCAGGGCAGCGCCTGTGTTCACCGGGAACAGCGCCCCCTCGCCCGCCGCCAGCATCAGGGAGGCGTTGAAAGCCTTCTCCAGCAAGACATCCCGGTCGGGCGCGATGACATAGGCCTGACTGAACGGCAGGATGTCGACCCGACGAACAAGCTGGTCGGTGTTCACGATCGGATATTGCGAATGCAGCACCACCCGCATGCCCTGTTCGGCAAAGGCGAAATCCTTGCCGGACAGCGGAGCGGAGCGCATCAGCAGGGCGGCCTGTTCCTTCGGCAAGCTGAACAGCCCCTTGTCGAGGACCGCCACTATGTCGTCGAACGACTTGCTCTTGTCGCGGGCGGTCTTGTCCAACTGCTCCGTGGACAGCCGGACGGTGATGATGTCGTCCAGCACCGTCGATAGCGACGGCGGCGGGCCTTCAAGCGCAATCAGGTGGTCGCCCAACACCGCGCCGTGCAGTTCGTTCTGCTTGTCCGGCGTCATGCCGCCGCGGCCATCCTGCCCGGCCAGCCGCCGCTGAATTTCATGCCCGCCGATCCGAATGGTGAGGTGCAGCGCACAGACCTTGCGGGCGGGCGCGGAGGCGGCGCCGATCTCATAGGTCGCCTCGCCGGCGGCCTTGTTGATGGCGACGCCGGCCTTGCGGACGCCGGTCGCTGAGACCGGCCCGCGATAGGTCAGAACATAGGGAAGCTCTTGGGTCTCTTCCCCGAGGAAACGCCGGATAGCGCCTTCCACTTCGGCCGTGTCATCGGCCGCGACGTTCAGGGCCACGCCATGGGTCGCCTGGGCCATGGCGTCGAAGATGTTCTGGTCGCCCTCCCGTTCCCTACGGCGTTCCAGCCTGGCGTTCACATCCATCACAATGGCCTTGGGACCGGCGGCCAGGGCGGCGATCTGCGCGGCGGTGGGAGGCGCTCCTTCCAGATCTCCATCGGTCGCATAGACGATCAGATTGGCCGAAGAGCCGACATGGCTGAGCAGGTTTTTCCACATTCTGGAGTCGGTGGATTGCACCGTCACCACCGCACGGGGATGCACGGATTTCGCCATGGTCTCGATTGAGCTGATCAGCGTCTTCATAGCCGCGCCCAGCTCCCATACGCCGGCGCCGATGAAGGCCTTGGGCATCGAAGCGGAGGCATCGGCCAGGAACAGGATGTGAGGCGCACGCTCGCGGTCATGCAGCAGATGGCTGACGGCGCTGCCTTCATCTGCGAGGGCGAAGTCGCTGGCCGTCAGGCCGTCGACGATTGCGCCATCAGACGTCCTGGGCCGGACAAACAACCTCATGTCGGGAAAGCGCGAGGCGTCGGCCTCCACGTCGATGGCCGCGACGTCGCCCGCCCGGCCGGAAGGCGGGCTGTCATCAAGCGGGGCGCCGTTCATCCGAACGACGCCCGTATCGGATTGGCTGATGCGGTCTCCCTCCAGCGTGAAGCTCTCGCCCATCACCACGGCGCGCGCGGGATCCAGCGCCTCTCCATCCAACGCCTGAATACTCAGAAAGGGCGTGAAGGCCCGCAGGTCGCCGATCGGCGACACCAGAACAGAATGAGTGTCGCCGAATGGCTTGAAGCCGATCCGCACTTGGCGACCGGCGACCTCGTCGGCCGTCCATTCCGCGCGGGCGATTTCAAAGGGGGCAATGGTTTCATCCAGCACCGTCGCGGTCAGGCTGACGGATACGGGTAGCATGCCGGTCGTCTCACGCGCTTCACGCACGCTGGTCGTTCCGACGGACGCCAACTCCGCATCGGGACGAATCGGGTCGGCCAGGAACGCACCTTGCCCCGGCTCGGTGAAACGCACGACCGGCGCAGCCCCCTCGATCCGGTCGTTATAATTGAGCCGGGCGATGCGCTCACGCTCCTGCGCCGAGATCTGCAAGCGCAGATCTCGCGCAAGCTGGAGGGCCTCTCGTTCAGGGGCGGCAAGATCCACGTTCAAATCCGGCTGGCCCAGCGCCTTGCGCCAGCGCTCGACCTGTCCCTGGCCCACCTTCGGGGCGAAGACGGACGAGAAGTCACGATAGAAGACGCCGTTGTCCGCCTCGCGCCCGATCTCCGCCAGTTCCACCACACTGGCTTCGCGCCCCGTTCGCCGGATCAGATCAGCGAGGATTTCCGCCTTTTCCCGCGCGGTGCCCGCCCCGGCCCGCAAGGCGGCCCGCGCGCCCCATTTCACCTGCGAGCCGAGCCGCAAACGTGTCGGGGCGCCCGAAACCAGACGGATCTCATCGCGGACGAAGCGATGAATGGCCGCGATGTCTCCTGCAGCGACCAGCGCCCCGGCCCGGCCAACCGCATGATCGGGGCTGGTCCTCAAGGCGGCCTGAACCTGCCGCCAGATCTCATAGGGATCATCCAGCCCGTTTTCGCCGAAATCCAGCCCGCCTTCGCGCCTGCAACTGTGCAGGGCGAAGCCGCCCCCTCCCAGAACCAGCGCCGCCAGCCCGACCCCCGCACCTGTCCTCAACAGGCTCCGACGTGAAACGCCCTGTTTGCTCATGCCGCCCTTCCCATCACTTCAATCAAGCCCCCCAACAGACCAACAGGCCATCGTCGGGGGGCCACTCGTTCAGGAATTCACACCGCGTCCCGCGCCTGCCGAAGACGAGTTCGGCATGGGATCGGCCCTCCCCGGAACTTCTATCCGGCGAGCCGGGCGATGCGCGCCGGACGGGTCGCCGCGACGGCCCCCGTCAGGTCATTCATGCCGGACACGCGCCCCCTTGCCGTGATGGAGAACCGCTCGCCCACGATGGTGCTGTAGTTGCCCCGGTTGGACGCTCCATCCCACGCCTCGGTGACGAAGTCGCCGTCGACGACATGGGTCCGCTCATAGCCGGTTTCTGTTTTGCGTTCGCTCCGCACCCGTCTGGCCGACCCCATTGCCGCCATAGGGCTAACAAGCGGCATGTCGACGATGGGCAGTTCGAAATGCTCGTCGCCGGCTTCATAGCGGGCTTCGACCCGCGAGCCGCCCATCTCCGTAGTCCCGACAGTGCTGCTTTCGATAGAGGTGCGGCGAAAACGTCCGATAGTTTCGGGCAGAAACCCCGCCAACTTTTCGGCGGGAACCACGACCGTCGTGCCGGCCTGAATCCCGCGCGACACCTGTTCGGCGCGCGCGAGGGCCCGCTCCATCTCGCCAAGGTTGACTTCGCACACGCCAAGCAAGGACAGCTTCCTGTCTTTCAAAGCGGAGCTGGCGGCCAAGCCGGGCGCGCTTCGGCCACTCATCATGACGCCAAGGGGACGTGTGACCGCGCCGATGACGATGAACGGAACGCCTGCAAGAATGACGGCGACGGCCATGTAGCCGAGCGCCCTTTCTTTCGGCACCTTCATCAGGACCGGCACCCCCAGATAGAGAAGATAGAGGCTGTAAACGCCCAGGATGGCGAGAAACCCGACCGCAGGAACCAGGGCCGCCGCCCCAGCGAGCCACGCGGCCGTGCTGCCGTAGGCCGCGACCTTGAACGCCTGAACCTATTCTTGCTCCCGCCGAACTTCGGGGCTAGGGCGTCGATCATCAGGGCGATCACCACCACCGCAATCAGCGAAAGGATATATAGGCCAATCGCAGCGCCTAGCGCAGCCACGATCGGCGGCCTGTAGGTGATCACCAGTAGCAAATAGCCCAAGACCAGGGAGCCAATCAGCTGGGCGACGACCGGTATCGCGGCGATGATGGCGACATAGGAAAGCATAGGCCTTGCGAGGCCCGCTTTCTCATCCGCAATGATCGGCCATTCTTCTTTTGGCTTGAGTGGAATGCCTTTAACGCGGTTCACGATGGATTGTGACCGCACGGCAGCTTCGTTCGCACCCATATTGCATCCTTTGCGTAAGCGCCGTGCAGGACGTCTGCGGTCCCGGGACCGCCGACGAACCATTCACCGGCTGAAGCCCGCGCCGGCCGCGAGGTACGGTCAGTCCAATGCCATCGTCTCCGGTTCGGCGTACGAAGCCCTCCCCAGAGCTTCCGTTAGGCTGCGATCTGCCGCCACTCGGCCAAGGCGGCTCAGCCGTCGGAGTTTGAAATCTTGGCGGCTGGCGAGATAGCATTCCTGGTTGAGGTGGTTGAGGAGTCGAACCCGCGGAAGGGATCATCGGGTTTGGGTTTGCGGGCCGTCACAGGGTGCATTTGCCCTGACAGGGCCTGTGCCGGACTCGCCGGCCGCGACGCGGCTCCCCGGGGCGAAGTTGGGCCGATCATATCTTGACACCGATCTTGGTGGTCGGTTCGCCTAGCGCCTTCGCTTTTATCTTGCGAAAATGGCCGGACACCTGCTCCAGTCGAGCATCCCATTCCGCATCCGGTTGCTGGCCCTCGATCGCCTTGAAATAGACCTGCATCATGCACGTCACGGCGAAGGGCTCGAGCACCGCCGCCTTGATGCTCCAGGCCAACAGCACGGCAAGGAGCAACCCGCCAAGCGACCATGCGCCGGGCATCAGGTAAACCAGATAAGACGCGGGCCCGAGCAGCGCCAAGAACACGCCGAAACTGAACAGGTAGATCATCACCATCAGCCACGCCGCATTGCGCAGCATCACTTTCCAGTTCTGGCCATAGAGGATCAGCGCCTCCTGCGCGGACGCCCAGCCATTGTCCGATTTGGTGCGGATGGCATGCGCCAGGATGACCTCGTCAAGAAAGCCGACCGCAACGCGCAGCAACGCCCGCAAAATAACGCGAAGCTGTTGCGCCCCCGGCAGAAAGGACATCAAACCGCCGATCAGCCCGGTGGCGGCGCGAATGACGCCCTTCACCAACTGATCCAGCGCAAACAGCGTGCTGGCCTGCGCGAAGCGGCCCTTAACGATGCCGGTGGCATAATCGATCTGCCCCCGACCGGCCGGCAAGTCGCGTCCGTCGATCAACTCGACCAGCACGGCGATATGCCCAGCCTTCACGATATAGAGCAGATATTCGCGCGCCCAGTACATGACCGCGCCGACCAGACCAAAGCCGATCATCCCGCCCCACAGAGCGCCGCTGCCCTGCCCCGCGGCATGGCCCACGCTGCCGACGCCATAGCCGATCCCGGCTCCCAGAGCCGTCACCACCATATAAGCCAGCGAGATCCCGATATAGACGATCAGCCGCAAGAGTAGGAACGGCATGGTCCGGCCCATCAGGCCGACTGCCCGCGCTATGCTAAAATCCCACACGAATGCTTCGCCCCCGCTACGCTCGTTGCACTCCTATCGATAGCGCGCGCATTCGGCCCCGTTTGTTTGAACAGGGACTGGTCTGCGCTCCTGGAACGCTCCGTCTCTTATGTTGGTCCGAGGACCATTTTGGATGAATAGAACAATGGCGAGGCAGCGCCACGGGCCGAAAAAGATCGTCGCTGCGTCAGGTTGATGTGCTGGCCGGTCAGAGCAATTTCCGATCCGAACTGAGAGCTCTGAAAGGCGGGCCTGCGCAGCCCTGAGCCGGCATCGCCTCGCCCAACATGGCGTCATGCAAGCGCCGTTTACTAATATTGAAACCAGATTGCCCTGTGGGGGGGTAGGCCATCCTGTCTGCATGATGAAATTGGAGGCGCACGGTCAATCCGCCTTGGCGTATTTAAATTTCGTCTTTAAATTGCGGAAGCGCAGCGCAGCCATCCCGTCAAATATTTAGCGGAAAAATAATATCCGCCCTTTAACTATGAGGGGATTGCACGAACCGTGTCCAAGTTATCAGCAACTATTATCAGCCTGACCTTGGCCTTCACACTTTCATCTTGCAAAAATAAAACCGTACACATTACGGAACCGGCTCAATTAGCCACGCCTCAGGGCGACGTCATCCTGGAAGTCCGCGGCGCACTGTCCCGCACCAATGGCGACCAAGTCGCACGATTCGATATGGCCATGCTGCGGGCACTGCCATCGGTCACCCTGCAAACATCGACATCGGTTACGGACGGCGTGCATCGCTTCGAAGGATTTCTGCTTCGAGATTTTCTGCGGAGCCTCGGCGCGCAAAGCACGACCCTGACCGCCATCGCCGGCAACAATTATGCCGTCGATATCCCGCTGTCCGATTTTGAGCGTTTCGACGCCATCATCGCCTATCAGATGGACGGAAAGCCGCTGAACCTCTCGCACAAGGGTCCGCTGTGGATCGTTTATCCGCGCGACCAGAAGCCGGAGCTTCAAGACATCCGCTATGATTATCGCTGGGTCTGGCAGCTTCAAGCGCTGGAAATCCGATAATGAGCCTGAATAGAAACCTCTTCGGTCTTGTCGTACCGGCGCTGACAATTGGGATTTTTGCGGTTTTCGTCGCCTTTTCACTCATGCGCCTGTCCGCGATCGACCGGAATATGCGCATCGAAGCCACCCAGAACATGCTCTGGGTAATCTCACGGGCGCAGGTGTCCAGTCACCAGTTGCAGGAGGCGGTGACGTTCCGGGCGCTCGGCCAACGGAAACAGAGCGACGTCGATCGAAGCCTCAACACCTTCCTGGGCCATTTCAGCGTTCTGAATGACGGACCTCAACGCCGGGCGATGGAACTGCTGCAGCTTTCCCCCGCCCTGGACCGGATCACGAAGGAACAGGAGGCGCTCACCGCCCTGACGACGCGCATTGGTGTTGGCGAGACGAACAAAGTAGCCGAGGTTCACGCGATACTGGCGCCTTATGACGCAACGCTTGTCCTGGCCGCCAATAAGGCGATGGTCGGCGAATGGGAAAGCGTCGGCAGAAAGCTCGACCATTTCCGCCAGGAAATATCCCTCATCATCCTCGCGCTGGCCGTCATCTTCGTCGCCGGTCTGGGCATGACCCGGCACTTGGTGCAAGCAACCCGCAGCGCTCGTCTGCGAGCCCGCCTACTGGAGCGGGAACGTGCTTTCTCGCAACTGCTCGTTCGATCCAGCAGCGAAGCCATTATCGCCGTCGATCCGGACCATCGCTGCACGATGTGGAACCAGGCGGCATCCGCCATGTTCGAGGTCTCCCCAGAGGAGGCCCTGTGCGATCGATTAGGCCACGCCCAGGACTTCTTCCGCAGCGGCCCGATCGAAGCGGCCATAGCCGGGGCGATGCAAGGAGACCTGGCGACCCTCGTCGATCAGACCTTCTTTCGCAGCCTGGACGCCACGCTCAGCCATCTCGACCTGCGCTGTTTCCCATTGCGCGATGGTGACAGCATCATTGGTGCGATCCTGTTGATCTCCGACAATACGCAGCAGCATACAGCCCGGCACGCACTCAGCGAACGCCGTGATTATCTGGAAGGGGAGGTCAAAAAGCGGACGCAAGAGCTCAACGCCGCTTTGTCCCGGGAGCGCGCCGCAACGGATGTCTATCGCAATTTCGCCGCCATGATCTCCCATCAGTTCCGCACCCCGCTGGCCATTGCGGATTCCGCCCTCCAACGCTTGGTCCGGCGCGCGAACAGTATTGAACCCGACGAACTGGTCGAGCGCGGCAACAAGGCGCGTCACGCCCTTGCCCGTCTTGTTTGTCTGGTTGAAAGCACGCTGGGCGCCGCCCGGCTGGATGCCGGCCAGCTCGAGCAGCGCACCACGTTCCGGCGTTTCGGCCAGGTTGCGCAGGAAGCGCTACGTCGGCAACAGGAAGACACGCCAGATCGCCACTTCATTCTGGACGAGACATGCCCGGGGGTCGTCCAGTGCGACCCTATCCATACCGAGCATATTATCGGCAATCTTCTGTCGAATGCCGCCAAATATGCTCCGGCCGATACCGTCATTCGCATTACCGTCGGCCAATCAGAGCACCAGGCCTGGTGCACGGTCGTCAATGAGGGCCACATCGCCCCGCAGGACCGTGACCTTTTGTTTGAGCGTTATTTCCGGACGGACGATGTGAAAGAAAAAAACGGCGCCGGCATCGGTCTCTACATGGCCAGAAGCCTGGCGCGACTACAGGATGGTGATGTGACATTTCAGGAAGTCGGTGCTGGGGAACTTGCGTTCACCCTGTCCCTACCGCTTGCGGATGGCCTGGCATGACCGCCGCGCTTCGCCCCGACACCGACGCCCCCCTGATCTTGTGCATCGAGGATGAAGCAGCGCTCCGCCGCGATCTGGCTGAAGAATTGCAAGATGCCGGCTATCGCGTGATCGAAGCGGTCGATGGAGAGGATGCGCTGCTCCAGTTGGAGGCCGTCCGTCCCGACCTGATCCTGTGCGACATCTCCATGCCCGGCATGGATGGTTATGAACTGCTGCGCCGCCTCCAGACCAGCCGCAAAGATTACGCCGAAACGCCCTTCATTTTCCTGACCGCGCTGGCTGATCGGCGGCAAGTGGTGGAAGGCAAGCGCATGGGCGCCGATGACTACCTGACCAAACCCGTCGATTTCGACCTGATGCTGGCGACGGTGCAGGCACGCTTGCGGCAGATCACCCGGATACGCGAACACCCCCGACGTGCAAATAACCTCGCTGCGCTGACCAGTAACAAGCTGACAAATGACCCCGGGATGGCTGCAGTTCTCGACCTCATATCTACAGGCATCATACTAATTGACAGTAAGCAGGAAGCAACCTTCACCAATCAAGCAGCCAGATCTTTGGCAGCGCTTTGCCCGGAACTCCGGGCCGCCTTGGATCAGGCATCCCGCGCCTCAGGCCGGAAAGCCAGCCTGTCCACATGGCTTAGTGAGATGCTCGACCAATTGGAGGAAGGCGGCGCTTCCTCCTTCAACCTTCCCTATGACGATCATCAGCACAGCCTGATGATGGTGGGCTGCAAGCTGGCGGCCTGCGAGGAAGGCGGACTGGCTCTAGCTTTATTCATTACCGATCTTGCCGGGGCGCCGGCCCCGTCGCCCGATGTGTTGGCCTCCCTGTTCGGCTTTACGCCGGCAGAATGCCTGGTCGCGGGAGCCCTGGCCACAGGCGATTCACCGGCAAAAATTGCTGTCACCCTGGGAATCGCCCAGACAACCGTGGCGTTTCATATGCGCAACATCTTCCAGAAAACGGGGGTCAGTCGGCAAGCAAGCTTGGTCGCCCTGCTCCTCACCTCTCCGGCCAGCATGCTTTAAAGGGTGCCGGCAGCCTAACGTCGATACTGGCAAGTTAAAGTCATCAATGTCGGCTTCACCAATTTCGGCAAGAAACAGCACACGGCCTTCTATATTCGGCCCGACACTACGAAATCGTCCGATCGAGCCCTGTTTTTAAGCGCGATCAGTTATTGCGAGCCGCGGCGCGC